>CAZGCI010000047.1:5462-29679 GCA_964524185.1 uncultured Thiohalocapsa sp. | reverse complement strand
ACCGCACCCGCAAGACTTGGAGTCGCGCGCGCCGCGTCGTGGTCAAGGCCGAGCAGCAGGCCTTGCGGCGCCAACCCGCGCTATGTGGTCACCTCGCTGCATTCGAAGGAGGCTGATGCCCGCACCCTCTACGAGGACCTGTACTGCGCGCGCGGCGATAGGGAGAACCGGATCCCTGATCGGGAACGGGGAGCAACAGCTGGAGCTGTTTGCCGAGCGGCTCAGCACGCAGACGATGCGCGCCAACCAGCTGCGGCTCACCCTCTCCACCGTCGCCTACACGCTACTGGTCGCACTGCGCCGCCTCGCACTGCAAGACACCGAGCTTGCGCGCGCCACGCCGGGCACGATTCGCACCCGCCTACTCAAGGTCGGGGCGCAGGTGCGCGTGAGCGTGCGCCGGGTCGTGGTGGCGCTCTCCGAGGCCTTCCCCGCGCAGGACATGTTCCTGCAGGCGGCGCGCAACCTCGCCGTCGTGCCGGCCTACGTCGGCCCCGGCTGAGCGCGTCCGCGCACGCGTCCGAACCGACGCGCTTGCGCTCCTCCCGGCCAGCTGACGGTGCCGCGGCGCGGCGCCGATGGACGTCTCTGCGCCGGCAACGCCAACAACCCGCCGCTCCGCCCCAATACCCCCCGATTCCAGCCTCGGCGCCGACCTGGTCTGGCTCTTGAGACCGCCAAACCGACCCTCGTACGCTGTTTCGAGCCGCATCGCCTCGGATCACAGCACTCGGGCAAGGCCCTCGCCGGGGCGGTGAGCGATGCGGGCTAGACATCGGCACGCCCCTGAGGAACAGCGCAAGGGCCCGGGATCGAATCAAGCCGCCTGTCTGGAGCGCAGCAATTCCCGCTGGGCCAGCGGGAATTGGTGGGTTAGAGCGATGGAACTTTACGGCAATCTGCCGTGCCTTGGGTCAAGGCGGAACATCCTATGTTATCAGCGACTTCAACCGCCCGCCTTGAGGCCAAAATCAGCATCGAGCTGCACGCCATGCTCAAGCGTGCCGCCGAGATCCAGGGTCACACGATGAGCAACTTCGTGGTTTCGGCCGTCCAAGAAGCTGCCCAGCGCGCTATCGAGCAGGCCGAAGTCATCCGGCTGTCGCAGGCCGATTCGCAAAGCTTTGCGGAGGCCCTGTTGTCACCGCCTCAGCCTACCCCTGCCCTGGAGCGTGCTTTCGAGCGTCGCCGCAGCTTGCGGCCGCCGAGTGAGCGGCGCGGCGTTTCGCATCGTACCGCTCGAAGCCGCACATGACCGCACAACCTGCCGCTTACCTATTCGTGGCACGTCCCGGAGGGACCCTCAGCCGTCGCGTCCAGATCGACACAGGCGACCTCGCCCAAGGTCGTCGCGACGCCCATACCGCCCGGGCGGGTCATTCCTTGGGGCTGGCTATCCACGGGAATAATACCGGGCAGAGGCGCGACGGTGGTGCTGACGACAGCCGCGTGGTTTCTGGTTGCGGGACAGTGAATGGCGCTGTCCGAGCGCCCCGTCCCTGTGTGTCTTAGTCGTGGCCTGATCTAATCGCAGAGCGGCGCCGGGGCCATCCGCGAATGTTGCATTGCAAGACTTGACCCCGTTCCCCGAGAAGGTTGGCTTCGTGGCGGCTGAGTGGCCGGTGGTTGACAGCCTGTCCCGACCCGGACAGACTAAGGCTCCTTAGTCTAGTTGCGTTTAACCGGAGAACTCCAGTGCGCACCGTCAATATGCACGAAGCCAAGACCCATCTTTCCCAGCTCGTTGAAAAAGCGGCTGGTGGCGAGCCGTTCGTCATTGCCAAGGCCGGACGCCCGATGGTGAAGGTCATCCCCCTTGATGAGACCGTGGCCCCGCGGCGTCTCGGCTTTATGGCGGGACAGATCCGCGTGCCCGACGACTTCGATGAAATGGGTCGAGAGGCCATCCTGACGATGTTTGGGGCGCAGGCGTGAGGCTGCTGCTCGATACCCAGGTGCTGCTTTGGTCTGCGGGCGATCCTGAGCGATTGCCGGAGGAGGCGCGCGCGTTCCTTTCAGCCCCTGAGAACATGCTCTACTTCAGCCCCGCAAATATTTGGGAAATCGTCATCAAGAACGGACTGGGACGAGACGATTTTCAGGTCGACGCACACGCGCTTCGCCGGGGCCTGCTCGACAATGGCTACCGGGACCTGTGTATCGACAGCAGCCATGCGCTGATGGTCCAAAATCTCCCCTCGATCCACAAAGACCCATTCGACCGCATGCTGATTGCACAAGCCGTGGTGGAGGGATTGACCCTCGTGACCTCGGATGGCTTAGTCGTCCGCTATCCGGTTCCGACGTACCGCGTTTCCGGTTGATAACGGCTTGCGTTCCTTCAGGTCACGAATGCGCGCTTTGGCTGCGCCCGGAACAAGCACGTTCGCAACTCATCCTCGCGGGGCGACTGGTCAATCGGGAAAACTCCTCTCCGTGACGGACGATCCATGTGAACAGCACCAATGCGGCGCCGCGCGGGGTCCGCATCGAGAACTGGGCCATATAAGACCGCTTCGAATCCATGGTCCCCCTTGCTGATCACAAGGTTAGAGTGCGCCGCGGCATCCAGAAGCGCGTCCCGCAACATGTACGCACCTGATTATTAACATGGCTCAGCCAACACCAGCAGCCGGTGCGGCATGGGCGGCGTGCGCACGGCGGCCCAGCCGAGGCGCGGAAGCATGGCGGTGAGGTCGAACCGGCGGTTGAAGCGGTCGCAGAACGCGCCGAGGTCGCGCGGCAGATGCTTGCCGCTCGCTTTGTGATAGGTGCCCTGCATGGCGTTTTTGACGTTGCCAAGCACAGTGTTGAGCCCCTGGCACGCCGGCAACGCCATGCTGCGGTGTCCGCCGCCGGTCACCACCGGCTGGTGCTCGCAGCCCGCGCTGGCGAAGCCGCGAAAGCAGGCAAGCCCGTCGCTGAGGACGATGGCATCGGGGTCGAAGTGGCGCTTGGCGAAGCGCTCCGTCTCGGTCTTGCGGAAGCCGGCCACCTTGCCCAGGCGCAGACGGATCGGGTGGCCCGCGTCGTTGCAGGCCAGCGCGGCGATGAACGGGACCTTGTTCGGTGAGCCCCGCGCGTATCGTCGTGGCGCTCGCCACCCCAATAGGCATCGTCGACCTGGACACACCGCACAGTCGCCGGCCGTCGTCGCGCTCCTTCATCACGTGCAGCAGCTTCTGCTTCAGCCGCCATGCCGTTGGGTACGAGACGCCGAGGTTGCGCATGAGCTCGAGCGCGGCGATGCCGTTTTTCTGCTGCGTGAGGAAGCACATGGCCAGAAACCATGTCGTCAGCGCCAGCTTGGTGGAGGCGAAGAGCATGTGAGTCTGGTCGAGCAGCTTCCGCCGTTGCTGCGGGTCTATGTGGGCTGCGCGGCGGTGCCCCCTGGTGATCACCACAATGCCGATCTGGTCAAGATTCACATCGGCTCCGGCAAGGTGAGCCTGATGCGCTACGAGAACTTCGAGGGCAAGGCACTGCCGTGCATGGTGGAGCGGGTGAAGATCAAGCTGCTCAAGCAGCACATCGATTTCTTCGCCTACGGGGCCGCGTACGAGCCCCCTTGTCTTTATCGCAAGTCGTGCTTCATCAACGAGGAGTTTCCCAACTAACCGGAGCAGGTCGCGTTCGACGAGGCGCTGGGGATGTTCGACCTCTCGGGCTATGGGCCGCCGGCGGCCGAGGTACTGCCGACGCTGCGGCAGCACCGGCTGGCCATCGATGGATGCCAGTTGGTGAGCGCCAGCACCATTCCCGATCTCGACGCCCCTGCGGCGCCTACCTGACCTTGCGCCAGCTGACCGAATGTGGTGCGTATTCTGGCCCATCGTGACCCCCAGTCCGTGGGATCGCGACCGCCGCTTCCGGCGGAAAGGGTCAAGCGAGCCCTGCGATGCGCTTTTTTTACCGCTGGACGATCAACGGGGCGCAAGCGCCCGAAGCACGCGCGTGTATCTCAGGGCCACATCGTCCTCGCGCCGGTGCGCGCGGATTAGGCGCACCGACGCTGTGAACGCGAATGCGATCAGTTGCGTCGCATCGGGTGTGGAACTGAGCGACGTTCACCACCATGACCAACGGACAAATTTCCCTGCCGGACAGTATGGCTCTGTCCGCCCTTGCGGAAAGCCCGCTTGCTCCGGAGGTTTTGGAACACCTTCTGCGGAAGTGCCTGCGGGAGCATCGCCCCGCGCGCCTTGACACATCGCGGCGGCAGCCTACCGAGACTCCGCTGGCGCCGAAGACGGCCGGGGAGATTCAGGCCGCGATCCATACCCGCCGCGCGGAGCAACGATGAGCGGCTGGTGTTTGCTACCAACAGCGTGCCGTTGGGCTATGCTTTGGCAGAGTCCGATCAAAGCATGACGCAAGGGGTAAGCACCAATGAACTCTAGAAAGGAAACCTACGTAGGCCCTATTACTGTCGCGTTTGACGACATCCCTCCCGTCCGTTTGCAGTCCATCAAAGCCAAGAAGGGCTTGACGCTCGTGGGGCGGCTTGCGCTCGCCACCAAACCTCGCGAATTCCAACTACATAACGATTGGCTGTTGGACTTCGACAAGGTCTCCTATGCGCCCGCGCTGGAAGACACCATTAGAATCCCGGCGACGGGGCCAGCCGGTGAAAAGATTGTCTATGATGGGGCATCGGTCCCATTACCCTGGCTGGTCAGCCTTCTCACGAGCGGCGTCCTGCGTCCATTGGGTGTGATGCTCACGGCATCGCTGGTCCACGACTACGCCTACAAATATGGCTGCCTCCTGAAGGAGGATGGGACGGGCGTTGCAGTCGAACGAGACGTGGCTGATCGTCTATTTCGAGATATGCTCGCAACCGTCAGCGCAATTCCCGTTGTGGCTTACGTTGCTTGGTTCGCCGTGCGCCTCGGTTGGCCTGTGGTCAAGTACAACGGGGCGCCACGCGGCGGCAAGGCACCGATCCTGGAATATCTTGCAGCATTAGTTGTTCTGCTGTTTCTTTTGAACCCACCAACCGGCTTCAGCCTAATCGGTGCCTTCACGATCCTAATCATCGCCTATGTGATCATCTATGTCGTCACGGCCGCCATCAAAAGGGAGGATCTCGTTATCGACCCTGACAAGGATAGCCCCTGAACCGCGGCAGGACCGGGGGATTCACGGACGGCGTCCACTCACCGATCGCGCGTCGGCGCAGGCGCCGGGCCAAGTTCCTGTTGCCAATGCCTGTTGCCATTGTTTGTAGCCAATCAGCAGGTCGTCGTGGTCGCGCCGTCGGCGCCAAGACCGGCATCGAGCCGGACAACGTCGAGCGCAGGCTATCCGAGCTGGCACAACGCGGACTCGGCGTTGAGCGCCAGGTGCCGATGCCGACCGAGTTCCGCGGGTTCGCCTCGGGGCTAAGGCCTCCGGGCGGACCTCAGCGTCGCACGCAATGCAGCGCTGGAACTCCCATAGGTCGCGCATCGGACGCGGCTGGCGCGACCTTCCGATCAGGTACGCTGTGATTCGGGGGTAGCGCTTTGGGGCAATGAGGAACTACGAAACACGCGAAAGGCACGAAACTGATGACCAGGACAATCCTGTTCAGGGAGCAGAGCCAAAGTGGAAAAGAGAGGCAAATGATGTGGAAGCAGCACACATTTGAGGAGAGCATGGCGCTGTTTAGATCGACCAAGCCTCCTGCCTTTGCGCCTTTTGCGCCTGCGTGAGTCTCCTCTGCTTGAGGCGCGAACGTGTGCATCTCTGCGCGAGACTTTGCCTGACGTGGCGCCTTCCCGCGATCCGCTTATCGCCGCAGCGCCACAGACGTCGGGCTGACGGTCATGAAGATGCATACACGCAGTTTGCGGCGCGCACGCTGACCCCCATGAGTCCGAGGAACGCTTTTCCCGGGCTTGCGCTGGCGTCCCCCCGTCGACACCTCGACAGGACTCAGACGCAATCCCAAGCCGAGGCCGCCATGCCCACCCGCATCTATCTCATCCGCCACGGTGCCACCGAGCTGACCGCCGAGGACCGCTTCGCCGGTTCCACCGACGTGCCCTTGTCCGATGAGGGCCGAAGCCAAGTCGCGGCCCTGGCGGAGCGGCTGCGCTGCGACACCTTAGACGCCGTCTACGCGAGCCCCATGGCCCGCACCGTGGAGACGGCGCGCATCATCGCAGCGCCCCACGGCCTGGAGCCGGTCACGGAGCCGGACCTGCGCGAGATTGATTACGGTCGCTGGGAGGGCCGCACACGCGACGAAGTGGAGCGCGAGTACGCGGATGAGTACGACGCCTGGCAGGAGGATCCACTCACCATCGGGCCCGCGGGCGGCGAATCGGGCGTCCAGGTGTTGGCGCGGGCGCTGCCCGTCATGCGCCGCATTGTGGAGCAGCACGAGCGCCGCTCCGTGCTGGTGGTCTCGCACAAGGGCACGAATCGCCTGCTGGTGAGCAGCTTGCTCGGCTTCGACGCCCGCGGCTACCGCGACCGCCTGGACCAAAGTCCGGCGGCGCTGACCATCCTGGACTTCGCGAGCCTCATCCGCGCCCGGCTGCGGGTCTTCAACGACGTCTCCCACTACGAGGGCGTACCGCCACGGGTGCTCCAGCGGCGGCTCTCGCGCTGGTGGAGCCGCCCGGGCTGCTGAGTGGGAGCCGCCCTGCCCCACCGACCTGACCCGGCAGCGCACGGACTCAACATCGGCGCGCCCCGTTCAACACGCACTTGTAGGTTAAGGCACGGGGCGCAGTTCTCCGTCTCAACGCCTCAGACTCCGGTTACCACCCATGCGCTATCCACGCCCGGCGGTGTGCGAGGACACCACCTATGCGCGGCTCAACGCCGAGCGTTTCGGCGATGAGGCATCGCTGCGGGCCGCACTCCTGGCGGAGCTGCGTTGGAGCCCCGCACAGCGAGCGGCCATCCTGGACCGCGCCCGCGGCTGGGTCCGCAAGCTCCGAGTGCGCCCCGGCTCAGCGAGCCTGTTGGATCGGTTTCTTGCGGAGCATTCCCTGACCAGCCGTGAAGGCGTCGCACTGCTGTGCCTGGCTGAGGCAGCGCTGCGGGTTCCGGACGAGGCCACGTTGGACGCGCTGATCCGCGACAAGCTGGTCGCCGTCGACTGGCGCGCGGCGCAGGATCGTCACGAGGGCAGCGCGAGCACCGGCGGGGGCTCGCTGTTCATGAACGCCTCCACCTGGGCGTTGATGCTGACGGGCCGCGTACTCAGTTGGCACGAGGATCCAGAGCAGGACCTGCTCGGCACACTGCGCCGGCGCCTGGAGCGCAGCGGTGAGCCGCTAGTGCGCGCGGCGCTGCAGGCAGCCATGCGCATCTTGGGCGAGCAGTTCGTCATGGGCTGCGACATCGACGCCGCGCTGTCCCGCGCCGGCAAGGGTCGCCAGGCGCGCTACCGTCACTCTTTCGACATGCTGGGCCAGGCGGCGCGCACCACGGCCGATGCCCGCCGGTACCACGAGCGCTACCAGGGCGCCATTGCGGCGGTGGGCGCAGCGGCCGCCGGTGCCGGCCCCACCGACGGCCCCGGCATCTCCATCAAGCTCTCGGCACTGCATCCGCGCTTCGAATACGCCCAGGCCCAGCGGATCACCGATGAGCTGCTGCCCCGCCTGCAGGCACTGGCCCGCGCCGCGGCAGCCGTGAACATCGGTCTGACGATCGACGCCGAAGAGGCCTCGCGGCACGACCTGCAGCTGGACCTGTTCACGGCGCTCTGCACAGACCCCGCGCTGGCCGGCTGGGATGGGCTCGGCATTGCCGTGCAGGCTTACCAGCCGCGAGCCCTGGCCCTGGTGGACTTCTTGGGCGAGCTGGGAGCGCGGCACCGGCGCCGCATCATGGTCAGGCTGGCGAAGGGCGCCTATTGGGACACGGAGATCAAGCTGTCCCAACAGCAGGGTCTGCCGGGCTACCCGGTGTTCACGCGCAAGGTCAACACAGATCTCTGCTGGCTCGCCTGCGCGGCACGACTCTTCGCCCACAGCGCACACGTCTATCCGCAGCTCGCCACCCACAACGCCCACAGCATCGCCGCGGTGCTGGCGCTGGCGGACGGGCGGCCCTTCGAGCTGCAGCGCCTGCACGGCATGGGTGAAGCCCTGCACGACCTGGTGCTGGACGAAACCGGTGCGCCCTGCCGCGCCTACAACCCCGTGGGCAGCCATGCGGACCTGCTGCCATACCTGGTGCGGCGACTCTTGGAGACCGGCGCCAACAGCTCCTTCATCCACCGGCTCGCCGACGCCTCGGCGCCGGTGGAAACGGTGGTGACTGACCCCATCGAGGACGCCAAAGGCCAGGGTGCCGCTGTCAGCCATCCGCGCCTCCCGGCACCGGCCGATCTCTACCAGCCGGACCGCCGTAACGCCCTGGGCATGGACCTGTCGGACCCAACGGCATTGGGGACGCTGGCGGCCCAGGTGGAACGCGCGCTCGCGCAGCAGCCGAGCGGCATCTGGAGCGCTCGGCCACTGGTCGCCGGGCGCCAGGGCGAGCAGTCCGCGCGGACCCTCCACGACCCCGCCGACCATGGGCGTGTGATCGGCCAGGTCCTCGAGGGCAGCAAAGCGACCGTAGCGCGCGCCATCGCGGCCGCCCGGTCCGCCGCCCCCGACTGGGAACGCACGCCGGTGGACACACGTGCGGCTTGCCTGGAACGGGCCGCAGAGCTGCTAGAGGAGCACCGTGGCGAGCTCATCGCGCTCTGCGCCCGTGAGGCGGGCAAGACTATTCCGGACGGCATGGCGGAGGTGCGCGAGGCGGTCGACTTCTGTCGCTATTATGCCGCCCGCGCGCGCGAGCGCTTTGGGGCTCCCCGGCTGCTGCCGGGGCCCGTGGGCGAGCGCAACCTGCTCTCGCTACATGGACGCGGCGTCTTCGCCTGCATCAGTCCGTGGAACTTCCCGCTCGCCATCTTCACGGGCCAAGTGGCCGCGGCGCTGGTGGCCGGCAACGCGGTGGTGGCCAAGCCCGCGGAGCAGACGCCACTCACCGCCAGCCTTAGCACCCGGCTGCTGCACCAGGCCGGTATCCCGGCGGACGTCCTGCAACTGATCCCTGGTGACGGACCAAGCGTCGGCGCACCGCTGGTGGCGGATTCGCGCGTCGACGGCGTTGCCTTCACGGGCTCGCTCCAGACCGCCAAAACCATCAATCGGACCCTGGCCGAGCGAGCAGGGGCCATCGTGCCGCTCATCGCCGAGACTGGCGGGCAGAACGCGATGATCGTCGACGCCACCGCGCTGCCGGAGCAGGTGGTCATGGACGTGCTGGCCTCCGCATTCCAGAGCGCGGGGCAGCGCTGCTCGGCGCTGCGGGTGCTGTGCGTGCAGGACGACGTCGCCGACGGCTTGCTCGACATGCTCGCGGGCGCCATGGCGGAGCTGCGCATCGGCGATCCGCTGGACTTGGCCACCGATGTCGGACCAGTGATCGATGCCGAGGCGCTGGCAATGCTCGAGGCCCATGCCACGCGCATGGACCAAGAGGCCAGACTCATCCACCGCTGCACGCTGCCGCCGGACTGCGCGCACGGCTGTTTCTTCACTCCGCGCGCCTACGAGATTGACGCCCTGGACCGGCTCCGTGGCGAGGTCTTCGGCCCGGTTATACACGTCTTACGCTATCGCGCCGCTGACCTGGATGGGCTCCTCGAGCGCATCAACGCCATGGGGTACGGCCTGACCTTCGGCCTCCACAGCCGCATCGACACCCGCATCGACGCCATAACCACGCGCATCCATGCGGGCAACAGCTACGTCAACCGCAACATGATCGGCGCCGTCGTGGGCGTGCAGCCCTTTGGCGGCGAGGGGCTCTCCGGCACCGGCCCCAAGGCGGGCGGGCCGGACTACCTCACCCGCTTCGCAGTGGAGCGCGCCCTCAGCATCAACACAACAGCCAGCGGCGGCAACGCGGCGCTGCTGGCGATGGACGAGGACGACGGTGCGGCGGAGTGATGAAAGTCTCGATGCGCTGGCGGCCGCGTACAACCGGTCCTCATCGTTGTGCCTCGCCGGGCACCCCGGATCCCGTCTAGCGGACGGGACGCACCCTGACGATCGTCTAACGACTCTTCTTCAAAAAATCCGTCCCGCCCGCCGGCAAACTGCCATCACACACCTCGCCGAGACGTCCCGTCCCCGGTTCGATGAGTACAGTACCTGGCCGACGAAGCCGAACCGGCAGTAAGGCAAGAGTTTGAGGACGGCTTTGTCACCTGCACCGCCGCGAAATCGGTTCGGCATCAAAATCGCTCTGTGAATCCGGTATTTATCCAGGTTCTCTCCGGTTAAGGAGGCGGTGTATGGAATAAGCTTTCCGTTGGGGCCTTGCCAGACCTCACCGTTAGACCTCACCGCCAGACCTCACCACCAGGGATCAGGGCGAGGGACCGCACCGTGCTGCCTCATGCCAAAGCTTGGCATCGACGTCGGCTCGCAGGACCGGACACATGCGCTCGAAAAAAAGATCCTGCTCGTGGGCGAAGTTGTGGGCGTACACGCGACAGACGGCGCCGCAGACGGTCGATAACGCGCAGCTTTTGCAGTCATCGAACCAGGGCGGTGTGGCACGCCGGAATCCGACTAGCGCCGGTGATCGCTCGACCATTTCAGCTAGCGTCTCCGTGGTGATGTTGCCGGCGAGGAACTCCGGAAAGTGGAGATTCTGACAAGGGTAAACGTCACCGTTCGCAGCGATGCTCAGCACGGACCCAGCAGCGCCGCAGCTACCGGAGCCCTCGAGACTGAAATCGTCTTTGAGCATGTGGGACGCGCCTTCGCCCTGCCCCAGCGCCGCCCGAAACGCGATGATCGACTGCTGATATGCGCTGGCCTCAACAAACCGGTCTGCCGAACGCAATTCCTCAGCGCTGTTCGGGATGCAGTTAGCCAGGGACCAGCGGCCACAACCCAGCGCCTCGCGCGCGTAGGCAGGAAAGCCGGGGAGCGAGTGGACGTTGACGTTAGACACAACGGGCCGGAGCGCCAGGCTCCCGATCCCCGCTCCGTGCAGATTGCGAATGCCCGCCAACACCCGATCAAGTGATGCGCCGGGCCGCATCAACTCCTGCTCCTCCTTAATATAACTGTCGATGCTTACGATGGCGGAATCGAACGCTGCTGCGATCTCCTCTGCGCGGACGGCCGTAATTAAAGTGCCGTTGGTCAGAAGGTTCGCATGCAAACCGCGCCCCCGTGCGTACTTCCCCAACACGAAAAGGTCGTCGCGCAACAGCGGCTCGCCACCAGTGACGACGAGCACCTCCGCCCCCAGCGCCACGGCCTGGTCGATAAGCGCTTGCCACTGTGCGGTGCTCAACTCGCAGTCAGACTTTTCGGATCTTCGCCGAAGCCCGTCACGGCGCTGCGCGGCGTTATAGCAATATTTGCAGCGGAGGTTGCACCGATCCGTGACGTGAAGGTAGAGCACCTTCAGGCAGGGTACAGCCGTCGATGTTACGTGAGATGCGGCGCCTGGCGCGGATTCCTCCAATATTTCGTGCGCCAGAAAGCCCAGCGCTACCATACGCTCCAGAAAGGGTAGGATAGCTGCCGCGACCGCTGCCACTGCCGTTGATGCCCCGGCCTCGCCAGCCAGGCGCAGCGCGATTTCGGCGGCAGTTCCGCCGCCGCGGCACGCTTCCAACACCTCGAAGCCTGCGCGATTGACGATAACACCACTGCCAGCGGTATCCGAGAAGAAGAGCCACCGCCCGTCCCTGCGCGACACATAGGACCGCCGCGGGAAGTGGAAGCGCGCGCTCAAAGAGTTGACCTCTTCCTCGCACAGACACTCGGTAGCGACCACCGCGTTTCCTAGACTACTAACCGGCTCCCTTAGCCTGCTCCTGAACCCCCACTGCTTGTACAGGTGCACAAGCCGCCAGTGCCGGAATAAGAGCCGCATCCACACTCGGTACCGCAATTCAGCGCAGATGTCACCTCGAATTTGAACGCAGCGGCCTCCTCCGGCGCCCACCCGAGTTCTGACAACACCTTTGGATCTTCTGATAGCTGTTGCTGGAACGTTGGGTCCCTTGCAACCCGTTCGAGCATCTCTCTGAGTGCCACAGACATCACGCTTCTCCCGCTCGTTGAAAACTATTTAAAGCATAGGTCTTCGCTGGACGTACGGAGAAATCAACACCACGTTCCATCACCTGATACAAACCGTTGATCGGGTTCTGCCGCGATTTCGGTTTGTTTCTGGGTGCCTCGGCGGTGCTGCCTTTCGTTGAGTTGGTGGACGCAAGTAAACCCTGGTCGCGTTGCCTGACGCTTCAAGCAACGCGAGCCCCAAGTCGCAAGCAGGGCGCCCCAGCCATGGTTTACCCAGCTCGGCGACGGCGGGTGTAGGTCGCGGCCGCACAAATGCGGTTGGCCGGGGTCGATGCTCGCGACGCACAGATGGATCTCGCGGAGCGATGGGTGAGAACGATGAACGACCGGATGGCCGGCACCCCAGCGGGTCGTGCGCTGGCCAAGGGCCAAGGAGCGGTCTCGCACCCCTAGCTTCAGCGACTACGCTTCGGCATGAAGCGCACTCCATGTACAGGACATTCTGTCCTGGACATGGGGTCCACTTCACTCGGCCGTTTCCAACCCCGGCGCCTCGCATACGACGCGCCATCGAAAGCTTGACGCATATGCAAACCTTTCCCGTTGCCTTACCGCGGATAATAAGGCACGTCGCCGAGCCTCCACTGCGCGCCCCGGCGCTGAGCTATCCTGCTCCGCTAGGGTGTCAGGGCGAACGCTCCCTAGTTCGGACCGCAAGCGCCGTAAGCACAGCTCGCCTACCCAGGGCGACGCTGAAAAGCCGGTGCCAAAACTCTGGGACCGCTTTTGCCAGTCCCCGCTCGACCTCAGAAACGTCACAGTTGCGTCGTCACCGCCCTAGCCCGCAGCACCGGCGCCGCGGTATTTCTCTCTAGCAACTCCACTGCGCCGCTGGCTTTCTCCCAAGACCGCGGCAACGCGCGTCGATGAGAATCGCGAGGGTTGGCTAACGGCCGTTGAGATCGTGAGGGGTCGCCTAGCCCGGAGCCAGCCCCGTCGAGCCTGTCTGTCCTGGTGGCCCTGGACAGACAAGTCAGGCGGCGCACGAAGCCCGCTCCGTGGGCGGGTCAGGACTCCGTTTGCGCGTCTGTGGCGGTCGCCGCGGTCTCGTCGTCGCCGTTGGGCGGGGTGTCGGGGTCGCGCGGTTCGACCGGCTCACCGCGGCTTTTGAAGGACCAGCCGCCGTCGCCGATCATCACCGCCTCGATGACGGGTGAGCTGACTTCGTGCCGTGCGGACCAATCCACCAGGAAGTTGGCCCCGGAGCCTGCACTCCGGTCCTCCGCCTCCACGAGGAAGGAGGCCGTGGCCATTGGCGCGAGCACCAAGGGGGCCTCGGGCTGTTCACGCAGGAGCTGGCCATCGTCGCGGAAATACCTTACCCGGTCGATGCGAATGGGCTCGTCTGGGTCCGTGTTCCTCACGCTGAGGGTGATCGCGAGCGGCAACAACTGCCCGGCACTGCGGTAGATGTGCGAGTAGGCCGGGACATAGACGCGGCGTCCCTTGATGACGGCGCTCTCTGGCAGGCGCGCCAGGCTCGAGGTGGGCGGACGGAATTGCAGCTGCTCCTCGACCGTCGCGAGACGGCCCGCAATAAAGCCGAGCCCGAGGATGAGCAGGATGGCGACGCCGGCGGCCGCCGCCGACACCGCCAGTTCCCTGCGGGACTGTCGCTTGGCTGCGGATGGGCTCGGTTCCGGCATCGGCAATGGCCTTCGCGTCCGCGGGTTAGGACCGAGCAGATTTACTGACGACTGGTGTTGCCGTGCGGTATAGCAGCCACAGCGACAGGCCAAGCACCACCAGCTCCGCTGTGAGCAGGATCAACAGGGTCAGCATGCTGATACCGTCCAGCGCTGAGATGGAAAGGCTCGGATCGCCGCCCATCGCAGGCGAAACCATCAGCCCGGTCTGCGGGTTGGCCAGCATCACGAAGAGCATACGGCCGGCCGCGCCGAACAGCAGCAGCATGGAAAACACGATGCCGATACTGCCGGCCCAGATGCCGACCCAGACGGTCCGGAGTACGTGGCCACCAGTCAGCTGCTTGTCACCGTCGGCGATGCGATGCCCGAGCTTTGGATAGCGGAAGAACCAAACGGCGGTGAAGATGGTGACGATCAGACTGCCGTAGGACACATAGTTGCTGAGGTCGATGCCTTTGCGTGCAGGGGCGTCCGGCGAGAAGCCGAGCAGCATGTACAGCGCCAGCGTCAGCGGCATGGCGAGCAGGACGATCTGGATGATGAAGCCGATCCAGCCAAGCTTGGCGAAGGTCGCCCCGAGTTGTTGGGGATTGGCAGGGGGCCAGGGTGCGACAGGCATAGACAACGCTCCGGTTAGGGATGCAACAAAGGGGGTTGCAGCAATCGGGGTTAAGGCAACGGGCGGTTGAAGCAACAGGAGACGCCAAACCGCCGGAAGAGTACCACGCGCTGCGTGGTGGCGACGGCGGAAGTCGGGCTCCCGCAGGCGCAGTCGGTCACTGACTCTATGCAGCGTCCACGCCAATAGTGTGCCGTCTTCAAGCCGACACCTGGAGGGGCACCCGCGCCGAGCAGTACGAGCACTCCAGAAGTGTTCGATCCACCGCGTGTTCTAGGTGCCGCAGGTGAACAGGACCGTCGTGACAGGCGGTCGCGAAACCGCAAGGTCTCAGCATCGTGCACGTGCAGTACGGCTCGTGCAAGCGTGCCCCGGCAGCCCGCCGACTGCGCCCCACGCCTCTGCACAGAATTTTGGTGCCCATGCCCGCTTTTTCGTCACACCCGGTTGCTACACTCCGGCCGCACCAGTTTTTCCTAGGCAGCTTAGCCTAAGGAAACGCCGATTGATTGGCGGTTCCTGTGCGGCGCAGGACGCCCCGCCATGTTCAAACGCCCAAGCGCTTGAACATGAAGGAGCCGGGAGACCGCGTCTTCCGGCTCCGTCCGATTGTTCGCCAGGATGGCCAATAAATCGGTATCTCCCTAACGGCATCGCCGCGGCACCCGCAGCCCAATGATCGGTCTCGATCCGACTGCAACAACCGGAAACGAGGAGTCACCAATGCATCCATCCTTCACCGTCGCGAGCGCGCTTGCGCTGTCCCTCAGCTTGACCTTCGCCGCCGGCGTTCAGGCGCAGCCGGATTTGCGCACCCAGGCCATCGACGCGGTGGCAGTCCGCAGCACGCTCGAGGGCGAAGTCATGGTGGTTAACACTGAGACTCGCCTGATGACCATCCGCACGCCCGACGGCCGCTTCGAGGTCCTTCGCATTCCGCCGGAGGTCTCGCGCCTCGATCAGGTGCGCATCGGCGATCAAGTCCAGCTCACTGAAACCACCACCGCAGTCATCGAGCTGCAGCGCGGGCGCGATGCGGGCGGCATGGGCATGGAGGCCGACAGCAGCATGGAGCGAGCCCCCGGCAGTCGCCCGGCTGGCACGTTGCGCAGCACCGTCCGTTTATTCGGCCAAATCGTCGGTGTCGACCAAGCGGCCGGCACGGTGGAGGTCCGCGGCGCACGGGAGACCCGTGGCTTCGAGATCGAAGACAAAAGCCTCCTGCGGCAGCTCAAGGTGGGTGATGGCGTGGTCGTCACCATTCGTGACAGCATCACCGGCGAGATCACCAGGCGTTAGCGCAAACGCTGCTCCAGCACCTGTCTGAACCGGGGCGCTATCGAGCTGACAGATGCTAGCCCGACAGCGTCGAGGGCCGCGGGCCGAGGAGCAGCCGCTGCCTTGGGATCACGCGGCATCGCCGCCGGCGCGATGCCTTGCCGCAATGAAGGCGCTGTGCGAAACGTGCATAAGCTGCGCGATCTTGCGCACCAGGTGTTCTTCGTAGCGGTGCAGCTCCTGGTCGGCCAGCGCCACGGCCCAGAGCTGCTCGATGACGGCTTCCTTTTGCTGCGCGGTGTAGTGGGCGTTGATGAGCTGGGTAAACTGAAAGTAGTCCGTCGCGTCGTCACGCTCGGCCTCGGCCAGGCGAATGAGCTCGGCGGTCTCCTCGCTGCTGAGGTCGAATTGCGCTTGGATGGCGGCCTCGACCCGGGCGCATTGCTCCGGCCGAATTTCACCGTCGACACGGGTCATCTCCAGCAGCAGCGCCCCAACGGCGAGCTGGAGCCGATGCTTCGCCTCGACCGCCGTGTCCGTGGTGCTGGGGGTGAGGTGCTCCCGGAAGAAACGCTTCAGCTGGTTCAGCATGCGATGGTGCTCCTCGTGGTGGGCAGGCCGGTCAGTCGGCCGGTAACGTACGGATGAAGTCGCTTCAGGGGCGGGCGTTGCCGTCTTCCCGATTGGCCTGGTCGATCCAAGACAGCACACGGCGCTCCTGATACTCGTAAAACGGATTATGACGCAGCCGCAGCAGCCACTGCGCCGGCACTTTCAAGACGCCGCGCTCGCCGCGGATAGCCAACTGCCCGAGAAAGATCGTTCCCGGCGTTGTCGGCGGATAGCGGCCGTACAGGGGGTCATCCGGTGGGAACGGCAAGTCCACATGGGATAAGGAGATGGTGTCGTCCGGCCAGCTGCCAGAGAGAGCGTCACTGCGCGTAGTACCCACGGAAAAGGGCGCTTGATAGCGCGCGATGACGCGACGATCGGCGTCGGACGCGTTACCGATCAAGGTAAGGGCAAAGGGTAGCGTCGCATCAGCCATCAACTGCGCCGTCAAGGCGCCGGTGTCTGCCACCAACAGCGGCGACTTCACTGCATCGCGGTTGATGTCGTAGAGCAACAGCTCGTGCGGTCCAGGCGCCAAATGCCGGAGCAAATTGTCCACCGCCCCGCGCGGCGACACCGTCGCATCCACCACGCTCAGCAGAACCAAAGTCGACGGAAAGCCCTCGAGTGGTCCCTCGGCGGCCAACCGCCGGACACGGCGAGTGGTGGCGCGGGTCATACGCTGGACCTGGAGACTCGCGTTGGCGGTGAAGGCGTTGTAATTGAATGGATCGAACTCCGGCACGAGGCTCGTCCACGCCAGCTGCTCGAGCCCGGGCAGGACCGCCAGCGCATCGAACAACCGGGTGAGCTTGGCCAGCGGCGTAATGCCAATGGCCGGTGAAACCAGCACCAGGCTGGCGGGCACGGCGAGCGACGCGTCCTCTCTCGCGTCGAGCGTGTAGTCGAGCGCCAACGCGGCCCCTGTGGAGTACCCAATGACGTGGATGGGCTGGCCATCCAAGGCGGCCGCCAGGTGCCGTGCGCCGAGGCGGGTCGCCGCCGCCATATCCTCCCAGCTCACGTCAAGGAGGCCCGATGGCGCGTTGCCGTGGCCGGGCATGCGCAGGCCGAGCACGCGATAGCCCTGCCGATGCAGCGCCTGCCCCAGGGCGCGCAGACTGTAGGGACTGTCCGACATGCCGTGCAACAGCAGCACACCGCCCACGGGGCGTTCCGGCACCAGTTCGAAGGTGCGGTTCCAGTTGGGCTCGCGCTGACGCGGGTCTGCTGCACTGCCAGGGCTGAAGCGATTCAGCCGCTGCGCAGACCCGCGCGATACCTGAGCATAGATCTTCGCGTCCATTTCCTCGAAGACCCGCGCCTCCAGCGCCAGGTAGTCCTCGAGGGTGGCGACCTGCTCCGCCTTGACGGCAGTGAATTCCTCCTGCAGCCGAACCTGGTGCCAGAGCTGAAGCGGCGGCTGCGTACGTGCCCAAAGCACGTAGAGCACCAGCGCACCGACGATGGCGCCGAGCAGTGCGACCGCCAGGTTGCCGAGAACAATCTTCGCGAGCTTGGTGAGTGCCATCATGAACGCGTCCGAGGTTGTATGGTCCTGGATAAGCCGGTGCCCTTAGCGGTAGCGATTCACAGAACCCGGCTCGGCGGCGGTGGGAAAGTCCCGCTCGGCGCGCGGACACCTGCAACAGAGCGGATGTTCTTCGCCAGCGGTTTGCCAGACAGCCTGATCCCAACGGCTGGGCGGGACGGACCCTGTCGACCGTCCAACTGCTCCTTTGAGGGTCACGGCGCCGGTCGCCGCTTCGCTGCTGCCACGCTCATCGCCTCGGGTCGTGCTGCGGAGTGGGTCGCGCGGCCGCGCACCGCAAAGACCTGCCATAAGCCAGAAAAATCCACCCGGAGTAAAGCAGAGCGGATCTGTGGCTGATTATTCTGTCGGCATGGCTGATTGATCACGCTGCTGGTCCGCGTCAAGCTGCGCCACGCAGCAAGGGTAGGCCAAGGGTTGCCCGGCCTCGGCTCAGGCCTTCGAGCGATCGGGGCGTCGGCTCGGTCCCTCCCCTTTGGCGCTCGGCGCTTCGCAGCACTTTGGCGCACCACCCCCTTGCATTGACCAGCTTACAACGCACCATGACGCCACCCCGGCACACCGCCTGTCATGCGACTGGAGACGGTGCCGTCGCCTCGAAGTCTTTGACATCCATGCAGTATCCCCCGACGTCCATCAATACCCCCGCGCCGGCCGTTGGCTTGCTCCTGGCCGCGCTCGTCGCACCCGCAACGGCCGACACCGCCGGCGGCATGCAAAGCTGCGCCATGCTTGACGACGATAGGGCCCGCCTTGCCTGTTACGACCGTCATAGCGGGCGCACAGCCACTGTGCCTGCCGCAGCGGACACAGCGGCAGCGGACCACGCTGCCCTGGTGCCGCCGGCGCCAATGTCCGCGCCGCCGGCGGCCGTTGTGAACGCGAGACCGACAGCTCGCACCGGCGACGCTGCGCCAGCATCGCTGCTGACGCGGGCCTGGAGCTTCAACCCGGACTCGGATCGGTATCTGATCAAGCTGTACCGGCCGAACTATCTCAACCCGGTGCGCTACCAAAGCCGCACCAATGACCAGCCCTTCGAGCCGCTGTTCACGGCACTGCAGTCCGAGAATGACGAGGTGGACAAGGTAGAGGCGGCTTTCCAAATCAGCTTCAAAACACGCGTCTGGTCCAGTAACGACCGCCGACTGGGCGCCTGGTTCGCCTACACCCAGCAGAACTTCTGGCAGATCTACAACAGCGACAACTCCAGCCCCTTCCGCGACACCAACTACGAGCCCGAGCTTAAGATCGCCTGGCAGCCCAACATCAGCTTCGGCGGTTGGGACATGGGGCTCCTCAGCATCGGCTATAACCACCAATCCAACGGCCGCGCCGACCCGATCTCGCGCAGCTGGGATCGGGTGGTAGCCGAGATCGGCATCGAAAAGGGTAACTTCGCCTTGTTGCTGCGGCCGTGGATACGCATCGACGACGCCGGTGACGACAACCCGGATATCACCGATTACTATGGTTACGGCGACCTGACGGCGATCTACAAACACCGCGGCCACAGCTTCACGCTGATGGGCCGCGGCAACCCCGTCGAGGCGAAGGGCGCGCTACGCGTCACTTGGATGACACCACCGCTGCTGGGACCACTACGCGGGTATCTTGGTGGCTTCATCGGTTACGGCGATACGCTGTTGGACTACAACTTCAGGCAGAACGCGGTATCTGCCGGCGTGGCGCTCAACGACCTCTTGGATCGCTGAGACAGCGCTGCGGGCGGGTCAAGACATGCGCGCCAATTGCTTGAATCTAAAAAGGGCAGTTGACCGCTTCAGGGTGTTTTCAAGTCTCTGTGCTGCCTGCGATTTTATGGCGCTCGGCACCTCACCCACTGGGTGAGCCGCACTACGGTCGCCACGGCACGCCCTTATCCTTGCACCGCGGCGCTCGGCGGTGTCGACCGACCGCCGACGCCGAGATAGGCGCGGGTGAGTGCGGCGCCGAGCAGCAGGAGCAGCGCCGAGAAGTAGACCCAATGCAGCACCACCAGCAGTGACGCTGCAGCGCCGTAGGCGGAGGCAATCGCCGTCTTCGCCAGAAAGGCCGCGATGCCGTAACGCCCCGCCGACAGCATGAGTGCGGTGAGCAGCGCGCCGGGTAGGACGTCACGCCAGGTCAGCACGACGTCAGGCAGCGTCTTGAACAACGCGGCGATGAAAAGCGTCGTGATGAGTACCGCGATGGCGCTGCGTGCGGCCCAGGAGAGCACGTCCAGCTGCAGCGCCGGCAGCAGGCCGAAACAGCAACCGCTGACCTGGAAGTGGGCAACCAGGAGCTGCAGCACGGTGAGCGCGACGAAATACAGCAGGAAGCCCAAGCCGATCAGCACCACGACCATGAGCGCGAGCAGCCGCGTCTTGGCGAATCGCCTGAAAGCCGCCAACCGACTGGCCCCGGGGCTCGGCCGCACGCCCCAGAGCATATTGAGCGAATAGCGCAGTTGCCCGAACACGGTGGTTGCACCGATCAGCAGCGCACCGATCCCAATGATGCTGGGCATGAGTCCGACTTCATTGATGCGCGAAGCCAGGATCGCCTGCTCCACGAACGCCGCGGCGTCGGCGCCCATGGCGTCTTGCAGCTGCGCGACGATCTGGCCCTGCGCCGCGTCCTCGCCAAGCACGACGCCGATGATCGTCACCGCAATGATCAGGGTCGGCGCCAGCGAGAAGAGCGTAAAGAAGGCCAACGCACCGGCGTGCAAAAAGGCGTTGTGCTCCAGCCACAACGCGACGCCGGAGCGCATGATCGGGACTGCTTGATGAAGGGGTCGGTTCACGTGTGCGGTCCCGTGAGGCATGCGTCTGATCGTCCGGGGTGGTATCGCGCGATGAACGTCAGCTGGCACCCGTTGCCGCCGGATACAGCGGTAGTAGCCAGGTTACCAACACGACGCTGAGTGCCGCGACGATGAAGGTCAGCGGCAGGCCGATGCGGATGAAATCGGTGAGCCGATAGTTGCCCGCGGTGGTCACGAGGGTGTTGACCGGCGATACCGGGGTCGTGAAGGCGCTGGAGGCGCCGAGCGCGATGATCATGGCGAAGGGAAAGGGCGATACCTGCAGCTCCTCCGCAACGGCCAGGCCTAAAGGGATCAACAGCACCGCATTGGCGGTGTTGACGATGAACATGCCGAGCAGCACCGTGATGGCGAAGAGCACGCCGAGAATCAGGTAGGGGCTGCTGTTGCCGAGGGGTCCCACCAAAAAGTCCGCGGCCATGTCGGCGCCAGCAGTTCACAAACGGTCCTCGCGATCTTCGATGCCGAGGCTCTAGTCGCTTACCAGCTCGAGGGCCGGCGGCCCGGCGGCCACGGTACCGAAGTCCAGCAGGCTGGCAACGCTACCGATGGGCAGGGTCGAGGCGTTTTCTGAGCCGCGAACATGCGAGCATGCGTTAAAGGGCTTCGTTTCTGCACATTGCGCCGGCAGACATCAGGCGCCTCGCCCCCATACTTTCGGACCAGTCGCGGCTGCTCCCTGGTCCTCGACTGCTATCTGCAACATGGACTGCTATCTGCAACATGACGTGAAGCTATGGCCCAGACCCTGACCCGCTACACCGACGTCATCGAAATCGTCGGGGATATCCTCAAGGTGCGCATCGCGGTCGCCGGCCCCAATGCCGCCACGCGGTCCCCCGCCATCGCCTTTGACGACCTCGCCCTGGTGGAGGGCGTGGACGGCTTCCGCTCCTTGGCACGGGTGATCAAGATCGACCGGGATGTAGTCGCGCTGCAGGTCTTCTCCGGCACCAAGGGCGTCTCGACGTCGTCCACCGTCCAGTTCCTGGGCCATGCCATGCGCGCCACCTATTCGGCCAACATCCTGGGCCGGGTCTTTCGCGGCGACGGTGAGCTGCTCGACACTGGACCCGACCTCGCGGGCGAGCCGAAGATCGCAACGGGAGGCCCGTCGGTGAATCCGGTGCGACGTGTGCTGGCCTCGAAGATGATCCGCACCGACGTGCCGATGATCGACGTCTTCAACACGCTGGCCGAGAGCCAAAAGATCCCGATCTTCTCCGTCGCCGGCGAGCCCTATAACAAGCTGCTGGCGCGGATCGGCATCCAAGCCGATGCCGACATCGTCGTGTTCGGCGGCCTGGGCCTGATCTTTGACGATTACTATTACTTCCGGCGCGCGTTCGAGGACGCCGGGATCTTCCCGCGCACCGTGATGTTCGTAAACCTCTCGGCGGACCCGGTGGTGGAGCGGCTTCTGGTGCCGGACATGGCCTTGGCCGTGGCAGAGAAGTTCGCCCTGGAGGAAGGCAAGCGCGTGCTGGTGCTGCTGACCGACATGACCGCCTACGCCGACGCCATGAAAGAGGTCGGCATCGCGATGGAATCGGTGCCTTCCAACCGCGGCTACATGGGCGATCTCTACTCCCAGATGGCGCGCCGCTACGAGAAGGCCGCCGACTATCGGGAGGGCGGCTCCTTGACCATCCTCACCGTCACCACCATGCCCGGCGGCGATGTGACGCATCCGGTGCCGGACAACACGGGCTATATCACCGAGGGGCAGTTCTACCTGCACGACGGCCAGCTCGACCCCTTCGGCAGCCTATCCCGGCTCAAGCAGCACGTCATCGGCAAGGTCACACGGGAGGACCACGGTCAGGTCATGAACACCATGATCCGCTTCTACGCCGGCGCCCGGGACGCCCAGCAGAAGCAGGCCATGGCCTTCGAGCTGAACGACTTTGATCACAAGCTACTGCGCTTTGGCGCGCTGTTTCGGGAACGCTTCATGGACATCGACGTGAGCCTGCCACTGGAGGATGCACTGGACCTGTGCTGGCAGACCATGGCCGAGTGCTTCGAGCCGGCGGAGCTCTTGATGAAGCAGCAGCTCATCGACCGCTACTTCCCCCAGATCGACGCACCGGAGTTGGCGCTACCGAGCGAGCCAGAGCCGTGGTCTGCCGCTGGCTGAGCCGGAATAGACATGGCCAAGGTCTCCCTCAGCAAGTCTTCGCTGTCGCACCAGATGCAGCAGTTGAAGAGTTACCAGCAGTTTCTGCCCTCGCTGGACATGAAGCGCAAGCAGTTGATGGGGGAGCGCGCCCGTGCGCGGACCGAGCAGCAGGCGTTGGAGGCGCGGCTCGCGGCGGCACGGCAAGGCGTCGCCGACAACCTGCCCATGCTCGCCAACGCCGAGCTGGACCTGACCGGGCTGGTGCGGGTGGAGCGGACCGAGTTCAGCCGAGAAAACGTCATGGGCACCTGGCTACCGAAGCTGGCCGAGCTCAGCGTTGCCGTCCGGCCCTACGGATACCTGTCCAAGCCGCACTGGCTCGAGCCCCTCGTCGCCGCCCTGACCGAGAGCGCTCGGCTGCGTGTCGAGGCCATGGTTGCCGCGCGGCGGGTGGCGCTGCTCGAGGCGGCGGTACGTACCGTCACCCAGCGCGTCAATCTGTTCGACAAGGTGCTGATCCCCAAGACGCGCGCCAACATCAAGCGCATTCGCATCGCACTCTCCGACGCCGAGCGCGCCGCGGTGGTGCGCTCTAAGATCGCCAAGAAGAAGCGCGCCGCCGAGGGGCTTGCAGGGGGGCACGCCTGACATGGCCATCGAACGCCTGAAGCGCATCTCGCTGGTGAGCAGTGCGCGCGACAAGCACGCGGTGCTGGACCGGCTCCAGGCGCTCGGCTGCGCACACCTGGTGCCGCTGGCGCCGCCTCCGGAGGCACCGGAGACATTGCCGCCGGAGCACGCCGAGGACGCCCGCAAGGCCCTGCGCTATCTGTTGGACGAGCCCGAGAAGCGCCGCCAGCTGCACATCGAGGCGGGTTTTGACATCGTCGCAACGGTGCAGCAGGTCTTGGATAATAGAGACCGGCTGCGTGCGGCCCTGGACCTGCGTGATGCCCTGGCCCATCGCGCCCGGGACCTCGCCGACTGGGGCGACTTCAGCCTGCCACCGGCGGCGGATCTTGGCGACCGCAAGCTCTGGTTCTACCGCGTGCCGCTGCGCCACCTCGCCGCCCTGGACGCGCTGGCGCTGCCCTGGGTGATCGTCCGCCGCGACAACCGCCAAGCCTTCGTCATCGTCGTCGCCACCGAAGAGCCGCCGACCGACGCCCTGCCGGTGCCCCGCGACCACACCGGCGCCCTGTCGCTCAGCGAGGTGGAGCGGCAGTTGGAGGCAGCGGAGCTGGCCCTGGAGGACCGGCAAGCTGAGCGGCGTGCCCTGACGCGCTGGATCTATCTGCTCAACAAGCACTTCGCCCGCGCCGAGGACCAGGCCGTGCTGCGCCATGCCGAGAGCCAGACGCTGGACACCGACGGCCTGTTCGCGGTGCAGGGGTGGGTGGGCGTCTCGCAGCTACCGGCGGTGGCGGCGCTCGCCGAGGCAGAAGGCCTCGCGCTCC
>CAZGCI010000047.1:0-5452 GCA_964524185.1 uncultured Thiohalocapsa sp. | reverse complement strand
GCTTCTGAGCGTGGACCCGGCTCCCGATGACGCGCCGCCGACGCTGCTCACCAATCCGGAGAACCTCGGCGCCGGCGAGGACCTGGTGCACTTCTACCAAATGCCGGCCTACGACAGCTTCGACCCGAGCCGAGTGCTGTTCTTCTCCTTCGCGATCTTCTTCGCGATGATCCTCTCCGACGCCGGTTACGCGGCGTTGTTGGGGCTCGGGCTGGTGTTGTTCTGGCGCAAGCTCGGCGCGTCGACGGCCGGGCGCCGGCTGCGGGTGTTGGGCAGCGCCATCGCCGGCGCGTCCTTCGCCTGGGGCGTCGCCGTGGGCAGCTATTTCGGTTTTTCGCCGCCGGTCGGGAGTCTGCCGGCGCAGCTCCATGTGCTCGACCTCGACGACTTCGAGACCATGATGCGCCTGTCGGTGGGCGTCGGCGTCTTCCACGTGGTACTGGCCAACCTGGTGCGCATCGGCAACCTCTGGCCCCGGTTCCAGGCGCTGGCGCCGCTCGGTTGGCTACTGGTCGCGGTGGGTGGCTTCACGCTTTGGCTCGCCGTCAGCGCGCCTGAGCCCGCCGCGCTCGGCGAGACGGCCGGCTACGGCGGCATCACCCTGGGCCTGGCGCTGGTGTTCTTCGCCACCAGCGCGCGGCCCATCACCGGGCTGGGCTCGGTGCTGATGCGCGGCCTCGACGGCCTGCTCGCGCTCACGCAGGTCACCAAGATCTTTGGCGACACCCTGTCTTATCTCCGGCTGTTCGCGCTGGGGCTCGCCTCGGCGTCTCTGGCGCTGACGTTCAATGATCTCGCCCGCCAGGTGGGCGAGCAGGTGCCCGGCCTCGGCCTGCTGCTGCAGATCCTGCTGCTGCTCATCGGCCACGGACTCAACATGGCGCTGGGCCTGGTGAGCGGCGTTGTGCATGGCCTGCGGCTCAATTACATCGAGTTCTACAACTGGGCACTGTCCGGCGAGGGCTATCCCTTCCGACCCTTCAAGAAAACGGAGATGATGGAATGAACGATCTGGTCATTGCCCTCGGCTGGTCGGGCATGTTCGGCGCGCTGGCGCTGAGTGCCATCGGCAGCATCGTCGGCTGCGCCATCGCGGGCCAGGCCGCCATCGGCGCCATGGTGGACACCGAATCCGGCCAGGGACGCTATCTGGGTGTCTCGGTGATGCCGTCCACCGGCGTCATCTACGGCATCGTCATCATGTTCACGTTGCAGCGCGACGTCACCGTTGGCTCGGCGCCGGGTATCTTCGGCATTGGTCTCCTGGCCGGCATCGCGCTGCTCTACGCCAGCGTCCTGCAGGGACGCGCCTGTGCATCCGCGATCCAGGCGATGAAGGTGAAGCCCGAGATCTTTGGCCTGTCGTTGGCCCCGGCGGCCATCGTCGAGGGCTTCTCGGTGTTCGTGTTCGTGTTTGCGCTGGTGCTCGCCGGCAACATTCCGGCCTGAGGGGGCAACAACATGAGCCAGCTAGGCCGCGACAAGGCAGCCAACACGCCGACCGCCGCTGGGGTAGACGCCCTGATCTCGCGTCTGCGCGATGAGGGCGTCGCCAAGGGTCGCGAAGAGGCCAGCCGCATCGAGCGCGAGGCGCAGCAGCAGGCGGCACGCCTCAAGCGCGCTGCCGAGGCGGAGGCCGAGCAGGTGGTCGCCGCGGCCCGCCAAGAGGCGGCGGCGCTCAAGACCGCCGGTGAAGATGCGCTGCGCCTCGCCATGCGCGACACCGTGCTGGAGCTGAAGGCGGTGCTGACTCGCGAGGTCAACGAGAAGGTGCATCGGCTCATCACCACGGAGCTCAAGCGCGAGGCCTTTCTGCAACAGTTGATTCTGGAGGTGGCCGGGCGTGGTCGAGACGAGGCCGGCGTGGAGCCGGGCGAGGCCATGACGGTGGTGCTGCCGGATGAGCTGGTGAGCATCGAAGAGCTGCGCCGCAACCCGCTGGAGCTGCGCGAGGGCTCCTTGTCGCACTTCGTGCTGGCGGTCGCCTCGGAGGTGCTGGGAGAAGGCGTGCGCTTTACGGTGGCCGAAGACGACGCCAGCGGTATCCGTATTCGCCTGCAGGACAAGCATCTCGAGATCGACCTGACCGACGCGAAGGTCGCCGAGCTGATCCTGGCCCATCTGCAACCGCGCTTTCGCGCCATCCTGGAAGGCACGGTGAAGTGAGGCGGCTCGGAGCGTGCGCATGGCACCCGAAGACCGCTACCTGACGCTGCTCGCGTCGCTACCGGCGCACGGTCCCCTGTTCGGGGCCAAGCAGACACCGTTGTCGCGGCTGCGGTTGCAGCAGCGCCTTGCCTGGCTGGAGCCAGAGGACAGCGCAGACCTGATCCGGCTCGAGGCGATCATCAACTGGCACTGCCAGCGCTTCGACGTCGACGACGAGGCCCTCGTGCAGCAGGCCCGGCAGGACATGGCGCAGATCCGCAATGCCTTCACCCGCGAGCTGGCCACTTGGCGGCTGGAGCTGCGCACCCTGGTCAGTGCGCTGCGTGCGCGTCGCGCCGGCAGGCCGGCGCCATCCGGACGACGCCCCTGGGGCTTCGGGCGCTGGGTGCCCCACATCGCCACGCACTGGGGCGAGCCGCATTTCCGCCTGGAGCGGGCCTATCCCTGGCTGCCGGAGGCCAGGCGGCTGATGGACGACGGCGACCCGCTGGGACTCGAGCGGCTGCTGCTCAGCGCCGTCTGGACCCACCTGGAGCGCATCGGCGCCGGGCATGAGTTCGACTTCGAGGCACTGGTGGTCTACGTCACCCGCTGGGACCTCGTGGCCCGCTGGACCCACTACGATGCGCACGCGGCGCTGGCCCGCTTCGATGGCTTACTGGAGGAGGCACTGGCGGGGATCGAGCTCGATCCGGCCGCGTGAGGACCGCAGGCACTATCGAGGCGATAGTTTAGAACGACAGGCAACCGGCACGCTGGTGGGTCGTTGACTGACCAGGGCCAAGGGCCCAGGCGCGCACGCGCACCCCTAGCGTCAGCGTTTGCGGCTCGGCCCTCGGCCCTCGGCCCTTTCAACTCGCCGATACCCTCCGCAAAGACTCAACCACCAAGAGGATCCTGATCGTGGCAGAGACAACAGCGACCGCAACGCCCGCGGCGCCGAGTGACACCAATCCGCAGGCGGCGCCGGCATCCGTGCAGACCCGTGTCGTCGCGGTTCAGGAGTCCCTGGTCACCATCGAGGGCGGTAGCGCGGACGGCGCGCCGCTGCCGCTGGTGAAGAATGAGGTGGTGTACATCTTGCCCCGGCGTGAGTCCGAAAGCGGTCTCCAGGAGCGCCTCAAGGCCGAGGTGCTGCGGGTGCGCGGGCGCTTTGCCGATGTGCAGGTGTTCGAGGATACCGCCGGGGTGTCCATCGGCGACCCGGTGGAGCAAAGCGGCGATCTGCTGTCGGTCACCCTCGGCCCGGGTCTGCTCGGGCAGGTCTACGACGGCTTGCAGAACCCGCTGGAGAGCCTCGCGGTGCGCCATGGCACCTTCCTGCCGCGCGGGGTCGAGATGCCGGCGCTGGACCTAAGCAAGAAGTGGTCCTTCGTACCACGGGTGCAGACCGGCACCCGGCTCAAGGCCGGGCACGTGCTCGGCACCGTCCAGGAAGGGACCTTCACGCACAAGATCATGGTGCCCTTCGACCAGCGCGGCGAGGTGGAGGTGACCTGGATTCGCGAGGGCAGCGTCACCGTGGATACGCCGGTGGTGCGTATCCGCGACGAGCGCGGCCAGGAGCGCTCCCTGGACCTGACCCGCCGCTGGCCGGTGCGCCGGCCGCTGACCGAGCGCATGCTGCGCGAGCGCGCCATCGAGCGGCTCTATCCACACGAGCCCATGATCACCACCATCCGGCTGGTGGATACCTTCTTTCCCATCGCCCGCGGCGGCACCGGCTGCATTCCGGGGCCCTTCGGCGCCGGCAAGACGGTGCTGCAGCACCTCATCGCCAAGCACTCGACCGTGGACATCGTGCTCGTGGTCGCCTGCGGCGAGCGTGCCGGCGAGGTGGTGGAGACCATCACCGAGTTCCCGGGCCTCTCGGACCCCATGACCGGGGGCTCGCTGATGGACCGCACCATCATCGTCTGCAACACATCGAGCATGCCGGTGGCGGCGCGCGAGGCGTCCATCTACACAGGCATTACCCTGGGTGAGTACTACCGGCAGATGGGCTATCACGTCTTGCTGCTGGCGGACTCGACCTCGCGCTGGGCGCAGGCGATGCGCGAGACCTCAGGGCGCTTGGAGGAGATTCCGGGCGAGGAGGCTTTCCCGGCCTACCTGGACTCTGCCATCCGCGGCGTCTACGAGCGCGCCGGCGTGTTCCGCGCCGCCGATGACAGCGAGGGCAGTCTGACCTTCATCGGCACCGTCTCACCCGCCGGCGGCAACTTCGAAGAGCCGGTCACCCAGTCCACGCTCGCCACCGTCAAGACCTTTCTCGGGCTGTCTTACGACCGCGCCTACAAGCGCTTCTACCCCGCCATCGACCCGCTGATCTCCTGGTCGCGGTACCTGGACCAGCTCGCCGACTGGTACGCTGCGCACATCGACCCGAGCTGGGTGCCGCGGGTCAAACGCATTCAGGACCTGCTGCGCCGCGGCGACGCCGTGCAGCAGATGATGCAGGTCACGGGCGAAGAAGGCGTCACCGTCGACGATTACCTGACCTACCAGAAGGCGCTGTTCATCGACATGGTCTTTCTGCAGCAGGACGCCTTCGACAAGGTGGATGCCTCCGTGCCCCTCGCGCGCCAGCGGCTCAGCTTCGAGCGCGTCTACGAGCTGGTCCACCACGACTACAGCTTCCCGAGCAAAGAGGCCGCCCGGGCCTTCTTCATCAAGCTCACCGGCTTGTTCAAGAACTTCAACTACGCGGCGCCCGACAGCCCGGACTATGCACGGCTGCTGGAGGAGATCGCACAGTTGGCGGATCAGCCGACCGGCAATCAGGCCCCTAAGGCAATGGGGCCGCAAGGGCATACCGCAGGCGCCGTCGGCTGAGCCGGCGGTGGCCGGAGCCGCCGCAACGAACCTTTGTGGTCTGTGGCTCCAGAGCGCACCCGCTGCCCACTTCGTCCTTGACACCGCCGATCCCCGGAAAACCCCATGCTGGAATGTCGATCCGGTTCTTTCGGTTTGAACGTCTTGACCCGAGCGAAGATGAAGCCGGCGTCGACGAAAACAGACTAAGGCATCCCTTTCGCCGACGACATAGGCGTCATCATGAGTCGAAAGAACGGCTGGTCCGTTGGTTTTCACTCGTCGCAACCGTGCAAAGATCGTCTCGCGCGTATCGACGTCCTGTGGCTCGGCATCGACCAAGACGACGCGCACAGTTTTGCCGTCTGAAAGAAGGCGGGCGAGAAGATAAGTCAGGCCGTCTGTTTGTTGACACAGGACTAA
Source organism: uncultured Thiohalocapsa sp. (assembly GCA_964524185.1). GTDB lineage: Bacteria > Pseudomonadota > Gammaproteobacteria > Chromatiales > Chromatiaceae > Thiohalocapsa. Next base: position 46 of record CAZGCI010000047.1, on the reverse strand, counting down.
ACCGCTATCGCGGTAGGGCGCAGTCGGCACGGCCGGAGCCAATTGT
>CAZGCI010000046.1:0-30227 GCA_964524185.1 uncultured Thiohalocapsa sp. | reverse complement strand
ATTGCAGGTTGTCAACTGGTGCGATGATCCGCTAAGCGGCTGATGGGGCAGCCGGATTCAACGACGTCAGGGGTCACCATTTAGCTGACCCCCCGGGTTGGGACCCCTCGGTTGCTACTCGCCGCTCAGCTCGCAATCCGGCATTCGGCGCTGCCCGGTATGGGGCACGTCTGCGTGCGCCAATACCGGACGTCTTCCCACCGGTCATGCTGCGCTGCAAAAAACTCGCCTGGAGCATTGCCCTATCCTCCCGTGGTTCCGCCTTCCCAGGAGCCGGCGCATTCGCGCCGTCCTATTGCCCCAACCGCGAACCACCGGAGCTTGCCATGACTGCCCTCGCCACCAGCAACACCATCCCCCACGGCGCCGACCACGCCCAAGCCGCTGCGCAAACCACCCCCATCACCAGCAGTACCCAGCCCGCCCTGCCGACCTTCCAGCAGATGCGCGTGCACGCCGACCACAAGCACCAGGTCGCTTGGTGTTACATGCACGCGCAGCCGCGCCCCTGCTTCAGCATCGAGCTATTGCACGACCTCAACAGCTGGGCCGCATTCATGCGCGATTATGCCCAGTCAATGGACCTGCACTATCATGTCACCGCCTCATCGATACCCGGCATCTTCAATCTCGGCGGCGATTTAAGCCTGTTCCACTCACTGGCCGAGGCGGGCGACCGCGATGGTCTCTTTCAATACGGCAAGCGTTGCATCGATATCCTGTATGTCAACACCTTGTCCTCTGAGAGGCCGTTCACCACCATCTCGCTCGTGCAGGGCCAAGCGCTCGGCGGTGGCTTCGAGACGGCGTTGTCCAGCGATGTGGTCATTGCCGAGCAGGGCGCCCGCATGGGCTTCCCCGAGATCCTATTCAATCTCTTCCCCGGCATGGGCGCCTACAGCCTGTTGTCGCGCAAGCTCGATGCCAAGCGCGCCGAGCGCATGATCCTCAGCGGCAAGGTCTACACCGCCGAGGAGCTCTACGACATGGGCCTGGTCGATGTCCTGGCCGACGACGGCGACGGCGAGCTGGCGGTGTATGACTACATCAAGCGCGAGAACCGCGCCCGCAACGGCTTTCGCGCCATGCGGCAGGTGCGTGATGTCAAAGACCCAATCACCTACCAAGAGCTGATGCAGATCCTCGGCATCTGGGTCGACACCACGCTGCGCCTGGAGCCACGCGATCTCAAGATGATGGATCGCCTGGTCTCACGCCAGCTGCAGGTCACCGGCAAGGCCGCCTAACCGCCGCCGGGCAGCAGTGTCCCGGCGCAATTGCGGGCCAAGCACGCCGCCGGTTTCACCCGCACGGCCCATCGCCCGGCGTCACGCCGGGCGATACGGCCTTTAACTGGGCTTTCAGCGGCCACCGGGTACCTTCCAGCTTCGTCGCTGCACGCTCATCCAGCAGCAGTTGCGATGTGCTGACCAGCGTTGCGCGCAGCTGTTGCAGCAGCGCCCGCGGCCGCGCTGAGCCAAGGTCGAAGGGCTTCAGCGCCCGGAAGCGCTTGGCAGCAGCCACCACCCCTATGGCGCCGACCTCGCCTGCGCTGCCTTCCAGCGCGTGTAGCGCGCCCCGCAACGCGGGGAAATCCTCCGCGGCCAGGGCCTCGGCGATCGTCGCCACGGCCCGCTCGGCATCGCGGCAAAAACCTGCCACCAGCGTATCGAAGAAGTGGTCTTCGGCGCCCGCACCGAGCTGCCGCAGCGCTTGCACCTGCTCGTTGTCCACCAGCGGCCCAGCCTCTGCGTCACGACCAACCCCCTGGCCTGCGCCGGCGCCGGGGGCCGAGGCCACCGTCGGCGGCCGCTTCGGCGCCAAGCGGGCGATGGTCTCCAGTAGAGCTCGACTCGCGATCGGCTTGGTCAAATAGGCGTCGACGCCCGCCTCCCGGCACTCGCGCTGGGCCTGCTCGGTGGCATCGGCGGACAGGATGATGGTCGGAATCGGCTGGCTCGGCCGCAGAAAGCGCTGCGCCCGAAACACCTCCAGCCCATCGCGGCCCGGCATGGCGCGATCCAAAATCAACAGATCCAGTCTGGCGGCTGGGTCCTGGAGCACGTCGAGTGCCGCGTCGCCGTCTTCAACAACGGTCACCCGATGGCCGGCCTGGTGCAGCACCGAACACAGCACGCGGCGATTGGTTGCGTTGTCCTCTGCGACCAGGATGTGCAGCGCCCCGCTGTCCGCATCCGCTATACGGCGATAGTACGCCGCCAACGACAGGACCCGCCCAGCCCGTTCAGCCCCCACCCGGCTGTCGTGCGGCCCGGCGTCGCCGAGCGAGCCGCCGGCCTCTACCCCCACTGGCGCCCCCACTGGCGCCCCCGCTGATGCCCTCGCTGGCACCTCGGTGCGCTCGAGCGGCAGCTCAAACCAGAACAGCGAGCCCTGTCCCGGCGCGCTGTGCAGCCCGATCCTGCCGCCCATCTGCTGCACCAGCTCGCGGGCGATGGCCGTGCCCAGTCCGACCCCGCCGAGTGCACGCGCCGCACTGCTCTCGGTCTGATGAAAGCGCTCGAAGATGCGCGCCTGCTCGGCGGCACTGATGCCGCTGCCGGTGTCTGCCACCTCGAACCGCACCCAGGCCCAATCCGGATCATCGCGATCCGGCCACCGTCGCGGCGGCGTCCCCGGCACCTGCGACGCGCCCCATGCCGCTCCCGGTCCCGATTCCGGCCCCGCCCCCGCCCCCGGACCAGGCCAGACTGCAACCCTGACCCGCACCGCACCCGCATCGGTGAACTTCAGTGCATTCGCAATCAGGTTCATCAGCACCTGCCGAATGTGCAGTGGATCGCCAATCAGGTGCGTCGGCAGTGATGGGTCGATCTGGTGCGTCAGCCCGAGCCCCTTGCGCTGCGCCTGCGGCTCGAACATGGCCATGGTGTCCGCCAACAGGCGCTGTGGCGAGAATGCCACCGACTCGATCCTGACATGCCCGGCCTCGATGCGCGAGAAATCCAAAATCCCGTCGATGATGCCCAGCAGCGTCTCGCCAGAACTGTGTATGGTCTGCACCAGCTCGCGCTCGCGCTCGGGCAGTTCGCCATCTTGCAGCAGATCACTGATGCCGATAATGCCGTTCAACGGCGTGCGCAGCTCATGGCTCATCTTGGCCAAGAACTGGCTCTTGGCCTGATTGGCCTCATCGGCCTGTCGCATCGCCCGGCGCAGCTTCCTGAGCAACGCGGCCACGTAGCCCGGTATCAGCACCAACACCAGCAGGAAGCTCGCGCTGAACAGGAAATGCGAGCGCCAGAACGGCGACACCGCCGTGGCCACCCCCAGCCCCACCAGGCTCAGGCCGGTGGCGAAGGCCAGGTAATGGACCCCATAGCGAAACCCATTGCCGACGATCACCCACAGATACACCGCCAACAGCGGCGCGCCTGCCTCGCCGGCAAAGGCGATGGCCGTCGAGGTTGCCGACAGGTCGACGACGATGCCCACACAACGCCGCACCGGCGACGGCCGCGTGCTCCACAGTGCCGCAGCCAGGAGCAGCAGAGCCATAAAAATTAAGATCCCGGCGCCCGTCCAGATCACCGTCTGCACCGTGGCGACGGACGCGATCAAGGTCTCCGTATCCCCGTGATGCGGGCGATGGAGATCCGCCGTCAGCACATACAGCGCCGCCAGCCCGCTCAGCACCAAGCGAATCAGCGCCTGCTCCGCCTCGCTGTCGCCGCGCTGGCGCGAACGCCGTGCGCACCGCCGCATGGCGCGCCGCGCGCCGGCCAGCAGCGCCGTCATCCCGGGCCCGTCGGCGTTAGGGTGCATCGGTCTGCGGCGGGGGGCTTGACGCGGGCACGGCGTCGTCCTGGTGGGCACTGCGCGCCGACTCCACCGCGGGCAGCCGCTGCAAGAGCGCATGCACGCACTGCGGGTCCAGGTGCGACCCGGCGGACTGGCGGAGGTGGTCAATGGCGTCCGCCACCGGCCAGGCCGGCTTATAGGGCCGGCGCGAGGTCAAGGCATCGAACACATCCGCCACGGCCACGATGCGCGCCTCGATGGGGATGTGCTCCCCCCGCAGCCCCTCCGGATAGCCGCCGCCATCCATGCGCTCATGGTGATACAGGGCGATGCGCGCGCCGAGCTGCAGATAGTGGGACGGGCTGTCGCTGAGAATTTCGTAGCCGATGCGTGTGTGCTGCTGCATGACCGCCCATTCCGCCGCGCTGAGCCGGCCCGGCTTGCGCAGAATGCCATCCGGAATACCGATCTTGCCGATGTCGTGCATGGGCGCTGCGAGCCGTATCGCGTCGCACGTGTCCGGCGGCAAACCAAGACTGTCCGCCATTTGGTAACAATACTCGGCGATGCGAGCCACATGGCTGCCGGTCTGCTCGTCGCGGTACTCTCCCGCCCGCGCCAGGCGCATCAGCGTCTCGCGCTCGCGCTCGGCCAGCTCGCGCGTCGCCCTGGCCACCTCCTGTTCCAGCCAGGCCGCACGGTCGGCGATGATCAACTGCTGCCGGCGGAGCATCAGCAGATTGCGGCAGCGGGTGCGGCACTCCTGCGCGTCGATGGGCCGGGTGAGAAAATCCGTCGCACCGGCCTCCAGCGCCTGGTACCGCAACGCCTTGTCGTCCGACACCGTCACGACAATCACCGGCACCTCACGACAGGCCGGCGTCGCCCGCAGACCCTGGATCAGATCAAGGCCGTTGAGCTCCGGCATCAGGTAATCCGTCACCACCAAGTCGGGCGGCGTCTCACGCATAAACGCCAGCGCCGACGCCGCATCGCCGTACGCCACCACCCGCAGCGCCGGGTCGATGTCGCGGATCAGGCGGCTCAACAGCAGTCTGCCGGTGGCTTGGTCATCGACGACCACCGCCAAGGGCGGTTTCCCGGCGATCCAGGACTCCGACGTGGACTGGCCCAATGACACCTCCCAGGTGATAAAGCAGCGCCCCACCGGGGCGGTGAGGTCTTCTTGGCCCGTCGGTTGCGTGCAACCAGTCGGCGGACTAGATTGCCTGACCGCAGCAGATGTTTGCAGATGCGTCAAATGTCCCACGCGGCGTCGTGTGCCAGGCGCCGGCAGGGGGAAAAGGCCGAGGGCCGAGGCGTAACGGCCGATGCCAGGACTGTGCGTCCGCGCCTTGGCCCTCGGCCCTTGGCCCTGGCCCGTGAACGACCCGCTGGCGTGCCGGCGCCCGAGTCGCTCGTCGGTCTGAGGCATCGTCTCCCTAGGTTACGATGGCGCAACCTGTTGACAGGTGCGTCAAATGACGAGGATACGCCAACACGAGTGACAGGAAGATGATCGTCCGTGACCGCTGAAGACCATACCGCGCACCCGGCCCTGCATCGCCTGCTCGCGCGCCAGTTGCACCGCCTCGGGCTCGACCCCGTCGGGGCACCATCTGCGCGCCAATGGCAGCGGTTGCTTGCCGAGGTCTCCGCCACCTACGCGCGCTGCGATCAACTAAGCCCGGCGCCGCCCGATCGCGGCAGCGCCCGTCGCGAGGCGCTGCCACCGCCCGGGGGGGCGCATCCCCGTGCAGTGAGCGCCGACGTCCAACCGGAGACCAGCTGGCATGCGCTGGTGCGGTCTCTGCCGGATTTGGTGCTCCTGTTCGATGAGGACGGCTGCTGTCTCGACATCCTGCCGCAACAGAGGCTGGGGGAGGGCGCCGGCACGCCGCTGCCGGCGGCCGCGGTAAAGCAGCGCCTGCTCGCGGCCACCGCGGCCAAGGACGGGTCCCCCGCGTTTCCGCAGATCATCCAGGCCGCCTTGCGCACCAACGTCATCCAGGTCTCAGAATATGCCCTGGGCGCCGCGCACGACGATCGCGTGTTCGAGGCGCGCGTCATTCCCGCCGGCCTCACACCCGTGAGTCGGCGCATCGTGGTGGTGCTCGTGCGCGACGTGACCTGCAGCGTGCAGTCCCGCCGCCGGCTGGAGCACGACGCCACCCATGACCCGCTCACCGGCCTCGCCAATCGCCGGCTGCTCGACCGGCACCTGGCCGGGATGGCCGAGCGCGCCGAGCGCAGCGGCACCTATGGCGCGGTGCTGTTGCTCGATCTCGACGGCTTCAAGCGCATCAACGACCGCCTCGGCCACGCCGTCGGCGATCGCCTGCTGCAGGCCATCGCCGCGCGGCTGCAGGCCGTGACGCGTCGGCAAGACCTCGTCGCACGCCTGGGTGGCGACGAATTCGTGTTGGTGCTCGAGAACCTGTCCCGGCAGCAAGACGCGAGCGTCATCGCGCAGCAGATCTGCGACGTCTTCGCCACCCCCTTCCGGGTTGTGAACACCACCACCGGCCCCCCGCTCGAAGCCAACATCACCGCCAGCATCGGCACCGCCGTCTGCCCCGGCGACGGCGACCATGCCCAAGCGCTGCTCCAACGCGCCGACGCCGCCATGTACGCCGCCCGCAGCAGCGCCAGCCCAAACAGCCTCCACGACTAAGGCGGCGGCTCGGTGTCGGGCGGGCCTTAGCGTTCGATCAGCACTTCACCGAGCACGGGTTCGAGCTCGTCTGATGAAGGCCTGCTGCGCGTCGAGAGAGCCGGTAGCGGTCGAAGTTCTCCGGCAGGGTCGCGGAGCCCGGCAGCTCGAACCCGGAGTTGGCCGACAGTGCGAGGGCAATTATCGGACGCCTTGAAAAATTGCCGTCCTGGCAATTTTTCAAGGCGCGAAGCGAAAACGCAGTTTCCGCTTCGCTGCATTTTTCAAGCGCTTAGGCGCTTAAAAATAGCGGGGCATCCTGCCCCGCACGGGCACCTCGAATTTTTCGCGTGCCCTATCCGCGCAGGTTACTTGACAATTCCTCGACCAAAGCCAAACTTCCCAATCAAATCGAACGCCTTTGGCTTTGCCATGGCGGAGAAAAGGGTTCGATTCCGAAGGCACGATAAAGGCACCCCGTCTGAAAGGGCGGTCCGCAAAGCCACTGGCCTAAATCCCGGCAAGCGTCGGGACAGGGTAGCAGGGCTACCGAAGGCTCGAGCTCCTAGCTGGGTGTCGACTTTCGGCACACCCATCCCCCCAGGAGCTCTCGATGTCTACACTGCATCAGCTGACGACCTTGCGCGACCGCCGCCACCCGCGGTCGAGCGCGCTACCCATACCCTCCACTGCACCCTGGTTGCGCGCCCTTCTGGCCGCTGCCACGCTGTGCCTCACGGCGCCAGCGACTGCGGCGACACTGCTCAGCGCCGGCTTTGATGCCGGCGAAGATGGGTTTGCGTACATCGATGACCCCTTTCTCAACACCATCCAGCCCAACTACGCGGCCGGCGACTGGCAGAACAACATCGGCAACACCGGTGGCGGCCTGCGCGTCGTGCTCGGCGGCATCGATGGCGCCGACATCAACGACATGTCCGGCGGTTGGGCCTACACGCTCGATCTGACCGAGCCGGCCCAAGGCGTCGTGCTCTCGTTCGGCTATAACCTCACCCAAACCGGCACCTACGAGAGCGACGAATACTCCCGTGTGCTGGTCTCCGTTGACGGCGCCTTGTACGGCGGCGGCGACAAGCCCTTCGTCGACCACATCGGCGGCGACGGCCAGTCGGGCGACAGCGACTTCAGTGCCTACAGCAGCGGCGTGACGGCAGAGCGCAGTACCGGCTGGCTGACCTTCCAGGTCTTCCTCGGCGACCTCGGCGCCGGCGCCCATGAGATCGTCATCGGCGGCTACAACAACAAAAAGACGTTGAGCGACGAGTCTACCGAGATCCGTATCGACGACGTCCTCATCACCAGCGGCAATCCCGAGCCCGAGCCCACCGCGGCCCAGTCCATCATCGACCGCTTGGGCCCGTCGGAGGTCGCCCCGGCCGACTGGCAGCCGATGGGCGCGCCCGGCAATGCCTACACCCAGTTCAAGAGCGACATCTATACGCTGAGCAACTTCTGCGGTGACCTCAACGGCACCGAGATCTGCGACCGCTACAACATGCACACCGGCCCGGAGTCCGCCAGCTTCGTCGATGCCAAGCAATGGGTCGTCGAAGAGCTGGAGGCCCTCGGCTACACGGTGGAGCGTCATGCGTTCTTCTACAGCGGCAATTACCGCGAGAACGTCTACGCCACCAAGGTCGGCGAGACCAACCCGGACCAGATGTACATCGTCTCCTGCCACCTCGACGGCCGCGGGCACGAGCGCAGCGGGCCGTCGGGTGCGTTCACGCGGCCGCAAGGGGGCGCGGCCGACGACGACGCCTCCGGTTGCGCCCTGGTGCTCGCCGCCGCGCGCGCCTTCGCCGCCGACGACGTCACCACCGGCAAGTCCATCCGCTTCATGTTCTGGAACAACGAAGAGACCGGCTTCGACGGCAGCGAGGCCTACCGCAACGACCGCAATGCCTTGCGCGGCGTCGAGGAGCCAGCGGGCTCAGGCCTATATCCGGAGCCCGACTGGCTCGGTATCATCCAGCACGACATGATCCTGTTCGACCACGGCGACCCGGCGCAGCCCGATCAGATCCAAGGCGCCGACATCGACGTCGAATACCGCCCCGGCACCACCTTTGCCGCCCAGTCCAAGGCCCTCACCGAGGCCCTCAAGGCCGCCGCCGGCCGCTACAACGTCCAGTATCCGGCCGAGATCGGCGACTTCAGCGAGTTCACCGACGACAAGCCCTTCTGGAACTTTGCGCCGTCCGTCAGCGTGCGCGAGAACCGCCGCTGCTGCGAGATCAGCAACAACCACCCCTACTACCACAACCGCGGCGATCTCTACGAGAACTACAGCGAGGACGACTACCGCCTCGGCTTCGACACCGTGCGCATGACCATCGGCGCAGTGGCCCAGCTGGCCGGTGCGAGCGTCGGCACCAACATGCCGCCCACGGCAGATGCGCTGTCCGTCAGTGTCGCTGAAGACAGCTTCGTCGCCATGACGCTGACCGGCGCCGACGATGATGGCGACACGCTGACCTTCGCCATCGCCTCGCTGCCGGCCAACGGCGGCCTGACCGGCACACCGCCCAACCTCACCTACACGCCGAATCCCAACTACTTCGGCACCGACGACTTCAGCTTCACCGTCAACGACGGCAAGGTCGACTCCGACCCGGCAACCGTGACCATCAACGTGACCCCCGTGAACGACCCGCCGGTCGCCTTCGACCAGCTGATCAATATCGCGCCGGGCGAGACGGTCGCGATCACGCTCACCGGCGACGATCCGGACGGTGATCCGCTCGACTATGCCGTCTTCGGGACACCGGACGGTGGCACCCTGAGCGGGACGCCGCCGACGCTCAGCTATACAGCGAACGACGGTTTCATCGGCACCGATACGATTGCGTTCTCGGTGACGGACTCCGCGGGCAGCGATTCCGATCTGGCATTTGTCGACATCGTCGTGGCGATCCCGGACGACCCGCCCGTCGCCGAGTCCGCCTCGGTCACAACCTCGGAGAACACCCCGGTCGCGATTACCCTGGTCGGCTCCGACCCCAACGGCGACACGCTCTTCTACGAGGTGCTGACCTTCCCTGCCCGCGGCACCCTGGCGGGCTTGGAGCCCAACCTGACCTACACCCCGGCACCTGGCTACAGCGGCGCGGACAGCTTCAGCTTCCGCGTCCTGGGCGCCCGCGACGGCGACGGCGACGGCGAGTTCTTCAGCGAGGTCGACAGCCTGCTCTATTCGGAGCCGGCCACCGTCGCCATCACTGTAGAGGCCGTAAACGACCCGCCCACCGCCGATTCGCTCGCCGTCGTCACCCAGCAGGGGACCCCGGTCGACATTACCCTCAGCGGTTCGGATCCGGACGGCGACACGCTCGCCTTCACCGTGATCGACTCGCCGACCAATGGCACCCTGAGCGGCGCCGGGTCCGTCATCACCTACACGCCTGACGGCGCATTCGTCGGCGCCGACAGCTTCACCTACCAGGCCGGCGATGGCCAGCTGAGTTCCGCCGTGGCCGGCGTCTCCATCACCGTCGCGCCCGCAGGGCCGGTCGTGGTGTTTGCCGACGACTTCGAGACCGACAAGGGCTGGACGCGCAATCCAAACGACACCGACAATGCCTTGACCGGCCTCTGGGAGCGCGCCGACCCGCAGCCGACCGCCTCCGGCGGCGTGCCCTTGCAGCTCGGCGACACCGTCAGCGGCAGCCAGGCCCTGGTGACTGGCGCGTTGGCTGGCTCTAGCGTCGGCAGCAACGACATCGACCGCGGCGTTACCTCGATCCGTTCGCCGCTGATCGCGCTGCCGGCGGACCGCGCCATCAGTCTGTCCTTGTCTTACTATCTCGCGCATCTCAGCAACGCCTCGGATGCGGACTTCCTGCGCGTCAGCGTCGTCGGCGTGGCCGGCACCACAACGGTGCTGCAGGAGCTCGGCGCCAACAACACCGACGCCGCCGCCTGGGAAGGCCTCAGCATCAGTCTCGACGCGTTCGCCGGGCAGACCATTGCTCTACTCATCGAGGCCGCGGACAACGGCGGCGGCAGCCTGGTCGAGGCGGCCGTCGACGACGTCCAGATCGTTGCCGGCGCGCCGGCCGACACGCCGTTGCTGTCCGCCGGCTTTGACGGCAATGCGGAGGGCTTTACGTATCAGGATGACAGCTTCCGTGGCACATCGGCGGGCTACTACGCGCGCGGCGACTGGGACAGCGCATATGGAGACGGCGGCGGCGGGCTGCGCGTCCTGCTCGGCGGCCGCGACAACAGTACGGTTCGCGGCATGTCCGGCGGCTGGCAGATCGATTTCACCCTCGATGAGGCGCGACAGGTCAGCATTTCGGCGCGTGTCAACCTGACCCAGTCGTCCGAGTACGAGGACGACGAATACAGCGACGCGCTCCTCAGCGTCGATGGCGCGCTCTATGGCCAGGGCGGCGAGGACTATCTGGCCCGGATCGTCGGCAACGGCAACGGCGGCAGCGCGCGCAGCACCGGCTGGCAGACTTACCAAGTCGATGTCGGAACCTTGGCCGCCGGCACCCATCGCCTCGTCATCGGCGGCTACAACAACAAGAAGACCTACAACAACGAGGCAACTGAGGTGCGCATCGACGGTGTCGTGATCAGCACCAACTGAGCCCGTCGAGGCACCTCGCAAGCGGCGCACAGCAGTGCGCCGTTTTTTTTTGGGGGGGCGCAGGGGCCTCCACTCAGCAGCGGACCGGACGCATGGCTCCAAGCGCCATGGGAATCCGGTTCTTGTGTGAAGCGCGAAGCGGTCAACTGCCGTCTCTCGGTTTCTGCCGATGGCGCCCCATCGCCCTAGGGTCCGACGTTCGCGCTAGGCCCCTTGGCCCGCCGACCGTCGATGCCTTTGAGCTTGTGCGCGCGGAATCAAAGCTGTTGCCGTCACGGCGTGGGTTGCCTAGACTATGAAGGACGGGTGTTCCGGCTCGGCCAAACGAACCGGCCTCTCCCTAGGGAAGGGCTGGTTTGTCGGTGCGTCCCGTGCGGGGGCAGGGTGCTCCGCCATTTTCGGCGACGTAAGTCGCTGAAAATGAAGCGAAGCGGACACCGCGTTTTCGCTTCGCGTGCGGAAACGGGCGGGAAGCCCATTTTTCAGCGTCTCCCTAGGGCGGTGCGCGTTATCGACAATACTCGGAACGTTCCTCTGTAAAAAAGCGGGATTCTAGCGATGGTCAGAATGATTCAGCGCCGCCGGGCGCGAGCCGCCGTCATAGGCATCGGCATCTTCCTAGCGGCGGCGCTGTCGTGGGGGCCGGCATTTGCCATCGACCTTCAGCAAACCTACTACGTGCCCATTGGCGAGCCCGAGGCGCTGGACCTGTTCGCGGATGTCGCTTTGTCCACGGGTCCGGGCGCCCCCCCGCGCAGCCCGATTCGCAGCGAAATTTTCATCGCCATCGGTACGACGGGGACGCAAGTCGTCTGGGACCATTGGGAGGGCGGTTATGAAGCCGACCTGGCCATCCCGACAAACGTCTGTAGCCTCTCCCCCCCCTACATCCCCGCCGCCGGAAACAACTGCACTCAGATTTGGGGTGACAATAATCCGGTCAACGGCTGCGCTGCGAACGTGCTCGGCTTTGCGTGCAGCGCAAGCGCGGACGTTCTGGCCCGCGGTGACGTGATCGTGCTGGACAACGAGGTCACGCTGGACGGATCCGGAGATCGAGTCGACACGCAGGTCTTCTATGACGGTCGCGACCGCTTTGGTACGACCCGGCCGGTGACCGTTACGCGGAATGCGATCCCGACCGGCCCAGGATCCCTGTTGGCCGGCGCAACCGAGGTAGCGGCGGAGACGGGCCCGATTTGGGCGCGATCCTTTGAGGTGCCGATCGGCGAGGATCTGGAGCCCACAAACACCGGGGCATTCTCAGGGGTTTATCTTTTTATCATGCCGGAGGCGGACGGGACTGTCACTGTTGGTGGAGGCACTCCGATCAGCGTGACACAGGGGGAGAGCCTCATGATTTCGACCGGCGTCGATGTCGGTACGACGGTGACTTCCACCGTCGACATACAGATCCATGTCGCGGCGTTTGAAGAAGACTCCCAGTATCAGCTCCGCTGGTTTCAGCTCGTTCCCGAGTCCCTGTTCAGTAACGACTACGTCACGCCGATCGGTACGAATCGGAAGACGACGAACCCGACCGGGTGTACGGAGGTTTGGGCGTACAACCCGGGGGCCAGCGCGATCACCATCAACGTCGACCTGCCTGGCGGCTTACTCCCCGACGATACCTTCACCGTGCCCGCTGGCAGCGCGCGTTCCTGGCCAGACACCAGCGGGACAGAGCAGGACCTGCTTGGTGACGGCATCCGGCTGTACACAAGCGCCGACGATCCCATCGAACCCTTCTTGCCGCTGCAGATTGTCGATTGCACTCGGCAAGACGACTCCAACTTCGGTGGCCAGTTCTACGACTGGGGTGCCCCGTTGCTCCCTGTTTCCACGTTGACCACGAGCGTCCTCGTCGGCGGCGCCCCCGGTTGCACCAATGACCCGGCCTCACCGGCCATCTGCTCCGACACCAATATCAACGCCGGCGCCCAGGCCAGCCGCAGCGTGGTCTGGGTGACGCCGCTGGCCGACACGACAATCTATGTCGACCTCGACGGCAGCGGCCTCAGCTGTCCTGGCGGCGTCGGCGCCGAGGTTACACAAACCGCCACGGCCCTTGCGAGCTACCGCTTTAACGACGACCCTGTCCGCGGTGCGACCTGGTTCCTCGATACATTTGGCGTCCGGTCCTACAGCAACCAAAACGGCAGCAGCGCCCCGTCAACCAATTGGGCCACGGATTGGGTCGAAGAGGGTTCCGGCACCAACAATTCTGCAACGTCAGGAATAATCCAGGTCGCATCGAACAGCTTGAGGTTCGGTACAAACTTCGGTTCTGTTGCGCCAGTACAGACTGGCGCCGGAATTTGCCGCAAAGCCAATCTGACCGCTGCTGGATTTACGACGGCGATTCTGGAGTTCGATTTCACCGATGCCGCCGGCGAAAGCCTTGACGAGATCACCTACTATGTGAAGGCGAGCGCCACCGATCCTCGTGTTCCTTTGGGGCGGGTCAGCGGTGCGACTCCGTCTAACTCCCGGATGCACGACATCAGCGCCTATATCGGCACTGACACTGAGATCTGTTTCATCGTGACCGACGCTCTGGAGGCCGGTGACTTCTTGGCCTTCGACAACGTCCGCATCTCCGACGGTCGCGGTGATTACGACATGACCGGCAGTCGCATCGCCACCTGCAACGGCGCCGAGATCGCCGCCGCCTATGGCCAGAACCCGGCGCTGTCGGGGTCGAGCGACTCCGAGGCACTGGACTTCGGCACCGTCATCCTGCCGTTTGGGTCGGCGATCCGGGTCGAGAAGTCCGTCGATCAGACCCTCGTGGAACCCGATACCACCGTGAATTACGGCTATCTGGTCTACAACGATGGCCAGGTGCCTTTGGACATCGTTCCGGGCGGCCCGGGTGGGGGTTCGGAGGGAGTCGGGCTAACCGACGACAAGTGCTCGCCGGTGACTCCGGTCCTGTCCGGCACCTTCAATGCCGGGGACACAAACACGGACGGCCTTCTCGATACCAACGAGATCTGGGAGTACAGCTGCTCGACGCCCATCAGCGTGGTCACCACCAACGTCGTCGAGGCCTGCGGTCTGCCGCAGTCCGACGGTGCCAGTGAAATCTGCGACGACGACGAGCAGACCGTCTTTGTGTTCCCCACCGCGGTGACCCTTGGCGAGGTCGACCTGACGGCGCAGACGCTCGACGACTATCTGGCGAGTTTGGGTCTTGGGTCGATGGACGATGCGGCACTGCTGGCGATGCTCCGAGTCTGGGATCCGGACGCCGCCTCGGCCCTGGCCGGCGCCGGCCGTGCCGCCCTGTTGGACGCACTGCGCCGCTATCTGGACCCGGACGGCGACGCTCGGGTGGCCGTGCTGCGCTGGGAAACCTTGGAAGAGCGCGGCACCGTCGGCTTTTTTGTCGAGCGCAGCGCCGACGGCGGCGCCTGGAGACGGGTCAGCAACGCGATGCTGCCGGGCCTGATTGCCTCGCCGATGGGCGCCGAGTATCGCCTCGCCGACCCCGCTGCCCGCGCCGGACACACCTATGACTACGTGCTGATCGAGCAGGAGGCGGTCGGGACGACACGTACCTACGGCCCGTTCAGCCTGGAGATGCCGCGATGATCACTGAAGCGACTCGGTTTAACGATCGCGGCCGACTCGCGACTGTGCCGCAGGCTGCCCGTTGCGAGCAGCGGGCAGTGCGGATGTCTGCCGCTGCTGGCACGATCGCGCTGGCTGCAATGCTGCTGCTGCCCGCATCGCTCGCAACGGCGGCGCCGAACAACGCCGGCCCTGAAGAAGGCTGGAGCGAATGGCAGGCGCTGCCGGGCGGCCACGCCGGACGGCGGCGTGAGCCGCCGCGGATGAACCTGCCTGCCTCGGAGCGTCGGCTCGCTAGGGTGCAGGCGCGCCAGCGCGGCCGCGGCGCAGAAGCCCGTGCCGGCGTGGCGGCGCTGGCGCTGTCGGCACGTGCCGCCGAGCCGCAGGCGGCCGTGTTGTCGGAGACGTCCGATGTCTGCCGCAGCGCGCGGGTCGATGCGCTCTGGCTGCAAACTGGCGCGGCTGGGCTGTATTCGGTACCGATCGCCGATCTCGCGGTCGGCGTCGGCAAGCATGAGCGGCAGTTGCGGCGCCGCGCCCAGCGGGGGCTGCTGTCGTTGACCAATGCCGGACGGCCCTGGTCTTGGTCCTATAATGCCGACGCAGACAGCGTCGAGTTCGCCGCCGAGTCCTACGACACCTTCTTCACCGACCGCAACGCGTTTCGTTTCTCGGTCAGCAACCGCGAGGCGCAACCGATGCGCTCGGGCAGGGGGCGGGCGCCGAGGACAGGCGGGCTCAGCACCGCGTTCCGGGACACCGTCCACTTCGAGGAAGAGCCGACGCTGATGTTCGTCACCTGGGCCGGGGCGCCGACCTGGGCGGTGTCGGACGACCGGGCTGCCGATTTCTGGTTCTGGGATTATTTATTCGGTGCGGCACGGGAGTCGGTCGATCTTCTACTCGATGTCCCCGATCCGGCCGCCGATGGTGACGCTGCGATACGGGTTGGGCTGCAGGGGGGCACACAGCTGTATCCTGGCGACGAGCACCGCGTGGCGGCCTTCATCGTCACTGTTGACGCCGCCACGGGCGCTGAGGTGGAAGAGTTGATCGGCTGGGCGGTCTGGGACGGACTCAACCCGGCGGTGCTGGAGGCAGAGTTTCCGCAGGCCCTGCTCGCGCAAGCCGGAGAGACGCGTCTGCGTCTTCGTGCCGTATTCGACGCCGGCGAATATCCGATTCAGTTCGTGGATGAGGTTGAAATCGCCTACCACAGGCAGCCCATTGCCGTGGACGGCAAGCTGTGGATGCACGATGTGACTGCCGGCATCCAGACAGTGACCGGTTTCGGCAGCGAGGACATCGCGGTTATCGAGGCCCCGTCCGGGGCCGCAGTGCTGCGCCGAGACGTGCGCATCGATTCCGATGGCGCTGGCGGCTTCGCGGTGACCTTCGCGGCGCTGTCTGGTGCCGACTACCTGATCGCCGAGCGTGGCGCCGCGATGTCCGCGTCGACGACGCCGGACTACCGCTCGCGGTTGCGGCGTCGCAACAATCGCGCGGATTATGTCGTACTGACGGCGGACGAGTTCGCCGGCGCCGCGGCGGCACTGGCCGAGCATCGGCGCGGGCGATACCGGCGGGTCGAGGTGGTTTGTCTGGGCGATGTCTACGACGAGTTTGCCGACGGCCGCGAAGACCCGGCCGCGATTGCTCGGTTCGTGGACTACGCCGTGGACAATTGGCGCGGAGCACCGGATGCGCTCACAATGCTCGGTGCCGGGAAGATCGACCACAAGGACCGCATGGGCTATGGCGACAGTTTCTTGCCGGTGGTGATGACGGCGACCGATTGGGGGCTCGCGCCCTCCGATGAACGTCTGCTCGGCGGAGATGGGCCTGCGCCGATCGCCTTCGGCCGCTTGCCGATCCAAACCGTCGAAGAAGGCATCGACTACGTGGCCAAATTGGCCGCCCACGAGTCCAACGGCCTGGGCGTGGGCCTCTCGGCCGCTGTCGTCGCGGACGACGGCGACGAAGGGGGCGATTTTCATGCAGATTCGGACGTATTGGCATCGCGATTGGGCGACCTTGGCTTCGGCGAGGTGCTGAAGGTCTATCACCCGGGCGGGGGAGTGCGCGCAGCATTGGTCGATTCCGACACCTGGGACACGCACCTGCTGAGTTACACCGGACACGGCAGCGCCATGCAGGCGGGCGACAACAAGGAGAAGTTCCTCGCCGCAACGGACGCGGCTGCTCTAAGCAACACGAGATATCCGGTGTTCTCCGCCCTGACCTGCGCCGTCGGTGACGACTCGCTCCCGGGCACGCGTTCGCTTGCCTCGACCTTAGTGCTTAATCCTGGGGGCGGGGCCATCGTCGCCTTGGCGCCGGCAGGCCTCTCCTATAATGATGACGCACAACTGATCGGCGGCGCCTTTGTCGATCGCCTGTTCGGTGATATGCAGACGGTCGGCACTGCCGCGCGCGCCGCGAAGGAACAGACAAAGAACAGCGTCGCGGACTTTATGCCGGGCATCTATGGCATCATCGGGGATGCCGGCGTCGAGGTGCCTTAGTGCGGCTGCGAAAGGCGCCCGCCGATCGTTGTATGCGATCTTGG
Organism: uncultured Thiohalocapsa sp.; assembly: GCA_964524185.1. Classification (GTDB taxonomy): domain Bacteria; phylum Pseudomonadota; class Gammaproteobacteria; order Chromatiales; family Chromatiaceae; genus Thiohalocapsa. Next base: position 13,046 of record CAZGCI010000046.1, on the reverse strand, counting down.
TCGCTGCAGGCACGTTGACATCATGAGGAGGTGAGACCGGATGCACGAAACAGCAAACAAAGCTGACCAGTCGTCGGCGCACGCGCGGCGGCGATCAACGGCCGAGGCGCCGCGGCGCCGGCCCTACGTCGCGCCCCGGGTGTTGAGCGCGGAACCCCTGGAGGCCGCGGCGGCAACCTGCGATCCGCCCGCCGGGGGTGTCGGCAAGGCGGCGCCTCCGTGCAACCCGTCGACGCTCGGTTCCTGACGGTCAGGCGAGTGTGTCGCGTCCGCTGCGGTCCTGGGGGGGGCAAGCGCTTCGGATCGCACTGCCGGGGCTGAATGTCCAACTGCAGGGGTTGACCGAGCAGCAATCGGCCGCACTGAGTTTGAGTTATGCCAGATTCATAGACGCGGACCTCCGCGACGCAGAAACGACCTGCATCCGCTGCGATGCCGTGCACCTCTCGCGGAGCCCGACGCTTCCTATTGCCGAGCTGAGCTGCGCCGGACAGTACGCCTTGCGGCAGTGCCGGCGCGGCGGTGAGATCGCGCTGACCGGCATCAATTTCGAGGGAGGGTTTGCGCCCCTAGACGCTCATCGGCCCGCGTGGATTGGCGTTGCCGACGAGCATGAGCTACCCCTGCCGAACGTCATCGAAAACTTCCTGCGCGTGCTGGTGGCGCACCGTGCCCTGGCACTCGGGGGTGTCGTACTGCACAGCGCGGGTTTCGCGCTCGGCGACCATGGGTACGTCTTCGCCGGGTATTCGGGAGCGGGCAAGACCACCTTGACCCGGAAGGCGCATTCGCACGGTGCCCAGGTGCTCAGCGACGACATCAATCTACTGCTGCCGGACCAAGGGCGCTATCAAGCCCATGCGGTGCCCTTCACCGGTGAGTTCGGTCGCACGCTGTCCACGGGGCTTAGTGGCAAGGCATACCCCTTGGCCTGTCTGATCCTATTGGAGCAGGGCGAGCGTCTGGAGACGATGTCGGTCTCCGCGGTGACGGCCGTTTCCCGTTTGTTGGCGAATTGCCCTTTCGTCAACACCGATGGCGAGGAGACGGCCGCCCTATTCGATGTGCTGACCGCCCTGGTTGCGCGGGTCCCCGTGGTCCGACTCCGGTGCCGTCGCGATGATCCGCTCGACGCCATCCTGGCCACGATTGACACGAGTATCGGCAATGCAAACACCTGACAGTGAGACCAACATCGGCTTGAGCCCTCGGGTGCGCTGGCGCGCCGTCGGTGAAGAAGGCGTGGTGGTGCATTTGGAACAGGGGCGCGTTTTGGTCCTCAATGCGGTAGGGCTGTTCGCCGTTCAGCGCCTTTCGAATCCTTTGTCGCGACAGGCGTTGGCGGTCGCCATCGCTGACGAGTTCGAGGTGAGCTCGGAGCAGGCTGAGGCCGACATGGATGCATTCCTGGCGCAGCTCGATGCGGAGCAGGTGCTGGAGCGGCAAGCCGCTTAAACGCGCGGGAGATTGCGCCAATGTATCACTCGACCATCGCGCGGCGGGTCCGGGAGCAGCGAATCCTGCACTCGGTGACACTGGAGCTGACCTACCGGTGCAACCTGGACTGCTTCTTCTGCTACAACGATCGCGATAAGCCCGGCCGGCCGCTGACCCTGGACCAGTACGAGCACCTGCTGGAAGACCTCGCCCGCATGCAGACCCTGCACCTGATGCTCACCGGCGGCGAGCCGATGGTGCACCCGGAATTCTTCGCCATTGGCGCCAAGGCGCGGGAGCTCGGCTTCGTCACCCGCGTGCGCACTAACGGCCACAGCCTGAACCGCCGCATCGCTGCGCGCTTGAAGGCCGAGGTCGACCCCTTCATGGTCGAGGTCAGCCTGCACGGCGCAACGGCCGCGGTGCATGATCGGCAGACCCGGGTCGCTGGCAGCTTCGAGCGCCTGATCGAGAATCTAAGAGCCGCAGGCGATGTCGGCCTGCGCCGCAGTGTCGTGACCACGCCGACGGCCTGGAACGAGCACGAGATCGAGCAGATGGCAGACCTCTGCGATGACCTCGGTGTGCCGCTGCGCTTCCAGGGACCCGTGGCGCCGCGTGACAACGGCGATACCAGCCCGCTGGTGATTCAGCCCTCGGCATCCGCTTGGGCACGCGTCGTGGCGCTTGTGGAGGCGCGCCGGACGGCAGCGCGGGCAGCCGGCAGCCAGCAGCCGACCGTGGAGATGGACATGGAGGCGGAGCAGCCGGCCACCTGCGGCGTCGGCGTCGCCGGCGTCGACATCGACCCCTTCGGCAACGTGCAAGCCTGCATGCACCTGCAGGAGAGCGCGGGCAGCCTGCACGAGCAGTCCATCGAGGCGATTTGGAACCATGCGCCCCTGTTCACCCGCGCCCGACAACGCGCCGTGGAGGCAGCGACACGCTTCGGCGAGCAACCGCTGCAACAGCTCGGGGCACCGCTGTTCTGTCTCGCGGTCGAGGAGAACGCCACCAAGGGCTGTGGATCATCGGGCGCGGGCTGCGGCAGCTGCAGCCGGCCTTGAGTCCATTCCGCGATCGGATGCAGGCCCGACATTGACTGCGGGGCATCAGCCCGCCCTGCTCGGCCCGGACGGCTGTCTGGCAGCGGCCCTGGCGGAGGGCGACGCGGTGGTCCTGCGGGTCAGCGGCGTTTGCATGGAGCCAGACTTGCGGAGCCAGGCGCTGGTGCGGGTGGAGCGCTGCAGGCGCTTTTGGCCCGGCGATGTGGTGGCCTTCCATTGCCCCCAGCAGAATCGTTTGCTGATGCATCGCTGCCTCGGCTACGTGCGCAGCCGCGGTGTCTGGAAGCTCATGACCATGGCGGACCGCGGTCCAAAGCCCGACGTGCTGGTGGACCTGCCGCGCGTGCTCGGCCGGATCCGATCCTACGCCGGCGCGCCCTACCGTGCCTCCCCCCTCAAGCGCCTCGAATCGATGCGCCGTTACGCCCTCTGGACCGTCCGCCTCCTGATCCGCAGACTCACGACATCCGGTGCGTAAACTGCGGTCGCTTACCCTACATTGGCGAAGCGGCTTAGGATGTGCGCCCGAAGCGTGCGCACACCCGACATTCGCGGACATGATCCATAACAGTGTCTTGGAAAGCGGCGCGGCGGGGCCTAGAAGGGACCGACTGTGCGCAATCAGACTCCCTCTGCGACACAGTGGCGCGGCGGGACTCGACCATGGGACTAGCGCTCAGACTCTACGAGCAACTGACCGAGACGACGGACGAGCGGTTGCGTCTGCGTTTGATCGCGGACGCCATCGGCGAGCTGGAGGAGAGCTGGCCACGCCCGGGCGAGATCGCGCGCTCCAGCGATGTGCGCGAGTCCGAGCTCCGGCTGCAACGCGAGATCGAGGTCGTCCGGAAGGAGACGAAAGAGGCCGAGCTGAACCTGCAGAATGAGATCGAAGGTGTCCGCAAGGAGATCAAAGAGGTCGAGTTCAATACATTCAGACGGGGCGAGCGCCCCCTCCGATGCGGGAGAGTGAGACGTTATGACGATATCGAAACGACTGTGTGACGAGCTAAGGGCCTTTGAGGCGAGCATGCGTGCGGAGATACGGCTTCAGCGCATAGAAATAGCGGTCGCTGTTGGCCTCATTTTCGCCCTCGACAGCATCCTTGATCGCCTATTGGAATGTCGGATGATGTAGCTCCGGCGAGCGCGCATCCGGTTGGCGGCGGCCGTCGCCGCAATGGGTCATGAAGACCTCGACGCAGCGGGGCGGGGCATACACCCCGTCCCGAACGTTTTTCCCACCTTCGTTCTCTGCCACCGAGCGGCCAAGCGCACCCATCACCCGATACCGGATATCGTCACGGCCATTCGGCGGTCAATCGGCTCTTGCAAAATGGCCGCGATCTTGGCCTGGTAGGCTGGAGGGCCTGGATTGAACGCGGCGGGCCGTCACTGCTATCGTATGGAGACCCCACCATGGGGCTGGCACTGAGACTCTACGAACAACTGACCGAGACGACGGACGAGCGCGTGCGTCTGCGTTTGATCGCGGACGCCATCGGCGAATTGGAAGAAAGCTGGCCACGTGCGGGCGAGATCGCGCGCTCCAGCGATGTGCGCGAGTCCGAGCTCCGGCTGCAACGCGAGATCGAGGTCGTCCGCAGGGAGATCGAGGTCGTCCGCAGGGAGATCGAGGGCGTCCGCAAGGAGACGAAAGAGGTCGAGCTGCACCTGCAGAAGGAGATCAAAGAGGTCGAGCTCAGCCTGAAGAAGGAGATCAAAGAGGTCGAGTTAGGCCTGAAGAAGGAGATTGAAGTCGTCCGCAAAGAGATCAAAGGCGTCGAGTTGAGCATGCGCACGGCGATGCACCAACACACGCTCTGGGTTATCGGTGCAGTAGGTACGATCGTCGGCCTGGTGAAGGTGCTCGATTGGCTGCTGGCCTAGCGCGCTAGGCCGCGCTAGCGCTTTGCAGATGCGACAAGTTCTCCACGCGGCGTCGTGCGCCAGGCGCCGGCAGGGGGAAAGGGCCCAGGGCCGAGGCGCAACCGCTAACGCGAGGACTGTGCGTCCGCGCCTTGGCCCTCGGCCCTGGGCAGCCGCGTAAACCGCGTAGGGTGTGCGCGCGCAGCGTGCACACGTGATGCGATCTGACCGTGCACGACGCATCGAAGATCGACCCCGAGCGGGATAGGAACCTCACCGGGTCCCCTGCGTTTTGAAGCTGGCCCTGCGCATCGGTCCGATGTCGCCCCTACAGCCATTGTGCGCCTGTGCAAAACCTTTTGGAGTCTGCGGCGACGGCTCCGCCGAGTTGGAACGCGGTCTTATCCTGGAGCCCGTGGCGAAGCCGCGGAAGTGTCAGTGACGGGCCGGTGTTCGCACGCGGCTGCGCCACGTACTCCGGTCGTGCGGTTCTTGGCGAAGCCGCGGGCAAGCACAGCGTCGGTGTGTGCGGCGAACGCGCGTCCGCTGAAACGTCCCGAATGACCTTCGGGGACTCCCCGTGCGCTAGCCCCAACGCTTCGGCTCGAAGCCGGGGCGGTTCTTGAGCTCCATGCGCTGGTCACCGATCGCCGTGACGAGAAAGCGCTGGGTCTCGGTATCTCGGCGTAGGCCAGCACATTTGCATCGACATCCAGGCTGGCGCGGATGCCGATCGGGGGGTAGTCGCAGTACGCGGGGAAAAGCTTGTTGAATTCGATGCCGGCGTTGGTGACGAATTCCTCCACCACCTGCTCCAGGCGGTCCCCAGGTTCTACCACTGTGGCCATGGCTGCTCCCGGCTCAACACGGGAACGGATTCGAAGACCGACCGAAATGCCCCATGCGATGTGAGCGCGCTCGGAAGGGGGATCTATTTCTCCACCGTAATCCGCGATGAGGGGCTCATGCCGCCCTGGACTTGACGTCGCGGCGGAGGCTGTCCCCAAGACGCTTGCGCGCCTCTTCGAGATCGTAGTCCGCTTGCAGCCCCATCCAGAAGCCTTCGGAGGTCCCAAAGTAGCGAGCCAGGCGCAGTGCAGTGTCGGCGGTGACAGCCCTGGTGCCGTGGACAATCTCGTTGATCCGGCGGGGAGGGACGGCGATGTCCCTCGCGAGCCGATTTTGGCTGATACCCATTGGCGCCAGGAACTCCTCGAGCAGAACCTCGCCGGGGTGCACATTGTCCAGGACGATGGTCATGGCTTGTTCTCAATGGTAGTCGACGATCTCAACATCCAGCGCGTCCCCGTCTCTCCAAATGAAACAAATGCGCCACTGGTTATTGATTCGGATGCTGTAGCTGCCGGCGCGGTCTCCGCGTAGCATCTCCAACCGATTGCCCGGCGGGACGCCAAGATCATCGAGCGTTCGCGCGCTGTTCAGCATTCTGAGCTTTCGCCGCGCGATCTTCTGTAGCTGCGAAGGGAATCGTCTGACACCTTCGCCGATCCAAATGCGCTCTGCTTCCTTGCCGCGAAAGCTCTTGATCATAACGCTTAAACATAACGGCAAGCGTTATGTTTGGCAACGAAGCGCCTGCCCCCGGTGCGCAACCTTCGGTCGCACACCCTACAACGGCGGGAACGCGTAGGGTGTGCGCGCGGAGCGTGCGCACCGAGCTCGAGCCGGGCCCATAAAGAAGCAGTCGGCCATGGGCGACGCGCACGGTGCGCAACCTTCGGTCGCACACCCTACACCGGCTCTCGCGGGACGGGGTTTGCAACCCCGTCCCGAACCTTTGCCCCTCGTTCGTTCTCTGCCACCGAGCGGCCCAGCGCCCCCATCACCCGATACCGCATATCGACACGGCCATTCGGCGGTCTATCGGCTCTTGCAAAGTAGCCTCGATCTTGGCCTGATAGGCACGCGGGCCTGGCCTGAAAGCGGCCAGCCACGCGCTCCGATTACATTGAGAATCGACCATGGGCTTGGCGCTGAGACTCTACGAACAACTGACCGAGACTACGGACGAGCGGGTGCGTCTGCGTCTGATCGCGGACGCCATCGGCGAGCTGGAGGAGAGCTGGCCACGTGCGGGCGAGATCGCGCGCTCCAGCGATGTGCGCGAGTCCGAGCTCCGGCTGCAACGCGAGATCGAGGTCGTCCGTAAGGAGACCAAAGAGGTCGAGCTGACCCTGCAGAAGGAGATCAAGGAAGTTGAGCTGACCCTGCAGAAGCAGATCAAGGAGGTCGAGCTGAGCCTGCAGAAGGAGATTAAGGACGCCGAGTTGCGCACGCGTAAGGCGATGCACCAACAGACGCTGTGGGTCGTCGGCGCAGTGGGAACGGTCGTCGGCTTGGTGAAGGTGCTCGATTGGCTGCTCGCCTAGGTTCTAATTGAAGTGGCGGAGAGTGTGCGCGGAGCGTGCGTACCGAGCTCGAGCCCGGCCGATGAAGACGTGGTCGGCCATGGGCGACGCGGACGGTGCGCAACCTTCGGTCGCACACCCTACGTGGGTTGGGTAGGGTGTGCGCGCGGAGCGTGCGCACCGTGCTCGAGCCGGGCCGATGTAGAGCTGGCCGGCCATAGGTAGACGCGCACGGTGCGCAACCGCAGACGAGGCGCATTGCCGCAATGCTCCTTGCACGTGGCGTGCACATCGGAGGTTATTGGGTGACAATACGCCCCCGCGCACCCAGCCCCTTCGCACTGGCGCATGTCCCACGACCAGAACTTCAAGAATCTCATCCTCGACTACCCGCGCGCGGCGCTGGCCCTGTTCGCCGCCGCCGAGGCGGCCGACCTCGACGCGGACGTGCGCATCGTGCCGATCCGCCAGGAGCAGCTGCAGGCGCGCCTCGGCGAGCGCTTTCGCGAGCTGGACGTGCCGCTGCTGGTGGAATGGCCGGACGGGCGGCGCGCCGCGCTGCTGTTCGTGCTCGAAGAAGAGAGCGACCCGCGGCGCTTCTCCATCCACCGACTGGCGCACTACTGCCTGGACCTGGGTGAGCTGTTCGGCACGGACCGGGTCGTGCCGGTGGTGATCTTCCTGCGCGCGGCGGTCGGTGTGGCCGAGGAGCTGCGCCTCGGCGGCGATCGCCACCAATACCTCCATTTTCGCTATCTGCGCTGCGCCCTGGGCGAGCTCGCCTACGCCGACTACCGCGACAGCGACAACCTCGTCGCGCGTCTCACGCTGCCGAGCATGCACTACCCACCCGAGCGCCGGGTAGAGGTCTACGCCCAGGCCGTGCGCGGGCTCACCATCTTGGAGCCCGATCCGGAGAAGCGGCTCAAGTACCTGGACTTCATCGACATCTATGCGGATCTCAGCGCCGATGAACGCCTACAATACGCGCATGACTATCCCGAGGAGGCCGAGACCATGAGCCACTTTGCCGAGCGTTTTCGCGAAGAGGGTATGCAGCAGGGTATGCAGCAGGGTATGCAGGAGGGTATGCAACAGGGCCTGCAGCAGGGCGAGGCTCGCCTACTGGAGCGCCAGCTGCGCCTGAGGTTCGGCGAGCTGCCGGAGGCCGTGCTGCGGCGCCTTGCCGAGGCCGATGAGCCGACGCTGCTGGCGTGGTCGGAGCGGGTGCTGAGCGCGAGCCGACTGGACGACGTGCTGAACTGATGGCGGCGCGCAGTGTTGTTGGTAACCCGCTCTCCGTAATGGGAGCGGCTTCAGTCTCGGCGCGACCCGGCCGGCTCATTCATCGACGATAGCTGCCGGGACGGCGATATGGCTGTGCTCGTCGAGTGGCTTGGATCCGTCAGCGTCAGAGCCCGTCGACGCCGCATCCAGTAAAGTGCCTTGTAAAGGGGCGCGGTGGCGGCTAGATACGCACGCACTGTGTATCATCACGCCCCCTATTCGACGCGGAGGCGCCGCGGGGCTCGATCATGGAGGTCGCACTCGGACAGTGCGAACAGCTCACAAAGGCAAAGGACGGCAGCGCGCGGCTCCAGCTGATCGATTGGTCTTCGGCCTGGCAGGCGTAGGGTGCGCGCGCGCAGCGTGCGCGCCGATGGCTTCATCTGAACAACCTTCGCTCCTCGAACGTTGCCACTCGCTACTTTCAAATCAATGTACCGCGACACCATCCTCCGCAAGGTCCGCTCCGAACGTCTACTGCATGACGTGACGCTGGAGCTGACGTACCGTTGCAACCTCGACCGCTTCTTCTGCTACAACGACCGCGATAAGCCGGGCACGCCGCTGTCGCTAGAGCGATACCGGACCCTGCTCGAGGATCTGGCGCGGATGCAGACGCTGTTCATCATGCTCACCGGCGGCGAGCCCATGGTGCACCCGCACTTCTTTGAGATCGGGCGCATGACCAAAGAGCTGGGCTTTGTGGTGCGGGTGCGCACCAACGGCCACCTGCTGAGCCCGCGGCGAGTGGAGCGGCTGCGCGCGGAGGTGGACCCGTACTTGGTGGAAGTGAGCCTGCACGGGGCGAGCGCCGAGGTGCACGACCGCCAGACCCGCGTGCAGGGCAGCTTCGAGCGGCTCATCAACAACCTTGGCCATGCCCGCGCCGCCGGCCTGCGCTGCAGCATGGTCACCACGCCGACGGCCTGGAACGAGCATCAAATCGAGGCCATGATCGCGCTGAGCGATGACTTGGACGTGCCACTGCGCTTTCAGGGCCCGGTGGCGCCGCGCGACAACGGCGACACCGAGCCGCTGGCCATTCAACCCGCCGCGGAGACCTGGGAGCGCATCCGGGCGCTGGTATCGGCCCGGCGCGCCCGCAGCGCGGCCGGCGCCGGTGAGCGGCCGCTGCCCGACGTCACCGCCGACGGCGAGGCCGAAACGCCGGCCACCTGCAGCGTCGGCGTCGCCGGGGTGGACATCGACCCCTACGGCAACGTGCAGGCCTGCATGCACCTGCAAGAGAGCGCCGGCAACCTGCACGAGCAGTCCATCGAGGCGATCTGGAACCACTCGCCGCTGTTCACGCGCGCCCGCGGCCGCGCCATCGAGGCGGCGGCGCGGTTCGCTGAGCAGCCCTTGCAACAGCTCGGCGCACCGCTGTTTTGCCTGGCGGTGGAAGAGAACATGACCAAGGGCTGCGGCAGCTCCAGCTCCAGCGCTGGCACCGGCTGCGGCAGCTGCAGCCGGCCGTGAGGCTGGAACACCTGCAGGCGCTGCTGGGCCCGGACGGTTGCCTGAGCGCCGCGCTGGCGGACGGGGAGGGCGCGGTGCTGCGCATCGACGGCGGGTGTATGACACCGGACCTGGCGCACCAGCAGCCCGTCCGTGTGGAACGCGCCGGTTTCTTCTGGCCGGGCGACGTGGTGGCCTTCCACTGCCCCTATCAGGGTCGCCTGCTCATGCACCGCTGCCTGGGCTACGTGCGCAGCCGCGGCACCTGGAAGCTCATGACCATGCCCGACCGCGGCATCAAACCGGATGTGTTGGTGGATCTGCCGCGCGTGCTCGGCCGCATCGGATCGCACGCCGGTGCGCCGTATCGTCCCCGGATCGCCAACCGCGCAGAGTGCGTTCGACGCTATGTTGTTTGGTCTGCCCGTTTTCTGTTGCGGCGCATTGTACGCGCTCAGGCCGCAACGCCCGACCGGAGGCCTTGATCGCCGACGCGGAAGGGGAAGCAGGGGTCAGTGCTTGACTTTGCACGTCTGGCTTCCCGACCCCTTACTGCTCGGGTGTGCCGCATTCGTCGAGAAGCTGTGCGACCAACCCGCTCGGCGGGCCTTGCTCCATCTCCGACTGAATCCGTGACACACGCGAGACGGAGATGCTGGCCAGGCGGGCGGTGTCCGCCAGGGGCAGGTTGCAGATGCGGCGCAGCAAATAGACCGTTGTCTTGAAGGCGGCTCGATGGGACCGATCGCGACAGACCGGATCAACTCCAACAAATAGCTTTGCTTCTCGACCACGATGCTCTTGTAGCGGCCTTGCAAGACGTGGCCGACACGCCCAGGGCGGCGGTTGAATCTCTGTGTGTACACCTGGTTCAGACGCCGCATCCCCGCGACCAGGTTCGGCTCCGGCGTCTCGAAGAGCAGATGGTAATGGTTGTCCATCAGATACCAGGCATACAGCAGCCAACGCTGCTGCTTGACCTCCTTGGCGAGGCACTCAACGACGCGGCGGCGATCCTCCTCGTCGAGGAAGATCGCTTGCTGCGCGTTGCCGCGCGCGGCGGCGTGGTAGAGCGCGCCGGGGAATTGGAGTCGCAGCGCGCGTGCCGTGCGGGGAGGGTAGGAAGGGTCAAGGTGCAAAGTCAAGCACTGACCCTTTTCGTCTGACCCTTCTCGTGCTCTAGCTCGGCTATGCGACCGCCGGCGCTCCTTGAAGGCGAACCTTAATCCGGCGTCATCTGGTATAGGATTCTCCGGCAATCGCCTAAGCGTTCGGCCCGAGTTGCCATGACCGCGGACCCAGGCTAGCCTCGCGCCTCATGGACGAGATCGCTACACCCCACGACACCTTTTTCCGCGAGAGCTTCGGCCGGCGCGAGATCGCCGTCGACTTTCTGCGCTGGAAACTGCCCCCGGCGCTGCTCGCCGAGATCGACCTCGGCACCCTGGAGATCGCCAAGGACACCTACGTCTCCGCTGACCTGCGCTCGTCCTACTCCGACCTGGTCTACCGCGTCCGCCACCGCGATGGCCCGTTGCACATCTACCTGCTGTTCGAGCACAAGAGTCGGCCCGAGCACTGGACGCTGCTGCAACTGCTGCGCTACATCACTGCCGAGGGCGAGGCCTACCGCAAGCAACACCCCGAGGCGCGCCTGCTGCCGCCGGTCTACCCGATGGTCATCTACCACGGCGAACGCGCCTGGCAGGCGCCGAGTCATTTCCAACAACTGGTCGCGCCGCTGCCGCCGGCGTTGCAGGCGTACGTGCCGAACTTCACTTACGCGCTCCATGATCTCTCCGCGCGCACCAACGCCGAGATCAAGGGCGACGTGTTGACGCAGTTGGTGCAGCTGGCGCTACGCTGGATCTTCAGCGACCAACCCATCGAACGGCTGCGCGCGCTCATCGCGCTGATCGAGCAGGTGCAGGACCGCACCACGGCGGTGGAGGTGTTGGAATCCCTGCTGCGCTACTATGTCCAAGGTACGCAGCGGGTCGCTGAAGACGACGTGCGCGTCCTGCTGCAACAGACCTCGCCCGGGGAGCCCATCATGCAAACCTTTATTGACCGTTATATTGAACAGGGCAGGGAACAGGGCCGGCAGGAGGGCCGGCAGGAGGGCCGGCAGGAGGGTCGGCAGGAGGGCCGGCAGGAGGGCCGGCAGGAAGGCTGGCAGCAGGGCCGGCAGGAAGGCGAGGCCGCCGTGCTGCTGCGCCAGATCGAACGCAAGTTTGGCGTACCCAGCCAGGCGGTGCGTGAGCGGATCGCCAGCGCGGATGCAGACACGCTGCTGCAGTGGTCCGAGCGCATCCTCACCGTCGACAGCGTCGAGGCCCTGTTGCATTGACTGAGTGGCCTCTGGCGATTGCTGTCAAGGCCAGCGCGGGACGGGGTATTCACCCCGTCCCACACGTTTCGATATAGCCCACCCAAGCGATGCGACCCCCGCTTGGAGTCCGTGGCGCAGCCGCGGAAGTCGCAATGACACGCCGGTACTCGTACGTGGCTAGGCGGTCTCGTCAGGTGGCTCGATTGGTTGCTCGCATCAATAAGGAGACGACTGGGCTGGGTCCGGGAATTCACGACCCTGCGAACATGCATGCACGCCGTGTCGAAAGCCGACGTCTTGCGCCGCCTCCGGCTATGCTCAAGACATGTCTGACCAGCTACATGCTCGTTCCGGCGCGAAGAGTGAGCCTGCATGACACCACCGAAACAAGAACTGTTTAGCGACCTGAAGGATGATCTGAGGGCCTTTGAGGCGAACATGCTCGCAGAGCTTCACCTTCAGCGGGTCGTGATAGTGGTCGCTATTGGTATTATCTGCACTGTGGATCGGATCATTGGTCGCCTGTTGACATAGGCAGCCGGTGCGCTATACCGGCGGCGCGCCGAACAGGCCATCGAGCACCTGTAGGTGTGCGCGCGGAGCGTGCGCACCTAGGCCTAGGCCGCGCCAGCGGTTTGCAGATGCGACAAGCCGGGTAGGGTGTGCGCGCGGAGCGTGCGCACCGTGCTCGAGCCGGGCGGATGAAGATGCGGTCGGCCATGAGCGACGCGCACGGTGCGCAACCTTCGGTCGCACACCCTACTTGGGCTCGGTAGGGTGTGCGCGCGGAGCGTGCGCACCGGAAGACGAACCGGATCAACGAAGATCCCGCCGGCGCTGGGCAACACCATCGGTGCGCTACATTGGCGGATACAATCGGGCATAGGGTGTGCGCGCGCAGCGTGCGCACCCAAGGACGAGGCGCATTGCTGCAACGTTAGTTGCACGCGCCGTGCACATCGGAGGTGATTGGGTGACAATGGCCCATCGTGCACCCGGCCCGTCCGCACCGCCGCATGTCCCACGATCAGAACTTCAAGAATCTCATCCTCGACTACCCGCGCGCGGCGCTGGCGCTGTTCGCCGCCGCCGAGGCGGCGGACCTCGACGCGGACGTGCGCATCCTACCGATCCGACAAGAGCAGCTGCAAGAGCGCCTCGGCGAGCGCTTCCGCGAGCTGGACGTGCCGCTGCTGGTGGAATGGCCGGACGGGCGGCGCGCCGCGC
>CAZGCI010000045.1:0-31174 GCA_964524185.1 uncultured Thiohalocapsa sp. | reverse complement strand
GCCTACGCCTACCGGGGACTACCGGCCTTCGCTTCGCTCTCCATGGCCGGCAGCGATCGAAGCCGCCAGCAGCGGCGCCCAGGCCAAGCGCCTGCAAAAGGAGCGCGACAAGCTCGGCAAACAACTCGACGAACTGCGCCGCTTTGACGAACAACTGCGCCACTACGCCGACCAGCGCATCGCCCTCGACCTCGACGACGGCGTCAAGGTCAACTACGGCAAGTTTGGTGACCTGTTGGCCGAGGTGAAGGCGGTGACGGGGAAGTGAGGAAGTGAGGAAGTGAAGAAGCGTGACCCAGCTTCTTTACTTCCCAACTTCCCAACTTCCCGTCTAACCAACCGACGACGAGGTTTGGAATGACATGCAGCTTTGATCGTGGGCGCTGCGCTGATCGCCGATTGCGCTCAAGGGCCTTGTCGATCGCTTGCCAGACAAACGCGGCCGGGCTAAAGTGCATACGTTTTTGTATGTACATTTCGAGGTTCGCATGACAACACAGACCACGCGCGTGTTCATGAACGGAAACAGCCAGGCGGTGCGGATTCCGGCGGAGTTTCGGCTCGATACCGACCGGGTGGAGATCCGCTGCACCCCCGATGGCGACCTGATCCTGCACCCACTGCGTGAGCCAAAGGGGGATGCGCTGCTGCGGGCACTCGAAGGCTTTGACGACGACTTCGTCCGGGCGCTGGAAGAGGCGCAAGCCGAGCAGGCCCCGCCGCAGGAGCGCGACGTGCTGTGAACTACATGCTCGACACCAACAGCCTGATCTACCTAATCAAGCAGCGCCCGCCAGGTGTTGCGGAGCGCATCAACGCGCTGCCCGCCGACAGCAGGCTGGGCATGTCTTTCGTCACCTATGCCGAACTGCTCAAAGGGGCCGAGCGCAGCACGCGCAAATCGAACGTGCTGCAGCGGCTGACCCTGCTGATCCGTCAGGTCCCAGTGTTCTACCCCTCCGACGCCGGGATCTGCGGCCATTACGCGGAGCAATTCACGCGACTGAAGGCCGCCGGCACGCCGATCGGCGGCAATGACCTCTGGATCGCGGCGCATGCGCTGGCAATGGACGCTGTGCTGGTCACCAACAATCTGAGTGAGTTTGAGCGAGTCCGCGGTCTCAAGCTGGAAAACTGGGTGCAACAGGACTAAGGGGCGGATGGATACCCAACGCATCACCGACGCCCTGCGCGAGCGCTTTTTCCAGGACGACCACCGGCTGGTGTTCTGGCACGACCCGGAGCATGAGTTCGAGGAAGGTCTGCCTGCGCTGATTCAGGCGCTAGACGGGGTGAGTCTACTGCGCCTTGATGAGCACCCGGCATTGGCAATCAAGGTCCAGCTGGAGCAGGAGGACCCGCTCGGGCGTTATCTGCTCTACGCCCCGTCCGACCCGCCAGCACCCGACCAGGACTGGTTGCTCGACTTGCGGCTTTACGGCGCCAGCTTCAGCGCCGACCGGGCCTCGATGCTGCTCGCCGAGCTGGGGCTCACCCAGCAGTCGCTGCGCCAACACCTCGCCGACCGCGGCAAGTTCTTCGCCAGCCGGGAGCGTCTGGAACGGCTGAAGAGGCTGATCAGTCCCACCGACGGTCAGCTCGACATCGACCGCAAGCTCATCGCGGTCCTCGCCAAGGCGGATCAGCCGGAGTTCTTCAACATCCTGATCTCGCTGTTCGACGCCATTCCCGATGGCAATCTTGACGAGCCGCCGGCTGCCTGGGCCGATATCGAGAAGTACGGCGTGCAGGCGGCCTTTTGGGAACTGGTCGCCAGCCACTTCGGCTATCACGACGACGCGCCGACACTCAAGAACCTGCTGATCCGGCTCCTGGTCTCGGACCTGGACCACGCCTGCCGCGCCCCGCTGCCGGAGGGTCTGAAGCACCTCATGCTGTCCCGTCAGGGCATCGCCAACGCGGTGGTCTGCCTGGCTCAATGGCGCGACAGCAGCACCCGCGGGCCATCCTACGAGGCGCTGTCCACCGCGGTGGCCGAGGCCGTCAAGCTGGAACACCATCTCGGCGCGTTGCAGATCGAGGACTTGGCGGAGGTGAAGACCTTCCTGCTGGTGGAGAAGGCCATCGCCAGCCGGCTGCGGGACCGGGTGCTGGAGACCGCGGATCTGATCAAGCCCGAGGCCATCCGCGACATCGCGGCGCGCAGGCAGGACGGTTACTGGGCGTCGGTGGGACTGCCCGACACAGCGTCGGCCCCGCGCCGCGCGCTGCATGCCGTCTACGAGGCCCTGCAGGTCGGGGCCGATCTCCTCGCGCTGCGCAACGACGAGGCCCGAGCGCTGCACCAGGCGGATGCGAAGGCGTTGTTCTCCGCTTACACCGGCAGTCTGTACCGTTTCGACCAGTGCTACCGTCACTTCTGCGAGGCCGCGGACTACGCCGAGTCCCGAGATTGGGACGTGCTGAAGTCCCTGCGCAAGCGGATCGAGCAGACCTACGGCACCGGCTTCCTCGCCGAGCTGGCGCTGGCCTGGAACACGCATCTGGAGGGCGGGCTGCTCGGGCTGTGGCGGCTCGACGGCGTGCCCAATCAACAGGGCTTCTTCGAGCGCGAGGTGGCGCCGGTGCTGGCGAAGGGCGCCGACCGCCGGGTCTTCGTCATCATCAGCGATGCCTTCCGCTACGAGGCGGCGCAGGAGCTGACCTCGCAGCTCAACGGCAAGTACCGCATCGACGCGGAGCTGTCAGCGCAGCTCGGGGTCCTGCCGTCCTACACCGCTCTCGGCATGGCGGCGCTGCTGCCGCACAAGGTGCTGGCCTACGACGAGGGGGGCACCATCCGGCTCGACGGCCAGCCGTGCGCCGGCTTGGAGCAGCGCGCCAAGGTGCTGGAGGCCGTGCAAGGGGTCGCGGTCCGGGCCGAGGACCTGATGGCCATGAAGAAGGACGAGGGCCGCGCCTTCGTCAAACCCTACCGCGTGGTCTACATCTATCACGACCAGGTGGACGCCATCGGCGACAAGGCGGCCACCGAGGGGCACACGTTCGCTGCCGTGCGCAAGGCCATCGAGGAGCTGAGCGACCTGGTGGGCAAGGTCGTGGACAGCCTAAACGGCAACCATGTCCTGATCACGGCGGACCATGGCTTCCTGTTCCAGGAGACGCCATTGGGGGAGACCGACAAGAGCAGCCTCGCCGCTAAGCCGCCGGGCACCGTGCTGGCCAAGAAGCGGTATCTGCTGGGCCGGAACCTGCCCGAGGACGACAAGGCCTTCCATGGCTCCACGGCGACGACCGCCGGGGCCGCGGGCGACATGGAGTTCTGGGTGCCGAAGGGCGCCAACCGCTTCCACTTCGTCGGCGGCTCGCGGTTCGTCCACGGCGGGGCCATGCCGCAGGAGATCGCGGTGCCGGTGATCCGCGTTCTCCACGTCAAAGAGGGCGGCAAGGCGGCCAAGACCAAGACCCGCACCGTCGGCGTTAGCGTGCTCGACAGCAACTTCAAGATCACCACCAACCGCCACCGCTTCCAGCTCATCCAGACCGAGCCCGTGGGCGAGCGCGTCAAGCCGCTGACGCTGAAGGTCGGTATCTACGACGGCGACGACCCCGTCACCAATGTCGAGACCGTCACCTTCGACAGCACCTCCACCGACATGAACCAGTGGAAGAAGACGGTGAGCCTGACCCTGGAGGGGCGCCGCTTCGACAGCAAGCGCGTCTACCAGTTGATCCTGCGCGACGCAGAGACCGGCGTGGAGGAAGCGCGATTTGATGTGGTGATTGATTTGGCGTTTGGCAATGATTTTTGAAGAAGTGATGAGTGGAGAGTGATGAGTGGCGAGTGCGGAGCGGCCTGTTGCGAGCTATCAGGATCTAATTGTTTGGCAGAAGGCGATGGAACTAGTTGAACGCATCTATCGGATGACCCGAAACTTTCCGAAGGAAGAGCTCTACGGGTTGACCAGCCAGATTCGTCGGGCTTCAGTATCCATTCCGTCGAACATTGCGGAGGGTCAGGCGAGACGCTCAACGGCGGAGTTCCTCAACTTTCTCTCGATTGCCCAAGGCTCCAGGGCGGAAGTAGAGACACAGACTCTGATAGCACTCAGGCTGGGATACGTAACTCGAAACCAGATCGCAGAGATCCTCGCCTTGCTGGATGAGATTTCAAGGATGCTGAACGCCCTCAAAGCAAAGCTCCACGCCTAACTCACCACTCACCACTCACCACTCACCACTCACCACTTCCATGCTCGACCAACTCCTCACCCGCCACTTCGCCGGCAAGGTGGTCCGCAAGGACCTGACCAAGCTGATCAAGGAAGGCGCGAACGTGCCGGTGTACGTGCTGGAGTATCTGCTCGGCATGTACTGCGCGTCCGATGACGAGGAGATCATCCGCGACGGCCTGCAGACGGTGAAGACCATCCTCGCCGACAACTACGTGCGCCCGGACGAGGCGGAGAAGGTCAAGTCCAAGATCAAGGAGCGCGGCAGCTACAAGGTCATCGACAAGGTGACGGTCCGCCTGAACGAGAAGCGTGACGTCTACGAGGCCCTGCTCTCGAACCTCGGCGTGAAGGACGCCGAGATCTCCGGCAGCGCCGTCAAACAGTTCGAGAAGCTGCTGGTGGGCGGCATCTGGTGCATCGTCACCGTGTACTACTTCTACGAGGAGGGCAGCAAGGGCTCACCCTTCAGCATCGGCGACCTGAAGCCCATCCAGATGCCGAACATGGACCTGGAGGGCCTGTTCGAGGGACGCAGGGCCTTCTCCGAGGGCCAGTGGCTCGACGTGCTCTGCCGCTCTACGGGCATGGAGCCGGCGAACCTCGATGAGCGGGTCAAGTGGCACCTGCTGGCGCGGATGATTCCGTTCGTCGAGAACAACTACAACTGCTGCGAGCTGGGGCCGCGCGGCACCGGCAAGAGCCACATCTACAAGGAGATCAGCCCGAACAGCATCCTGATCTCCGGCGGCCAGACCACGGTGGCCAACCTGTTCTACAACATGGCCCGGCGCACCGTGGGCTTGGTGGGCCTGTGGGACCTGGTCGCCTTCGACGAGGTGGCCGGCATCTCGTTCAAGGACAAGGACGGGGTGCAGATCATGAAGGACTTCATGGCCTCCGGCTCCTTCGCCCGCGGCAAAGACGCGATCCAGGCCTCGGCCAGCATGGTCTTCGTCGGCAACATCAACCAGCCGGTGGACACCCTGGTGAAGACCAGCCATCTGCTGGCGCCGTTTCCGGAGACCATGATCGACTCGGCCTTCTTCGATCGCTTCCATGCCTACATCCCAGGCTGGGAGGTGCCAAAGATGCGCCCCGAGTTCTTCACCAACCAGTACGGCCTGATCACGGACTATCTGGCCGAGTTCATGCGCGAGATGCGCAAGCGCAACTTCTCCGATGCCGTCGACCGCTGGTTCAAGCTGGGCCGGGACCTGAATCAACGCGACACCATTGCCGTGCGCCGCACCGTGTCGGGCCTACTGAAGCTGCTGTATCCGGCCGGCGACTACGACAAGGAGGCCGTTCGCCGCTGCCTGGAGTACGCACTGGAGACCCGCCGCCGGGTCAAGGAGCAGCTGAAGAAGATCGGCGGCATGGAGTTCTTCGAGGTCCACTTCTCCTACATCGACCAAGAAACGATGGAGGAGACCTTCGTCAGCGTCCCGGAGCAGGGCGGCGATAAGCTGATCCCGGACGGCCCGCTGAACCCCGGTGTGCTGCACACCATCGCCACCGGCAGCGGCGGGCACCTGGGCCTGTATCGGCTGGAGACGCAGACCACGGCGGGCAACGGTAAATTCAACGTCTCCGGACTGGGCTCGAGCGGCGCCGCGAAGGAGGCGGTGAAGGTCGCCTTCGACTACTACAAGGCCAACCTGAGCCGCGTCAGTGGCCTGACCAAGGCCGGTGATCACGACTACCACCTACACACCGTCGAGCTGCACAACACCGGCCCGACGCGGGCCATGACGTTGCCGAGCTTTGTCGCCCTGTGCTCGGGAGTGCTGTCGAAGCCCGTGCAGGCGCAGCTCGTCGTCCTCGGCGACATGAGCCTCGGCGGCAGCGTGATCCCGGTGGAGAACCTCGCAGAGTGCCTGCAGGTCGCGTTCGACTCCGGCGCCAAGCGCATCCTGCTGCCGATGGCCAGCGTCGGCGACATCCCCAGTATCCCCGGCGAGCTGTTCGCGAAGTTCCAGACCTCCTTCTATGCCGACCCGGTGGATGCCGTATTCAAGGCGGTTGGGGTGGAGTAGTTGTTGCCCAGACTCACTGCGCTGCTGCAGGGCCGCACCGGCGGCGACCGCATCGAGGTGCGGAGAGTGCTGATCCTTTTCCAGTCACTCACCGAGCCTCTGTTCGTTAGCCACGTCCAAGACCTTCGTGACCCTGCCCAGCAAGCTCCAACTCTCGATTCCCAAGTCTGTGCGCGAGCAACGAAACCCGGTGACGTCGCGCCGTTGCCCAAACCGTCCTGTGCGGATGCTGTCATCGATGCTGGGGTCGGGGCGCCACGTCGGATAACGCTGCGCTAACCGGATCTGCGCGCCGCCGGTGGAAGCGCCTGGTCCGTTGGGACACAGCTTCCCGTGGCCATGGCCTATGCTTAGGGGTGGCGACGGTCCCCGGACGCATCCGGTGCCGAAGCGGCCGTCGGCCTGTCGTCGATCCAACTGGCCTGAAGGAGGGCGTCGATGGATAACCAGCTTTCTGATGTCACAGTGCATATCGATGAAGACCTAGACGCCGCTCGCCGCAGCCAGGTTGAGCAGGCCCTGAGAGGGCTCGATGGCGTCGTCAGTGTCAGCAACCCCGACCGGACGCCGCACCTGCTAATCGTGCAGTTCAATCCCGATAAGGTTGGCAGCTCGTCGCTGTTGTCTGCTGTCACCAGCCAGGGTGTCCATGCGGAGCTGGTTGGCCTGTAACTCTCGATCGCTTGACCGCGCCCCGAGCGGATGACCTGAAACGCACTAGATTGCTTGACCGCGCCAGATGTTTGCAGATGCGTCAGGTTCTCCACGCCGCATCGTGTGCCAGGCGCCGGCGGGGAAAGGGCCGAGGGCCGAGACGCAACCGCTCACGCCGGGGCTGTCCTTCCGCGCCTCGGCCCTTGGCCCTGTCTAGTGAACGACCCGCTGGCCTGCCGGCGCTCTGGTCGCTCGTTGCTCTGAGGCATCCGCCTCGCTAGGTCTCAGCCGGATGATCATGCCCCCGAGACTCAACGCGGCGGCCGCTCGGCCTCAGGCCTCCAGCCAAAAGGTCACGGGCCCGTCGTTGCAGAGGCGCACCTGCATGTCGGCGCCGAAGCGCCCGGTGGCGAAGGGCTGGTGGGCAGCGTGGGCGCGTGCCACGAGATGATTGAACAGCCGCTCGCCGTCCGCCGGCGGGGCGGCGGCCGTGAAGCTGGCGCGGGTGCCCTTGCGGGTGTCGGCGGCGAGGGTGAACTGCGGCACCAGCAGCAGGCCGCCGCCGATGTCCTTAAGGCTCAGGTTCATCTTGCCTGCGGCATCGGGAAACACGCGGTAGCCCAGCAGGCGTTCCAGCAGGCGCTCGGCGCGGGCGGTGTCGTCGTGCTTCTGCACCCCCACCAGCACCAGCAGGCCGCGGTCGATGGCGCCGATGACGGCGTCGTCCACCGCCACGCTGGCCCCGCTCACGCGCTGCAGCAGACCGATCATCGCGGCCCCGCAAGGCGATCCGCGAAACGCTCCGTGGCCGCCACCAGTGCAGCGGCAATACCGGGCTCAAAGGCGGCGTGGCCGGCGTCGCCGATGATCTGGAGCTCAGCCTTGGGCCAGGCGTGATGCAGCTCCCAGGCGGATTGCAGGGGGCAGATGGCATCGTACCGGCCATGCACGATGACTCCCGGAATGTCCGCGAGCCGGTACGCATCGCGCACCAGCTGCTCGGGCTCCAGGAAGGCATTGTTGACGAAGTAGTGGCACTCGATGCGCGCCAGGCTCAGCGCCAGGCGCGCGTCGGCGAAGGCGCCGCGCACGCCGGCGTCGGGCAGCAGGGTCGCACAGCGCCCCTCCCAGATGGACCAGGCCTGGGCGGCGCGGTGCATGACGGCGTCGTCTGCGCCGGTGAGACGGCGGTGATAGGCGCGCACCAGATCGCCTTGCTCAACCGCCGGGATGGGCGCCAAAAAGTCCTGCCAGTAGTCCGGAAACAGGCGGCTCGCACCCTGCTGATAGAACCAGTGGATTTCCCAGGGCCGACACAGAAAGATGCCCCGCAGCACCAGGGCCGCGACCCGCTCCGGGTGCGTCTGTGCATAGGCCAGGGCGAGGGTGGAGCCCCAGGAACCGCCGAACACCAACCAGCGCTCGATGCCGAGGTGCTCGCGCATCCGCTCCATGTCCGCCACCAGGTGCCAGGTGGTGTTGTCAGCGAGTCCGGCATGGGGCGTGGAGCGCCCGCAGCCGCGCTGGTCGAAGAGCACCAGCCGCCAGCGTGAAGGGTCAAAGAAGCGCCGGTGCGTGGGTCCACAGCCGGCGCCCGGGCCGCCGTGCAGAAAGACCGCCGGCAGCCCGGCGGGGGCGCCGCATTCCTCAATGTAGAGCGTATGCCCATCGCCCACGTCCAGCTGGTGCTGGGCATAGGGCTCGATGGGCGGAAAGAGCGGGTCCGGGCGGGCGGAGTCTTGCATGCGGCTCAGCGTGCTGCGCTGGGTTGATCCTGGATGCCGCGATTACACCACGAAGACATCCGCTGCCGTGGTGGAGTTGGTGCCTGCGCCGCTTGCGGCGCATCAGCCCGTCGTGTGTTCACAAGAACCGAGACAGTCCGGACATGGGCTCACGGCTGGGTCGAGGGAGTCAATGTCCGCTGAGGGCCCCGGTAAGCGCCCCAGTAAGCGCCCCGCTGAGGGCCGTCAGGCTCGTCACCGGCGGCTCACAGTGGGTGCCCCGGCAGCGGTAGGCCAGGGCACCCCCGCTGCCGGGCGCCATGGCGCCCAGGTTGCCCGGGAGATCCGGCTCGTCCGCGGGGATGGCCAACACCAAACGCCGCGGCTGATAGCCCTGCTGCGCGGCCACTTGCCAGGTGCGAAGGTCCGCCTCCGAGGCACGAATGACGATCGTCTCGGGCGGGGTGTGATAATCGTCCAGCGCCGCCAGCAGTGTGGCATGGGCATAGGGCACGCGACGTATCGGCTCCGCCGCGAAGCGCAACGTCGCCGCCGCGGCATCGAGGTAGCGATGCTCACCGATGAGGTGTCCGAGCCGCTGCAGGGCATGGGCGGCGATGCCGTTGCCGGACGGCACGGACTCGTCGCCGAGGGGCTTCGGGCGGGCGATGAGCGCCTCATGATCGGCGGCGGTGAAGAAGAAGCCGCCCTGCTCGGCGTCGAAGAACTGCTGGAGCAGCACCTCCGCCAGCGCCATCGCCCAGTCCACGTCGGCGCGGCGCCAACGCACCTGCAACAGCTCTAGCAGGGCGTCCAGCAGCAGAGCGTAGTCGTCCAGATAGGCGTTGAGGTGGGCCTTGCCGTCCTTGTAAGTCGCCAATAGCCGACCATTGCGCCACAGCGTGGTGTGCATGAAGCCGAGCGCCCGTTCGGCCGATGCCAAGAGGTCCGGACGCTCAAGGATCCGCGCAGCGCGGGCCATGCCCTTGATGAGCAGCGCATTCCAGCTGGTGAGGATCTTCTCGTCGCGGCCCGGGCGCACGCGCTTGGCCCGTGCCGCGAGCAGCTTGGCCTTGGCGGAGGCGAGCAGCGCGGCGCACTGCGCTGGGTCGAGCCCCTGTTTGGCGGCGACGGCCGCCGGCGTGCGGTACTGGTGCAGGTGCCAGCGGCCCTCGAAGTTCGCTGCGCGGTCGAGGCCGAACACCGGTGCGAAGAGTCCCCATTCCGCCGGCGCCAACAGGGCGGCGACCTCGTCCTTATGCCAGACGTAGAAGCGCCCTTCCTCGCCCTCGCTGTCGGCGTCCAGGCTGCTGTAGTAACCGCCCTCTGGGCTCTGCATCTCCGCGATGGCCCACTCGGCGGTGGCCGCGGCGGCGTCGCGGAAGAGCCCCTCCCCGGTGATCTGCCAGGCGTCGCAACAGAGCGCGAGCAGCGGCCCGTTGTCGTAGAGCATCTTCTCGAAGTGCGGGATCATCCAGTGATCGTCGACGCTGTAGCGGCAGAAGCCGCCGGCGAGCTGGTCGTTCATGCCGCCGCGCACCATGCGCTCCAGCGTGAAGCGTGCCATGTGCAAGGCCTGCGCGTCGGGCTGCCCGTCGGCGGCGGTCGCCGCCCAATGGCGAAACAGCAGCTCAAGGTTGGTGGGGTGCGGAAACTTGGGCGCCGAGCCAAAACCGCCGTGCTCGGCATCGAAGCTAGCCGCCAGCTGGCGGCGCGCCCCCTCCAGCGGTGCCATATCCGGCACCGCCTCTTCCGCCTCGGGCTCCAGCGAGGCCAACGCGTCCATCAGGGAGTGATTCTGCTTGCGAATGGCGTCACCCTGCTCCCGGTAGGCGCGCTCGATGCTGGTGAGCAGCTGCGTGAAGGCCGGCAGCCCATGGCGTTGTTCCTTCGGAAAATAGGTGCCAGCGAAGAACGGCTTGCGGTCCTCCGGGGTCAGGAACACCGTCAGCGGCCACCCGCCCGGCCGGCGTGCCAGGAGCTGGTGCGCGGTCTGGTAGATGCGGTCCAGGTCCGGGCGCTCCTCTCGGTCGACCTTGATGTTGACGAAAAGGCTGTTCATGACCTGCGCGGTCTGCGGGTCCTCGAAGGACTCGTGCGCCATCACATGACACCAGTGGCAAGCGGAGTAGCCAATGGACAGGAGGATCGGCTTGTCTTGCGCGCGCGCCAGCGCCAAGGCCTCCTCGCACCAGGGCCACCAGTCGACTGGATTGTCCGCATGCTGCTGCAGGTAGGGGCTTGTTGCAGTGGCGAGCCGATTGCGGGCTCCTGCGGCTTGGTCAGTCATGGCGGGCGCTCGTGCGTTGGGAACAGCCCGCAAGCATGGCGACGGAAGGCGGGCTTTTCCAACCCCCGTTAGCGGCCCGCTGGACCCGGCACGGTGCCGAACGCTGCACTGGCCATCGCAGCGCCTGGACCGAGGGCGCCTCGCTCGAGTCCAACGGCGCGCTCATTGATCCGGCGCAAGTGCTAAGGGCAAGAATGGCAAGGATTTGCGCGATGTCAGGGTAATGCCGGTGCCTGTTGGCGGATGCTGATCAGTCAGCGCCGCGGCCCAGCACATCGGCTGAGCCGGCGCGTCCGGAGACCATCCCATGCGCGCCCAACCTGTTTCGCCTACTGATCGACCTGCTCAGGTCTGCGGGGCTCCGCGAAGGCCACCGCATCACCGCCACCCTGGCGATCGGCCAACAGCGCCGACTCCAGCGGGCAGGGGCATCGCAGGTTGGCGCGGGTGGCGCGCCGACTGCGAGTGCATGGTCCTATCGCTCGTGTGCGTCCTCATTGTCGCGCTCGTGCCCCTGGGCGCCTGGGCCGACGCCGGCAGTTGGCCGACACCACCGGCCGCCGCGGAGCTACGCCCGCAGGTGTCGGGACCGCTGCAGGGCGGCACCGCGGACCATGCCAAGTTCAAGGAGCTGAAGGGACCGTTCGCGGACGGCTCGGAGGTCACCCAGGCCTGCCTGGGCTGCCACACGGAAACGGGCAAGCATTTCATGCGCAATATCCACTGGACTTGGTCCTACACGGATGCCGAGACGGGCCAGCAGCTAGGCAAGAAATACCTCATCAACAACTTCTGCACCAACGCCCGCGGCAACGAGGGGATGTGCGCCCAATGCCACGCCGGCTACGGCTGGAAGGATGAGAACTTCGACTTCACGGACGAGACCAAGATCGACTGTCTGGTCTGCCACGAGACCACCGGCACCTACTACAAAACGCCCAACAGCGAAGGCAGCCCGGCCTGCTCGGTGATGTTCGAGGGCAAGCCGCCCATCGACCTGGCGGCGTCGGCGCAGAGCGTCGACCTGCCGCAGCGCGCCAACTGCGGCAGTTGTCATTTCAACGGCGGCGGCGGCGACAACGTGAAGCACGGCGACCTGTCTACCGCGCTGGCGGCACCGCCGCGCACCCTGGACGTGCACATGGGCGTAGACGGGCTCAACTTCTCCTGCACGGCCTGCCATGTCACCGAGAAGCACGTCTGGACGGGCAGCCGCTACCGTGTGGTCGCCAAGGACACCGTGGGTAGGCGCCTGCCCGGCCAACGCCGGGACGTGACCACCTGCGAGTCCTGCCATGGCTCGGCACCCCACCCCGTGGACTCACTGGCCGCATTCAAGCTCAATGATCACGTGCAGAGCGTTGCCTGCCAGACCTGCCACATCCCGGCGTTCGCCCGCGGTGGCGTGGCCACCGTGGTGGATTGGGACTGGCGCACCGCCGGCAAGACCCGCGACGGCGAGGGCTATCACGAGGAAGGCTACATCCAGGCGAACGGCGACCACCGCTACACCTACAAGTCCATCAAGGGCAATTTCACCTATGCCGAGGACGTGGTTCCCGAGTATGGCTGGTTCGATGGGCAGATGGTCTACACCACCATCGACACCAAGTTCGACCCCGAGGCACAGTCCATCGAGATCAATGGCTTCGACGGCTCGCGCGAGGATGGTCGCTCGCGCATCTGGCCCTTCAAGCGCATGCACACATGGATGCCCTTCGACAAGGGCTATGGCACCCTGGTCTACACCCACCTCTGGGGTGAGGATGACGCTGCCTACTGGGGCAACTACGACATGGCCGCTGCCATCGAGAAGGGCATGGCCGACTTCGGGCTCGACTACTCCGGCGATTACGGCTTCATCGAGACCCTGTCGTGGTGGCCCATCACCCATATGGTCGCGCCCAAAGCGCAGGCGCTGGACTGCGGCGACTGCCATGCGCCCAAGAACAGCCGCATTGCCACGGTGGCCGGCATCTATCTGCCTGGGCGGGATCGCAGCAGCTGGCTCGATCGCATCGGCACGATTCTGGTGTTCGGTACCCTTGCCGGCATCCTGGTGCATGCCCTGGTTCGTATCTTCTCGACCAACTCGAAGGAGGCGCAGCACTGATGGCCCTGCACCGCGTCAAGATCTTCAGCCTGTTCGAGCGCTTCTGGCACTGGTCGCAGATGTTGCTCATCGTGACGCTGCTCATTACCGGCTTTGGCCTGCACGGATTCCATGGCCTATTCAGCTTCGAGCGGGCCGTGACGCTGCACACGGGGGCGGCGCTCGCATTGCTGCTGGTCTGGGCCTTCGGGACTTTCTGGCTCTTCACCACCCGCAGTTGGCGGCATTTCATCCCGACCATCGAGGGCATGTGGGGGGTGCTGCGCTTCTACGGCTTCGGCATCTTCAAGGGCGAGCGGCATCCCTACCGCAAGGCCTTCTGGCGCAAGCACAATCCGCTGCAGGCGCTCGCCTACACCATGCTCAAGATCGTGCTCTTCCCAGCCATCTGGATCACCGGGTTGATCTACCTCTTCTACTTCGCCTGGCGCGACATCCCCCACGCCACCGAGTATCTTCAGGGCGTCGCGCTCATCCACACCGCGGCCGCTTTTGCGATCCTCGCGTTCGTGTTCATTCACGTCTACATGCTGACGACCGGGCACTCCTTTCGCGACCATGTCATGCCCATGGTGACCGGCTTCGACGAGGTGGACCTGACGCCGGAGGAAGAGGCCTACCTGCGTAAAGACCAGCCGGAGGACATTCGTTGAATGCCCACATCCGCCGGCCGAAAACAGATCACGCCAGCCTGAGCCAACCGCCGGAGGAAGCGACCTGATGCCGCATCGAACGGCCGCAAAGGCCGGCGCCAAACCCCATCCGCAAACTGCCAAACAAGCTGCCGGGCAAGGCTCCGCCGCCCCCCGTGCCAGCCTCGGGCTGCGCTTGCGGAGCCTCACCTTTGTGGTGCTGTCAGGCGTGCTGGCCACGCTGCATGCGCCGATCATCTTTCTGATCGCACCCTTCGTCAGCTTCGAGCAGCGGTACCGCTTGGTGAACCTGTGGAGCGTCGCGGTCATGTGGCTGCTGCGGCACCTCAACGGCGTGCGCATCGAGGTACAGGGGCTCGAGCACATTCCAAAGGACCATGGGGTGGTGGTCATGGCCAATCACCAGAGTCCGTGGGAGACCTTCTATCTGCAGATCCTAATCTCGCCGCAGGCGACCATCCTCAAGCGAGAACTCTTGTGGATTCCGTTTTTCGGCTGGGGCCTTGCGCTGCTAAAGCCCATCGCCATCGACCGCTCGGCGGGCTCCCAAGCGCTGAAGACCATCCTGCGTCAGGGCACGGCGCGCCTCGCAGAGGGCATCAGCGTGATGATCTTCCCCGAAGGCACGCGGCAGCCGCCGGGCACCCTTGGCCATTTCAACTCCGGTGGGGCCATGCTCGCGACGCGAGCCGGCGCAGACGTGCTGCCGGTGGCGCACAACAGCGGTGACTGCTGGCCGGGGCGCTCCCTCATGCGCTATCCCGGGACGATTCGACTG
The DNA here is from genome assembly GCA_964524185.1 of uncultured Thiohalocapsa sp. Lineage (GTDB taxonomy): Bacteria > Pseudomonadota > Gammaproteobacteria > Chromatiales > Chromatiaceae > Thiohalocapsa. Next base: position 16,730 of record CAZGCI010000045.1, on the reverse strand, counting down.
GTCATCGGCGAGCCCATCCCATCCGCGGGCAAGTCCGCCAAGGCACTCACCGCGGAGGTGGAGCGTTGGATCCACGCGCACTACCCCGGCGAGCGGGCGGTAAGCGCGGCGGCAACGCACACCTAAGCGCGGCGCGGCGAGCCGCCAAGGCCCCCTCAACGCACCCGCTGTTCAGTCCGCGCTTTGTTCACGTGCGCACAGGGAAGAGGCCTAGCTCCTCCGTCAGATCAGCGCGTGCCGCACCCGGTTGGAGACCCATTCGCTGACGACAACGGTCGCCAAGATCACAAAGAAGATCAGCGTCACCTGGGGCCAGGCCAGGGTGTCCACCGACGCCTTCAGCTGCAGCCCGATACCGCCTGCACCGACCAAGCCCAGCACCGCGGATTCGCGGATATTGATGTCCCAGCGGAACACGGTGATGCCGGCGAGGGCGGGCAGGATCTGTGGCACCACAGCGTAGTCCAGCACCTGCGCACGAGCGGCGCCGGTGGCGCGCAGCGCCTCCACCTGACGCGGATCGATCTCCTCGATGGCCTCGTACAGGAGCTTGCCGATGAAGCCGATGGAGCGCAGTGCGATGGCCATGACCCCCGCCAGCAGGCCCGGTCCCAGGATGGTGACCAGCAACAGCGCCCAGATCAGGGCGTTCACCGACCGCGATGCGACGATGACCAGCAACGCCAGGGGTCGAATCAGCCAACGGCTGGGGGTGGTGTTGCTCGCGGCGAGAAAGGCCACCGGAACGGCGATGAGCAACGCCAACAGGGTCCCGAAGGTGGCGATATTGACCGTGTCCCACAGCGGCCGCCACAGCTGGTCCATATAGGACCAGCGTGGCGGCAGCATGCGCTGGAACAGGTCGCCGGCCTGCTGCGGTGCGTCCCAGACGAAGGCCCAGATCTGATCGCGCGTCATCAGCTGCCAGCAAACCACGAACAGCAGCACCAGCAGCAGCCAGCCGCACCAGCGGCCAAGCTCGGCGAGCGCGCTGCGCCGACGCCAAACGGGCCGCGGATCGGGCGCCGGCAGGCCGCTCACTGCACCTGTCTCCGCACCCAGCTGGAGCTGTATTCGGTGACCATGACGATGGCGATGATCAAGATCAGCACGGCAGCAGCGGAATCGTACTCGTAGCGGTCCAGGGCCGTGTTCAGGGTCGCGCCGACGCCGCCGGCACCGACGATGCCGATCACCGCGGACTCGCGGAAGTTGATGTCCAGGCGGTACAGCGACAGCCCGACCAGCCGCGGCATCACCTGCGGCTGGATGCCGTAGTTCAACACCTGCCACCAGGAGGCACCGGTCGCCCTGATGGCCTCGATCTGGGCGCTGTCGGTGTCCTCGATGTCCTCGGCAAGCAGCTTGGCGAGGAAGCCGATGCTCGCGAACGACAGCGTCAGAAACCCCGCCAAGGGGCCGAAGCCGACCATGGCCACGAACAGGATGGCGACGATAATCTCCTGCAGCGAGCGCGACACGGCGATGAGGCCGCGGCAGGCCAGATAGAGCGGCAGCGGCGCGATGTTGCGCGCGGCGCCGATGCCGATGGGTACCGAGATCAGCACCCCGACCACGGTCGCGGTCAGGGTCATGGTCAGACTCTCCGCCAGGCCCTGCTGGATGTCACGCCAACGGCTGACGAAGTCCGGCTGCAGGAAGCCATCGAGGAAGCGCAGCGCACGCTCCCCGCCAGTCATGGCCCGCGCCCAGTTGACCTCCAAGCTGCCAAGGCCGATGGCCAGGTAGACCAGGGCACCACCCATCAGCGCCCAGCGCAGCCAGGGATTGGCAATGAGCGGTGGGCGGCGCCACCGACTGGGCACCGGGCTCGTCTCGGTCTCGATATGGGTCTGGGTCTGGGTCTGAGCCACAGGCGCAGCGTTCACAGCGCCGCTGCTAGGTCGTCATCGCCCGGCGGTGCAGGGACTGGGGCCGCGTCCTCGGCAGCGCGGGTCGCGCTCCAGTCCTCTGCGCCGTAAATGTCGGTGAGCACCTTTGGCGTCAGCGCCGCTGGTGCACCGTCGAAGACCACCCGACCGTCGCGCAGGCCGACGATGCGCATCATGAACTGCTGCGCCAGGGCCACATCGTGGATGTTGACGATGGCCGCCAGTCCCCGCTCCGCACAGACCTCACGCAGCAGGCGCATGATCTGCCGCGAGGTCTTGGGGTCCAGGCTCGCCGTCGGCTCGTCCACCAATAGGATCTCCGGCTCCTGCGCTAGCGCACGGGCAATGCCGACGCGCTGGCGCTGACCGCCGCTGAGGGCGTCGGCGCGCTTGTCGGCCTGCTCGCGCAGGCCAACGCGCTCCAGCAAGCGAAACGCGCGGGCGATGTCCTCTGCCGGAAAGCGGCGCAGCCAACTGCGCCAGAAGGGCACATAGCCGAGCCGCCCCGAAAGCACGTTCTCCATCACCGTGAGCCGCTCCACCAGGGCGTACTCTTGGAAGATCATGCCCATGCGTCGGCGCGCCCGGCGCAGGCCGCGGCGCCCGAGGCGGGTGACCTCCGTCTCGCCCAAGAAGACGCGGCCGGTGCTGGGCTCCACCAAGCGGTTGACGCAACGGATCAGGGTCGACTTGCCGGCACCGGACGGCCCGATCAGGCCCAAAACCTGCCCCGCCGGCACCGCCAGCGTGACCTCCGTGAGGGCCTCGTCGCCGGTGGCGTAACGCTTGCCGAGGCGCTCGACGCGCAGCCTACTGGCAGTCGTAGCTGACGGCATTGGCGGCGTCGATCTTGCGGATGACCTCCCAATGCTCCTTGAAGGTGATGGGAATGAACTTGGCCTCGCCGGATTCCTTGAACTCCGCCGCCAGTGCCGAGCCCTCCCATGGAAAGCTGAAGAAGGCCTCCTTGATGCGCTCCTGCAACGCCGGCTGCAGATTGTGGGCAAAGCCATAGCCCGTGGTCGGGAAGGTCTGGGACGTGTAGATGCTGACGATCTGCTCGGGCTCGATCACACCGCGCGCGAGCATGCGCTTTAGCACCGAGTTCGCCACCGCGGCCGCCGGATAATCGCGGTTGGCGACGCCGATGATGGAGTTATCGTGCTTGCCGGAGAAGACGGCCTCGAAGTCGCGCTCGGCGATCAGCTCGAACTCGCTCTGCAGCAGCGCCGACGGGGCCTTGTAGCCGGAGTTGGAGGTGGGCGTGGTGAAGGCGAGCTTGCTGCCCTTGAGGTCCGCCACCGACTCGATGCCGCTGCCGGGATAGGTGATGATTTCCATCTCATAGCCGAAGCTGTCGTCCGCGCTCGCCATCATTGCGAAGGGCACGAAGCCGGCGCAGTTCACCGCCAGCGGGTTGGAGCCAGTATTGAAGCCAGCCACGTGCAGACGCCCGGCGCGCATGGCCTCGATCTGCGCCGCATTCGACTGCACCGGAAAGAAGCGGACCCGCTTGCCGGTGACGGCTTCCATGTGCTCCAGAAACCCCTGCCACACCTCGGCGTAGACCGATGGGTCCTCCACCGGTGTGTAGGCAAATACCAGCACACTGGGGTCCAGCAGCACCGCTGGGTCCGTTGGCGTATCAGCCACTAGATCGCCGTCGGCGTCGGTAAAGCGGGGATCCAGCGCCAGTGCCGGCAAGGCCAGCACAGCCGCAGCCAGGCCGAGCAGTGCTCGACGGAAGGGATGGAAGGGCATCGCAACGACCTCTGCGTAAAACCTCCGCAGAGATTACCCGCAGGCTATGACGTTACGGTGACAGCAAGTGCCCGGTGCTGTTGGGAGCTGGGCATCTCGTGCCCCACCGCGGAAGTCGCGAGCTAGTCAGGGCCGAAAACAGGCCGGCTTAGCCCGTGGCGGCGCGCAGCGACGCGTCGGCTTCCTGCGCCTCCAGTTCCGCCTGGTAGGCGGCATTGACCCGATCGCGGAGCTCCTTGCCGGGCTTGAAGTGCGGGACGTACTTGCCGGCGAGGGCCACGGAATCACCGGTCTTGGGATTGCGGCCAATGCGCGGCGGGCGATAGTGGAGTGAGAAACTGCCGAAGCCGCGGATCTCGATGCGCTCGCCGGCGGCAAGTGCGCCGCTCATCTGCTCCAAGATGCAGCGCACGGCGAGCTCGACGTCCTTACACGCGAGATGGCTTTGCTGTTCAGCCAAGATCTCGATGAGCTCGGATTTCATCATGTTGGATCACTCCGAAAGAGCTGGGCAGGTTCCGTTTTGCCGCCGGCTGGCATGGCTGCCAGCGGCGACGGGACAGCGCAGGAGGTGGCTCGACCGACCGGAGGCACCAGCGCTGAAGCTCAGTCCTCCTTCGCCGCCTCCTCCATCTGCTGCTTCAGGATATCGCCGAGGGTCGCGGTGCCCGCCTGGGCCTCGCGCGCATACCCCTTGATGGCGGCCTGCTCATCGGCCATGTCCTTGGCCTTGATGGACAGCGACAGGGTGCGGTTCTTGCGATCGACGCCCATGAACTTGGCCTCGATCTCCTCGCCCTGCTTGAGCACCGCGCGGGCGTCTTCGACCCGATCACGGGAGATTTCCGACGCGCGCAGGTAACCTTCCACGCCCTCGCCCAAGTCCACCGTGGCGCCCTTGGCATCCACCTCGGTGATGGTGCCTTTGACGATGCTGCCCTTCTCATTCAGCGCGACGAAGCTGGAGAAGGGATCCTTATCCAATTGTTTGACGCCGAGCGAGATGCGCTCGCGCTCCGGGTCCACCGACAGCACGACGGTCTCCACCTCATCGCCCTTCTTGAAGCTGCGCAGGGCCTCCTCGCCGGACTCGTCCCAGGTGATATCGGACAGATGCACCAGGCCATCGATGCCGCCGTCTAGCCCGATGAAGATGCCGAAGTCCGTGATGGACTTGATCTGCCCGCTCACCCGGTCGCCCTTCTTATACATGGCGGAGAACTCATCCCAGGGGTTGCTCTGGCATTGCTTGATGCCAAGTGAGATGCGCCGGCGCTCCTCGTCGATGTCGAGGATCATCACCTCCACCTCGTCGCCCACGGCCACGATCTTGGACGGGTGCACGTTCTTGTTGGTCCAGTCCATCTCGGACACGTGCACCAGGCCCTCGACGCCCTCTTCGATTTCCACGAAGCAGCCGTAGTCGGCGATATTGGTGACCTTGCCGAAGATGCGGGTGCCCTCGGGATAGCGGCGCGAGATGTTGACCCACGGGTCCTCACCCATCTGCTTGAGGCCCAGGGACACGCGTTGGCGCTCGCGGTCGAACTTGAGCACCTTGACCATGACCTCTTGGCCGATCTCCACCACCTCCGACGGGTGCTTGACCCGACGCCAGGCCATGTCAGTGATGTGCAGCAGGCCGTCGATACCGCCCAGGTCCAAGAAGGCGCCATAGTCGGTCAGATTCTTGACCACACCGTTGAGCTCCAGCCCCTCTTCAAGCTTCTCCAGCAACTGCTCGCGCTCAGCGCTGTATTCCTCCTCGACGACCGCGCGGCGGGAGACGACGACGTTGTTGCGTCGGCGGTCCAGCTTAATGACCTTGAACTCCAAGTCCTTGCCTTCGAGGTAGGTGGTATCGCGCACCGGGCGCACGTCCACCAGCGAGCCGGGCAGGAAGGCGCGGACGCTGCCGAGTTCCACGGTGAAGCCGCCCTTGACCTTGCCATTGATCAGGCCCGTGACGGTGTCGCCGCCTTCGAACGCCTGCTCCAGTTTGTCCCAGGCGGCAAAGCGCTTGGCCTTTTCGCGCGACAGCCGTGTGGTGCCGAATCCGTCCTCGACGGCATCCAGTGCCACTTCGACGTCGTCACCGACGGCCACCTCCAACTCCCCCTCGGGCGAGATGAACTGGCTGCGGGGGATGATGCCCTCGGTCTTCAGGCCGGCGTTGACGATGACCACGTCCGGCGTGATCTCCATCACCTGGCCAGTGATGACGGTGCCTGGCTGGAGCTGGGTGTTGCTGAGGCTCTGTTCGAAGAGTTCGGCGAAGCTTTCGGTCATGAGGTTGAGTTTTTCCTGGCCGGGCGGGCGTTGGAGCGCGCTGCTTGGGCAACGTCGTGGTGTCTCCACCCTCAGGCCCGTGGCTGAGGGTTAGTCACCACAGAGCAGGCCGCCCGGCCTGTTCCTGTGTTGAGGCATGGGTGAATGAAACGCCGGCGGAGCACCACCGGCAACTCGTTTGCGGCGCACTGCACCGCGGATCTCTGGAACGACGACTTTCTGCGCAACGCTGCTCGCCGCGTGCAAACCGCGCGGCGGGGGCGTCAGCCCGACCGACACCGGGTGCCGATACCGCCGGCACCAAGCGGAGCACGCGCCTCGCGTTCGGTGCCTGCAGTTGAGCAACCTAAGGTGCGGCGATCGGTGCTGGGCTGGCCAAGGGCCCGCAGTCCAGGGCGCCCGCAGTCCAGCGCGCCGGCGTCTCAGGCTGAGCCGCTAGCTATGGCCCGAGGCCGCCGACGCCTGGGGCAGGCGGCGTTGGACCGCGTCCCACACCCGCGCCAACACGGCATCGATGCTGAGCCCGGACGTGTCGATGACGACGGCATCGGCGGCAGCCACGAGGGGACTCGCGGTCCGCTCGCGGTCGCGCCGATCGCGCTCATCCAGCTCACGCGCAAGGTCCGCAACGTTAGCATCCATGCCCTTGTCTTTCAACTGCTTATAGCGGCGCTGTACACGCACATCCGGGGCGGCGTCAAGGTAGAACTTGAGGCCTGCCTCCGGGAACACCGCAGTGCCCATATCGCGGCCGTCTGCGATGAGTCCGGGAGGGCGGACCGCATCGCGCTGCAGCCGCCAGAGGGCGGCGCGAACCTCTGGTTCGGCGGCGACGCGGGACGCGTGCCCGCCAGCCGCCGCAGTGCGAATCTCGCTGCTGACGTCGGCGCCCTCGAGCAGCACGCGCTCACCGTCGAACTGGATGCTTAGCGCGCGGGCCAGCGCGCCGAGCGCGCCGCCATCCGCCAAATCGATGCCGCGCTGCACGGCCGCAAGTCCAACACAGCGGTACAGGGCGCCGGTGTCCAGCACATGCCATCCGAGCCGCGCCGCCAAGCCCGCAGCGATGGTGCCCTTGCCGGTGCCCGAAGGCCCGTCAAAGGTGATGACCGGGGCCGGCAAGCTGCCCGTTGCGGTACTCAACCGGCCGGCTCCCCGGCCGCCTGCTCAGCCGTCCCCCCGGCTGCGGCCGTCTCGAAAATGCCGAGGCCTGCACCGGCGGCGAGTGCCGCAAAGCCCGGAAACGATGTGTCCACGTTGGCACAATCCTGCACCAGCACCGGCGCCTCGGCACGCAGTGCCGCCATGGCAAAGGCCATGGCGATGCGGTGATCGCCATGGCTGTCAATGCTGCCGCCGCCCAGGGGCCCGCCGCCCACGCCCTGGATGCGAATGCCGTCCGGCAGGACCTCGGTCTCGACGCCAAGCGTTGCGAGCCCCGCCGCCATTACGGCGATGCGATCGCTCTCTTTCACCCGCAGCTCCTCGGCACCCATGAGCAGGGTCTCACCCTCCGCACAGGCGGCGGCAATGAACAAGGCCGGAAACTCGTCGATGGCGAGCGGCACCTCCTCCCGCGGGATCTCGAGGCCCACCAGCGGGGCACTGCGCACTCGCAGATCGGCCACCGGCTCGGCGCCGCAGTGGCGCACATTGGTGATCTCGATCTGGGCGCCCATGGCCTTGAGGATGTTCAGCACACCGATCCGAGTCGGATTGACGCCCACCGCCGGCAGCAGCACATCCGCACCTTCGGCGATGCTGGCGCCCACCAAAAAGAACGCCGCCGAGGAAATGTCCGCCGGCACCTCGACGGGCGCCGCCGTCAGCCGTCCCCCGCCGCGCACACACACCCGGGTGCCTTGGCGCTCCACGGGCCAGCCGAAGGTTGCCAGCATTCGCTCGGTGTGGTCGCGGGTAACAGCGGGCTCACTGACACAGGTGGCGCCGTCGGCGTAGAGCCCGGCGAGCAACAGGCAAGACTTCACCTGGGCACTGGCCACCGGCATGTCGTAGTCGATGCCCCGGAGCCGCGGTATGGGGCGGATCGTCAGGGGCGCCGTGCCGCCGGGCGTGGTCTCGATGTCGGCACCCATCTGCGCCAGCGGCTCGGTGACCCGCCGCATGGGCCGCCGCGACAATGAGGTGTCCCCCACCAGCGTGCTCGTGAACTGCTGGCCTGCGAGCAGCCCGCACAGGAGTCGCATGGCCGTGCCGGCATTGCCGACGTTCAGGGGCTCAGCGGGTGCCTGGAGCCCGTCCCGGCCGACGCCATGGATACGCAGCCGTCCGGCCTCTGGACCGTCGATCTGGACCCCCATCTGGCGAAAGGCGGCGAGGGTCGCGAGGCTGTCGGCCCCTTCCAGAAAACCTGTCACCTCGGTGTCGCCGTCCGCCAGCGCACCGAGCATGATGGCACGGTGGGAGATGGACTTGTCCCCGGGTACCTGCACCCGCCCGCGCAGCGACCCGCCTGGAGCCACGCGGTAGCCGCGCTTGGCGGGCGCTGACGGCATGGCTGCTTTGGGGGCTGCGGATGGGCTGTGGTCTGGACCTGTGCTCAGGCTCAACGGATTGGGCTCCAGCGTGCGGTGCCATCCCGCGATGGACGGCTGCGGCGGCCGGCCGCGGCCGCGAGGGCTGGCTCTGCGCCGGCGCGAGAGGCTTGCGGGGCACCGGAAAAAACGCTGCAAAATAGCGCAGCCGAAACCATGTGTAAATCCTCCGCGCGGCGCTGCGGCGCCGGCTCCGGGCTGACTGCGCGAACCGCCTGCGCCGGACCGCCCGCCCCAGCCGACACCGCAACCGCGTCGCCCCAAGACCAAAACAGGAGAACAAACAGGTGCAAGAACGAAACGTCGACGTCGCGATCATCGGCTCCGGCACCGCCGGCCTCAATGCCATGGCGCAGGTGCGCAAGGCGGACAAGTCCTTCGTGCTCATTAACGGCGGCGAGCCGGGCACCACCTGCGCACGCGTCGGCTGCATGCCCTCCAAGGCCATGATCCAAGTAGCAGAGGACTATCACCGGCGCACCCACCTCGGCAAATACGGCATCGACGGCCACGAGGGCATGACACTGGACAGCGCGGAGGCCATGGAGCACGTGCAGGACCTGCGCGACACCTTCGTCGACCGGGTCCTCACCAACAGCACCGACGACATGCCGGGGGACTTGTTCATCCAGGACTACGCCCGCTTTGTCGAGCCCACGTTGCTGGCCGTCGGCACGGGTGCCGACACACAACATATTCGCGCCGGCGCGGTCGTCATTGCCACCGGCTCCACGCCCCTGGTGCCGGCGCCCTGGCGAGACTTCGGCGACAAGATCCTTACCACGGATACGCTGTTCGAGTTGGAAGACCTACCCAAGTCCATCGCCGTCATCGGCCTTGGGACCATTGGCCTGGAGCTTGGCCAAAGCCTGCACCGGCTGGGCGTCGCGGTGACTGGCTTCGACCAGCAGGAACAGATCGCCGGGCTGCGCGACCCGGCCGTGAACGAGGCGGCCATCGCCCTCATGCGTAAGGAATTCCCGCTGCACTTGGGCGCCGCGACGGAGATTGAGCCGGACGGGGAGCTGCTGCGGGTGCGCGCCGGCGCGCATGAGGTGCTGGTGGAGCGGGTGCTGTGCAGTATTGGCCGGGTGCCGAACATCGCCCACCTAGGGCTCGAGCACCTCGGCGTGCCGCTGGACGAGCGCGGCCTGCCGGCGTTCGACAGCCACTCCATGCAGGTGGGCGATCTGCCAGTGTTCATCGCCGGCGACGTCAACGCTCAACGCCAGATCCTGCACGAGGCCGGGGACGAGGGGAAGATCGCAGGCTGGAACGCGGCCCGCGGCGAGCGTCGCGCCTTTGAGCGCAAGACGCCCATGCACATCAACTTTTGCGATCCGAACATCTGCGCGGTGGGCGAGCGCTTCGACGCGCTTGATCCGGCGACCACGATCATCGGCGAGATCAAGTTCGCGCCCGTCGGCCGCGCGCTCATCATGGGCAAGAACCGCGGCGTGCTGCGCGTCTATGCCGACAAGGCTGATGGACGCCTGCGCGGCATGGAGATGATTGGCCCCAAGGGTGAGCACCTCGCCCACCTCATGTGCTGGTGCATCCAGCAGGGCCTCAGCGTCGGCGAGGTGCTGCGCATGCCCTTCTACCACCCGGTCATCGAAGAGGCCCTGCAGGCAGCGTTCTACGACGCTTACGGCAAGGTTGAGCAACAAAACGACGGACTGACGGAACTGGCCATGCTGCCGAGATAGCGAGCGCGGCGCTGCATCAGCCCGACGAGCGACCAAGGCCGCGACACGCGGGCGGGTCGTTCACCGGCTAGGGCCGAGGGCCGAGGGGCAAGCCTGGTCGGGGGTCACGGAGTCCGCACCTCGGCCGCTCGCCCTCGGCCCTTCCGCGTTACCACATCAGGTCGTCCGGGACCTGGAACTCGGCGTAGGGGTCGTCGCGATTGCCCTCACCCGGCTTGCTCCAGAGGACCAGGCTGGCGGGATCGGTTTGCTCGGCGCGCTCGGCCACGGCGGCCGGCACTAGCTCGTAGAAGTCGTCGTGACGAATAATCGCAAGCTTCCCATCGGCGATGGCCTGTTGCTGGGATGCGGTGACATACAGCCGCTTGAGCGCCGAGCCGTCCGCGAAATTGTAGGCCACATCGCCGCCGCTGCGGGAGACGCGGTGCTCGCGCACCAACTGCCAAAGGGCCACCAAGTCCGCCTTGCGCTGGCGCTCGGCCTCGCGCTGGCGGTTCAGCTCTTGATCCTTGCGGCGCTTCTCGGCCGCCGCCTGTTCCGCGGCGGCGCTGCGCTCAGCATCGGCGACGGCACGCCCGCCGCCGGCGCGTTTCTGCTTCCGCTTTTTACTCTTTGCTTGCTTGAGCGCCTGCTCGTCGACGAGCCCCGCCTTGAGCAACTGATCCTGCAGCGAGTTGGCCATGTCGTCTGTCTCCGAAACCGCCGCCGGCGGGCAGCCTGAACGGCGTGCTGGAGCCGCCGAGGTGTCTCCGCGAATTGTAGCCCACCGCCGCCGGCACTTGCCTGACACACGCTATCACTCCGGGTATACCGGCAGTAGAATTGCGGCCCGCAGCGCACTGCCCGTGCCGCCGTCATCCCGCCAACGTCAACTGCTCATCGCGCCTTACTGTCACGGAGACCACCCGCCATGCAACTTCGCCCACGCCTGCTCGCCATCGGCCTCGTCGGCCTGCTACCCGCACTCGCGGCGGCCCCGGCGGCCGCCGCGGGGGTCGGCTTCGTCAACATGGAGCGGGTGTTCGCGCAAAGCCCGCAGGGCCGCGCCGTGCAGGCGCGTCTCGCCGAGGAATTCGGCGATGAGCAACAGGCCTTCGCGCGCCGCGAGCAGGAAATCCGGCAGATGCAGGCCCAACTCGAGCGCGATGAACCGCTCATGAGCAAGACCCAGCTGGACAAGCAGCAACAAGAGATCGACTCCCTCATCGCGCAGTTCGAGGCGGACTTCGCCAAGGTGCAGGAGCAAGTGGTCAAGATCCAGCAGGAAGAAGGCCAAAAGCTCATGGGGCCGGCGCGGGAAGCGATCGAGGTCGTCGCGAAGCAGAAGTCCATCTCCGCCGTGTTCGAGCTGAGCGCCTTCGATCCGAACCGCGCCGGCATGCTGTATTTCGAAGAAGGCGCCGAAGTGGACCTGACCCAGGACGTCATCGACGCCCTGAACAAGGATTGATCCCGCTGCGGCTGGGGGAAACGCCGATTGATCGGACTTTCCCCCTGCGCACCAGGGTGGCCACTCCAGCGTTATCTCCTTAGCAACGATTCAACAACAAGCGGTCCATCTACTCGTCACTACAAAACACGCGAAAAGCGCGAAACTTCCGGAGATGCACGCGAGATCCGGGTGACTTTCGCATATTTCGCGCTTTTCGTAGTTTGTTTCCGTCTGCGGCCATGTTCATGTTGTTTCTGAACGGTCACTTAGGGTGCCGCCGCCGCTTTCACGCCCCCCACATGGCGCGGATCGCCAGCTGCACATCGCCCACGGCACCCCTCCACGCATGACATGCGGCACTCGAGCGGTGCCAAACCGCGGGAAAATCCGCCGCTGTAGCGCCGAAACCGGCGATTCCATAACCCAGATCATGCAGGCAGCCTGTGCCTGGCCGGTGGTCCTATGACCCCTGGTTTACAATGGAGATAGGCGCGCGACGCCGGTGCTTCGGGCACCCGCGTGGGCGCCGTCGACAAAACCCATGCGCACGCTGACCCGGCAACGTCGTGCGCGAGCGGGTGATCAAGAACCTGCCCCCGGGGCAACCACCTGCGCCGCTCGCGGTGCACTGCTGCGGAGGACGATGACCCGATGCTCGGCGAGAAACATGACCTAGTACACGAGTTCCCGGAGCTTGAAAGCCGGATCGACAGCCTGCGTGAATCCGATTCGACATTCGCGCAACTGATGAATCAGTACGACGATCTGGACGCACGCGTGCGCAAGCTCGAGGAGCTCGGCACCCCGGTGACGGACGAGACCATCGAAGACTTGAAAAAGGAACGCCTCCTGCTGAAGGACAAGCTCTACGCCATACTGCAGCCCTAAGCCGGCCGCAAGATCCTGCCGCAAGGTTCTGACCCAGGGTCCCGCCCCCCAGGGTGTCCCCACCAGGCTGCCGCCCAAAACCCGGTCAGGGCCTCGCCAGGGTCCCCAAAACAAAGGCGGTCAGGGCAGCGCCATAGCGCAGCAAGTCAGCGCACCAAGAGGCAACCCACAGCCGCCCGACCAGGGCCGTCACACAAGCGGGCTGCACCAGGGCCCGCTTGATCGCTCGGCCGCCGCCGCGCACGCTCACCGGACCGCCCGCGCCCGCGCTGATCAGCCTGCCAAACCTCCGCCAACACAGCGCGCCCGCTCCCAGGAGCGCCTGCGGGCCCATCACGGCGCTGGCGGCTGCGCTTGATCCGCGCACGCAGGCGTCCATCTCACGGGGCCAAGCCCGGAACGCCGCGCAAGTTTGCGTCATCAGACCGTTACGCCCCGTCCTTATGCCCCACCACGGCCCCGCCGTAGACGACACGTCAGACCCCAGCGAGCGCGCCCGCTCACGCCACCTCGGGCCGCTGCTGCGGCTACTGAGGTTCACGTTGCCCTACGGCCTGCGCCTCGCCCTGGCACTGCTCGCGCTGGTGCTGGCGGCGCTCGCCCTACTGGCCTTCGGACAGGTGATCCGCGCGGTTGTGGACCGCGGGATCGCCACCGGCTCGCCGCAGGCACTCGACCTGGCGCTGGCGCTCTTCCTCGGCGTGGTGCTGTTGTTCGCCTTCTCCGTGGCCCTGCGCAGCTACCTGCTCAACTGGATCGGGGAGCGCGTGGTGGCGGATATCCGCCTCGCCGTGTTCAACCGGGCGCTGGCCCTGGATGTGGGCTTCTACGAGACCACGCGCACTGGCGAGCTCATCGCCCGGCTCACCAGTGACACGGCGCTGCTGCAGGTGGTGGTGGGCTCCACCCTGGCCATGGGGCTGCGGAGCGCCATCCTCGCCGCCGGCGGGCTGGTGATGCTGGCAGTGACCAGCCCCAAGCTCACCGCCCTGGTGCTCCTCGGCGTGCCCGTGGTGATCCTGCCCACCTGGATCATCGGGGGGCGCGTGCGGCGCCTGTCGCGGCAGAGCCAAGACCGCATTGGCGACATTGCAGCCTATGTGGATGAAACCCTGCACGGCATCCGCACCGTGCAGGCGAGCTGCCACGAGGCCATCGACGCCGAGCGCTACGGTAACCGTGTGGAGGCGGCCTTCACCACGGCCATGCGCCGCTCCCGCGCGTCGGCCCTGCTGGCGGGCGTTGCGACCCTGCTCGCCTTCGGCGCCATCGGCACCGTGCTTTGGCTGGGCGGGCACGCGGTGCTCGCCGGGCAGATCACCGGCGGTGAGCTCTCGGCCTTTCTGTTCTATGCCGTGTTGATGGCCGGCTCCGTGGGCTCCTTGAGCGAGATCCTGGGCCAGCTGCTGCGAGGCGCCGGGGCCGCCGAGCGCCTGATGGAGCTGCTGGAAGCCGAGCCCGCCATCCAACCGCCGACCCGGCCGAGCCGACTACCCGTGCGCGTCACCGGCCACATTCGCGCCGAGGGCCTGACCTTTCGCTACCCCGCAAGGCCGGAGACGCCCGCACTCACGGACATCGAGCTGGACATCACCCCAGGCGAGCGGATCGCCCTGGTGGGGCCGTCCGGCGCCGGCAAATCAACCCTGTTCCATCTGCTGCTGCGCTTCTACGACCCGCAGCAAGGGCGGCTCACCTTCGACGGTGTGGACCTGCGCCGATTGGACCCAGCGGCGCTGCGTCGGCACATCGCCGTGGTACCCCAGGACCCGGTGATCTTCGGTGCCTCCGCCGCCGAGAACATCCGCTACGGCAACGAGCAGGCGTCGGCGGCGCAGGTGCGCGCCGCGGCCACTGCCGCCCACGCCGATGGTTTCATCCAGCGCCTGCCGGAGGGCTACGACACCTTCCTCGGCGAGCGCGGCGTGCGCCTCTCCGGCGGCGAGCGCCAGCGCATCGCCATCGCTCGGGCCATCCTGCGCGACCCGGCCCTGCTGCTGCTCGATGAGGCCACCAGCGCCCTAGATGCAGAGAGCGAGCAGCTGGTGCAGGACGCCCTGTCGCACCTGATGGTGGGGCGCACCAGCATCGTCATCGCCCACCGGCTGGCCACCGTCCGCGAGGCGGACCGCATTCTGGTGCTCGACCACGGCCGCATCGTCGCCGCCGGCCGCCATGCCCAGCTGCAAGCCCAAGGTGGGCTCTACGCCCGACTAGCGGCCTTGCAGTTCCAGGATCTGCCCGAGGAAGCGGCCGTCGGCTAACCCGGCCGTCGCTGGGCAGGTGATGCCGGCGCCGGGTCGAAGGGCCGCCCCGTACCCTCGAAAAAGCGCAAGAAGAACTCGAACAACACCAGGCGGCTGGTCTGGATGCTGACGAGCAGCCCTTCGAGCACGATGACGAAGAGATTGCCGATGATGAGTGTGAGCGCGCTGCTCAGGACGCCTGGCATGCCCGCGGCGAGGGTAATGACCACCATTGCCAGCGCGCCGTGGGCGAGGGCAAAGGCGCCGACGCGGGCAAACGACAGCGTGTTGAGCAGCAGTCCGATGACTGCGCTCCAAAGCGCGACGGGCCAAACCAGGGCTGCCAGCAGGCCCCAGTAGACCAATAACTGTGCGGCATCGGCGACGCCCTCAGACCGGCCCTTGCCGCGCCAACAGCTCTCCACCGTATGCAGCAGCAGCCCCAGGGTCAACACCAACGCGCCGAAGCCCACCGGAACGGCGAGAATCAGCAGGGGCTGGTCCAGCGGTCGCACCCAGAGCGGGTCAACCAGGTGCTCAAAGCCAAAGATTTCGCCGTAAGCGAGTCCGAAGCCCATGGACGCAACGCCGCAGACCACCAATAGCGGCCATAGCAACGTGCGGCGGCGCACCAGCAGCCCTACCGCGGCGATGACGGCCCCATGGCCCACGTCGCCAAACATATAGCCGAACATCAGCGGCACGAGCAGGGCGACCCAAGTGGTGGGGTCCGCCTCCGTGGTGCCAGGCGCGCCGACGGCGCGGGCGAAGACCTCGAACGGCCGCCGCCAAAGGCCGTGCCGCAGCAGGGCCGGCGGCTCAGCGTCCGCCGGGGGCTGCGGCAAGGCCGCTCTGCCCCGCACGCCGGCCGCCGCCAGCGCACGGTCTAAGCGCGCCACGTCGGGCTCGCTGGTCCAGCCGGTGATCCAGCACTGGGGACCGTCGCAGCGGATGTTCTGCGCCGACTGCCAGAACCAGTCGATGCGCTCTAGCACGCCGGTGGCGTGGTGGACGCCATGCCGCCACGCCTGCTGTTGCAGCTCCGTTGCCAAGGCTTGCAGCTCACGCGAGATTTCCGCAAGGCGCGGCAGTACCTCGGCAACCGCCGCGGCAGCAGGGGCGTGCTGCCACTCCAGCGGGGGCAGACAGTCGCCGCCGTGGGCGCTCGCCCAGGCACAGACCGAGGTGCAGTCTTCCGCGCCGCCGAGCCACAGCCAGGCGCGATCCGTGCCCGCGCGGAACGCAAGTGCAAGCGCTGGGCCCGGTTGCTCCTCCAAGCGATGCTTGGCCTGGTCGAGGGCCTCGGCTGCATCCTGCGGCAGCACTAGGCAGAAAACCGCCAGCGCCGGTCCGGCGGCGGCCAATGCGCCTAGGTCCAGATCCGGCGCCTGCTCGGCAAGGGCCGGCAGCAATTCACCCCAGCGTTGCAGTAGCCGACGCCGATCGTGCAGCGCCTCGATGCGCGCTAACGGACCTTGGACCGCCTCGACCCAAGCCTCGACCTGCCCCAAGGCCGCGCGCGCGGAAACCGCCACCGGCAGTGTGCAACAGCGGCCTTGGTAGTCCGCCTCCGGCCAGTAACGGCCGTATTGTCTTGCCAGTTCCCGATAGCGCGCGACAGGGGCCGCAAGCTCTGGCAGTCCTGGGGCGGTGGCAGCCGCTGCGGTCCATTCAAACTGGACAGTACCCAGGTCGGCGAGTGCACTCATCGCATCGCCGACGTCCGTCTCCGGGACAACCACCTCGAACCAGGCTGTTGGTGCTGGGCGTAATGCCATGAGACTCCTCGGCTCCTGGCTGATCGCCGTTCGGCATCGAGACGCTGCCTGCAGCGCTGCGGGCCGAGCGTGCAAACGCGGCAACCCGTTCTCCTACGGCGATTGACGGAAACTTTCACACCAGATGAGCCATTTGCGCAGTCTGTAACTGCCTGAAGTGATTGATCCTGCAAGCCGGCT
>CAZGCI010000044.1:0-31312 GCA_964524185.1 uncultured Thiohalocapsa sp. | reverse complement strand
TTCCTCCAATAGCGTCTAGAAGTATATGGTAAGGCTCTGATGCGATTGCCCTGGCACCCCCTGTGCCTGCAAGCCCAGGGTGGTGAATACGCCGGTACCAATCATGTTGGCAACCACCAGCAACGTGGCGGCACGCAGGTCGAAGGTCGGCGGAAGGTAACCCGGAAACTGGGTGCTCATTGGGGCCGCTGATCCGCCGGGTGCGCGAGCTGATTGCCGGCTCACTCTGGATCCAGCACGGTGAAACAGAGGAGCGTCGCCACCAGCCCGAACGTCAGCAGGCACCCGGTGGCGCCGCAGAGCAGCAACAGGCCCGCTGCGATCAGCCAAATGATCAGGCAGGTACTCTGGTTGGCCTTGTGGGCGCGCGACGCCTGGCGAGCCTTGAACTCACGGTAGTCGGCGCGCCCCTCACACAGCCAATCCAACAATCGGCGGGGCCAGTGAAGGAGGGAATGTCGCAGCGGAGCCATCGGCGTTACAGTGCTCCAATGTGGTCGATTGCGAGCCCTGCGGCAAGGTGTTGTGCGCTGTTGACGCAGCGGTCACCCTCACGTGAAGAGCATGGCGGCAGGCCCGCCCGCGGGCAAGGGCGTCTGGGTGCCGGCTTGCCCAATCGCTTGCTTGCCCGGGAGACAGCACCACGCCGGCTGGGCCAAAATGGCGAGACGGCGCCAGATGCTTGCAGGCCCGCCAACCGCGAAATATGCCCGACGCCCGCGTCCAGCCCGCTTGATTCCATCCGTCCCTATTGTGCGGCCAACCTCGTGAGACCCATCGACATCCGTATTGCATCCGAGCCCTTCGACCCCTGGGCGTTACAGGCCGACCTCGCTAGTGACGCCGCGGCCGGGGCGCTCGCAGCCTTCGTCGGACTCATGCGCGATCACAACGCAGGTCAGACCGTGGAGGCCATGACCCTGGAGCACTATTCGGGTATGACCGAAGCGGCCCTGCGCGAGATCGCAGACGAGGCGATGGACCGCTTCGGCCTGCATGCCGTGCGCATCGTTCACAGGGTCGGCCGTCTACTGCCGGCGGACCCGATCGTCCTCGTTGCGGTCACGGCGGCCCACCGCAGTGAAGCCTTCCGCGGCTGCGAATTCCTCATGGACTACCTCAAGACCCGCGCGCCGTTCTGGAAGAAGGAAGAGACCCAGACGGGCGAGCGCTGGGTAGACGCCCGGGCCAGCGACGAGGCCGCAGCCGCCCGCTGGCGCCAGGCGCCCGCAGAACCAAGCGGCAAGGGTTGAGGGCCGAGCCGCACCAGCTGCCGCAAGGGGGCGCGCGCTCCTTGGCCTGCAGCCCTGCGTCCCCTGCACTGGCCACTGAGCAACCCGTGGTCGTATCGACCCTCCACTCGCTCGTTGGTCTGGGGCAAGACCGCGCCAGCGCCTGCGCGTTGCGCTTCGGCACGCCACCCTGCTTGCACACCTTTAGTTGATGGTTGACGCGCCGCGGGGATGACGGCTGCCTGATCGCCACCGCGTCTGCCAAGCACCCCAGGGAAGCCGTGCCGCCAGCAGCACCAATAGGATGGCGCCGTAGATGGCAGGCGCGAGGAGGTCCGCCTTCACCAGCCAGAGGTAATGCACCACCGCCAGCAGCCCGATGGCGTAAATCAGCCGGTGCAACTGCTTCCACCGCGATCCGAGGCGCCGCATCCAGCCCTTGGTGGAGGTCACGGCCAAGGGGACCATCAACACGAATGCGGCGAAGCCCACCGTGATATAGGGTCGCTTCGTGATGTCGGCGACGATGGCTTGCCAGTCAAAGAACTGATCCAGCCACAGATAGGTCCCAAGGTGCAATGCTGCGTAAAAGAAGGTGTAGAGTCCGAGCATGCGCCGCAGTTGCACCAGCCATGCCCAGCCGGTCAGGCGGCGCAGCGGCGTGACTGCGAGCGTCACCAGCAGCAGCCGCAGTGCCCAGTCACCGGTGTCGTGGGTAATGACCTCGACCGGGTTTGCGCCGATGCTGCCCGCCACGAGTCGCCACACCAACAGCGCCACCGGCACCAGGCAGGCGACAAAGAGTGTCGGCTTGACGAACGTCAAGTATCGCGCGGAAGGTCTCGCGGCCATGGGAGTACGTCTGTTGAATGAAGCGAGGAGACAGGAGCCGGGGACCGCGGCGCGAGGGCTGGTATCGAAGTTCAGGCCATCTCCTTGGCCCCTGGCCCTAGACCCAGAGCAGTGAACGACGCGCTGGCGCACCGGCGCCCCAGTCGCTCGTCGCTCTGAGGCGACGCCCTGCTAGTAGTACTTCGCCAAATCCATCCCCGCGTAGAGACCGGCGACTTGCTCGCCATAGCCGTTGAATTTCAGCGTGGGCTGTTTCCGCGCAAACAAGCCTTCGCCGATCATCCGATGACTCTTCTGGCTCCAGCGCGGGTGATCCACCTCTGGGTTGACGTTGGCGTAGAAGCCGTATTCGTTTGGCTGCATCCTGTTCCATGTGGCCGGCGGCTCCTGCTCGGTGAACTGGATACGCACGATGGATTTGATGCTCTTAAAGCCGTATTTCCACGGCACCACGAGCCGCAGGGGCGCGCCGTTCTGATTCGGTAGGATCTCACCGTAGAGGCCTGTCGCCAGAATGGTCAGCGGATGCATGGCCTCGTCCATGCGCAGACCCTCGCGGTAGGGCCACTCCAGCACCCCGCGGCGCTGGCCCGGCAGCATGTCTGGGTCATACAAGGTTTCGAAGGCGACGTACTTGGCCTTAGAAGTCGGCTCGAAGCGCTTGAGCAGGTCCGCCAGAGGAAAGCCAACCCAGGGCACCACCATGGCCCATGCCTCCACGCAGCGCAGGCGATAGATGCGCTCTTCCTGCGGGAACACGCGCAGGATGTCGTCCATGTCGAGCACGCCGGGGGCCGCGCACTCCCCCCCCACCACGAGCTCCCAGGGCCTTGTCTTCAACTGACTGGCGTTGCGCTTCGGGTCACTTTTGTCCGTGCCGAGCTCGTAGAAGTTGTTGTAACTGGTGATGTGCTCGCGCTCCGTCGGCGGCTCGTCGGTGGAAAACCCACTGGGCCGGACACCCGGGATCGACTCGCCGGCGCGTGCGGCGGGCGCAGCCGTCAACCCGGCGCTGCCAACAGCGGCGCCAACGCCTGCCAGCGCCGCCGCGCGCAGGAACTCGCGCCGGCGCAGATACACCGCTCGCGGGGTAATCTCCGACGCCGGAATATCGCTCGGTCGCTTGATCAGCATGGGTGGCACTCCTCTACGTCAACGGCTCGTCGTCGCGGGCCGCGGAAAAGTTGGCAGGGGTCTGGTGGGGATAAAGCAGCGGAGCCGGCGCCTCAAACCGAGCAGTGGCAGGGTTATTGGCACGCCGCCACCGCGTTGTTTGGCGAGGGCCCAGCACCTGGTCTGCGGATCAGACCTGGTGCGCAGCAGATTGGTTTCATCGCGCAGCGGTGTTCTACCGGACAGGGCGAGACCTCGGGGCACCGGGCCTCGATTGCCACATGGGGCGATCTCAAAGCGCTGCCTAGCGCACCGGCGCAAGGGCGCCCTGGGGTCGCGCTGAACGTCCGACCCGCCTCGCGCTGGATATGGATACCCCGCGCGCGGCTGCGCTCAGCTCGATACCGAGGTCTGCGCCGACAGCGGCATGGCGTGGCGGTAGAAGTCCGCATAGCGCACCAGCATCGCGTCTAGGGAGAAGATCTGCACGGCGCGCCGCCGGGCGGCATTGCCCATGGCGCGGCGCTCGGCGTCGTTCCGCACCAGCCGGCCGATGGCGCCCGCCAGCGCATCCACGTCGCCCGCCGGACAGAGGAAGCCGCTGTGGCCATCCTCCACCAGCTCAGGGCTGCCGCCGACGGCATGGGCCAACACCGGCAAGCCGCTGGCCATGGCCTCGAGGATGGCACTGCTCATGCCTTGAAGCTCACTCGGCAGCACGAACAGATCCGCAGCCGCCAGGTAGCGGTGCACGTGATCACTGACGCCCGGCATCTGTATTTGGTCGCCGAGACCGAGTGCACGCACCCGCGCCTCCAGGGCTGCGCGCTCGCTGCCGTCGCCCAACCACACGAAGCGCAGGCGCCGCCGGGTGCCGGCGAGCACCCGCGCGGCGGCCTCGAGCAACTGCGCGTGGCCCTTCACGGCCGTGAGGCGAGCGACGGTCAGAATGACCAGCTCGCCGTCGCTGAAGCCGAGGGAGGCACGCAGTCCCGCCCGCTGTCCACTGGGGGCAAACCGCCGGCAATCGACGCCGTCGTAGAGCACCTCGAACCGTCCCTGCGGAATGCCGGCGAGGCCAGCGAAGCGCGCCGCGGCGTCGCGACAGACGGCCACCAGATGGTCAGTGACCAGCGACAGGGCGCGGCTGGCAATCCGGTAGCGCCGCGGGAAGCAAGGCTCGTCCCTGAAGCCGTGGAAGGACCACACGAGCGTACTGCGCCGGCCCGAGAACCGATGCGCCAGCACGGTATCGGGCCAGGTGGTCCAATTGCGGCAGTGCACCACGTGCGGGCGGGCCGCCCGGATGACCCGTGCTAGCCGCAGCGGTAGGGTGAGATCGTGGCGCCCGCGATTCAGCACATGCACGGGGACCCGCGGCGCGACCCGATCCGCCATCTCGCCGCGCCGGTCCAGGCAGACCACAGCCTGATGGAACTGGTCCCGGTGCAGCCCGTTGAGCAGGTTGATCAGGCCGTTTTCGAGCCCGCCCCGCGGCAGACCCTGCACCACCTGCAAGACCCGCACCGGGCTGACATCGGCAATGCGGGCAAACGCTCCGGGGGCATTCATGCGTACCCGTCTGGATTGCCGCGCTGCCAACGCCAGTGGTCCCGCACCATGTCCTCGAGGCCGCGCTCGGCGCACCAGCCGAGCTCCGCAGCGGCCAGCCTCGGGTCCGCGTAGCAGGCGGCGATGTCCCCGGGACGTCGAGCAACGATGCGATAGGGGATATCGCGCGCCGCGGCAGCCGCAAAGGCGCGCACCACCTCCAGCACGCTGTAGCCCCGGCCTGTGCCGAGGTTGTAGGTCACGACGCCCGGGCCCGCCGTCAGCCGCTCCAACGCCGCCAGATGCCCCCGGGCCAGATCCACGACATGGATGTAGTCGCGCACGCCGGTTCCGTCCGCGGTGTCGTAATCGTCGCCGAAGACCTTGAGCTCGGCGAGCTTGCCCACTGCGACCTGCGCAATGAAAGGCATCAGGTTGTTAGGAATGCCGCTTGGGTCCTCGCCGATGCGCCCGCTCGGATGGGCGCCCACCGGGTTGAAGTAGCGCAGCAGCGCAATACTCCAGTCGCCGTCGGCACGCTCCTGGTCGCGCAGGATCTCTTCCACAAAGAGCTTGGTGCGGCCGTAGGGGTTCGTCGCCGAGAGCGGGAAGTCCTCCCGAATGGGCACCGTGGCTGGGTCGCCATAGACCGTCGCCGAGGAGCTGAACACCAGCCGTTTGACGCCCGCAGCGGCCATCGCGCGGCACAGGCAAAGCGTGCCGTGCACGTTGTTGTCGTAATACTCGAGGGGAATCTGCGTCGACTCACCCACCGCCTTCAGGCCGGCGAAGTGGATCACCGCGTCAAACGCGAAGTCCTGGAACAGCGCCTTGAGCGCGCCCTCGTCGCGCAGATCAGCCTGCACGAAGGGCGGCGTGCAACCGCTGATCTCCCGCACTCGCGCCAAGGCAGCAACCTTGCTGTTGCGCAGGTTGTCGACCACGACCACGTCGTGTCCGGCGGCCAACAGCTCAACGCAGATGTGGCTGCCGATGTAGCCGGCACCGCCGGTGACGAGGACACGCATGACAAGCTCCAGTTCGCTCGGGCAGTCCACCATTCTACCGGAGGCGTGCACCCGCCGCCGGCGGGCGGCACCGGCGTTGCGCCATCACCCCAATCGGCATCGGTACCCGCCGGTCCGGCACAGAGCGTTTACGGGCGCTCGCAGCCGCGCCCCGGCTCCGACTAAGGCTATCCCCGCGAGGCTACAATGAGGCCGGGTGCGGTCCATGGCCGCGGCATCAGATCTGTCACTTCGACTGCCTCAGAACACGCCTAATGATCGCCTCCCCTGACCTCAGCCTCGACGTTGCCGTGCTGCTAACGGCGGCCGTGGTCCTGCTGAGCGTGCTGATGAGCCCCCTCGCCACCCGGCTCGGCGCGCCCATTCTCCTGTTCTTCCTTGCCGTCGGCATGTTGGTGGGGCAGGACGGCCCCGGCGGTTTCGAGTTCAACGATTTCGAGCTCGTCTATGACATCGGCAGCCTAGCGCTGGCGGTGATCCTGTTCGCCGGCGGACTCGGCACCCGCCTTGCGGACATTCGCGCCTGCTGGGGTCCGGCCTTGCTGCTGGCCACCCTGGGGGTAGTCATCACGGCGGGTGTGGTCGGGCTCGCGGTTTGGGCGGCAGGTGTGTCGCTCTTCGTTGCGCTTCTGCTCGGCGCCGTGATTGGCTCCACGGATGCGGCGGCCACCTTTCTGCTCCTGCAGGGACGCGGCATCCAGCTGCGCGGGCGGGTCATGGAGACCATCGTCGTGGAGTCCGGCCTCAACGACCCCATGGCCATTTTTCTGACCCTCACGCTGGTCGCCGTCGTCGATGCCGGCGGCACCGGCGCGGATCTGTCCTGGGCGCTGCTCGCCGGCAGCTTTGTGCAGCAGATCGGCATCGGTGTAGCAGCGGGTGGGCTCGGCGGACTCCTGCTCGGGCTCACCGTGCGCCGGCTGCAGCTCGCTGCCGGCCAGTACGGGGTCGTCGCCCTGGCCAGCGCCCTGGCCCTGTTCGAGGCGACCCAGCTCGCCGGCGGCAGCGGCTACCTGGCCGTTTATCTGTGCGGTGTGCTCACCATGCACCGGGCGCATGACAGCCGGCGGGCCGAGCTGGACATCACCCACGGCAGCCTAGCTTGGCTAAGCCAAATCCTGATGTTCCTGCTGCTGGGTATCCTCGTGACCCCGAGCGAGCTGCTCGGTGAGGCCCTTACCGCGGCCGGCGTGGCAGCCGTGCTCATCTTCATCGCCCGTCCTGTGGCGGTGGCCGTTTGCCTAGCGCCCTTTCGCTACCGGTTCCGGGAAGGGGTCTTCATTGGCTGGGTCGGCCTGCGCGGGGCGGTGCCCATCTTCTTGGCCATCATCCCGGTGCTGAGCCCCGGCCCCCTCGATACGACCTTCTTCGACGTCGTCTTCCTGGTGGTCATCGCCTCCCTGGTGCTCCAGGGCTGGACCATCCCCTGGCTCGCCCGGCGGCTTCAGCTCGAGGCCCCGAGCGTCGACTCACCGGCAGAGGCAGACCCGCTACGCCCCTGAGCAGTGCCTCCAGGGCCCTACGCTGAAACGGCGGCATGCGGCTGAAAAGCGAGTCCGTGGCACCCATGATCGACGACAAAAGAACTTGCGATCACCACCGATGTCCATCGCACACATGCGCCGACTATCTCTCTTTCTGCTCCTGCTGCTGCCCGCCATCACCCTGGCCGACGGTCTCGGCGTCATTGTCGCCGAGGCCCGGCCCGAGGCTTGGGCGGACCGTACCGAGGCCCTCGGCACCCTGCGAGCCAATGAGTCCGTGGTGATCTCGGCCAAGGTCACCGAGTCCATCTCCGACATCCATTTCGACGATGGCCAGCGCGTGGCGCAGGGCGACATCCTGGTGGAGATGACCAGCACCGAAGAGCACGCGGTGCTCGAGGAGGTCCGGGCGCGGGTTGCGGAGGCCGAGGGGCAGTTCCGACGGGTGCAATCGCTGGCCGCGCAGGGCTCGGCTTCGGCGTCGCTGCTGGACGAGCGCCGGCGGGATTGGGATACCGCACGGGCGTCACTGCGCGCGGTGGAGTCGCGGCTGGAAGATCGCGTGATCAAGGCGCCCTTCCCGGGCGTCGTGGGTCTGCGCAACATCAGCCTTGGCGCGCTGGTGCAGCCGGGCGATGTCATCACGACCTTGGACGACGACCGCGTCATGAAGTTGGATTTCACCGTGCCGAGCGTGTTTCTACCATCTCTCGTTCCCGGCCTCGCCATCGAGGCGCAGGCACCGGCCCTTGGCGAGCGAGCGTTCACCGGCGAGATCAGCGCCGTCGACACCCGCGTTGATCCCGTCACCCGATCGGTACAGGTGCGCGCGCTGCTGCCCAACCCGGAGCGGGTGTTGCGCCCAGGGCTGCTGATGCGCGTAGACCTCCTGCGCAACCCGCGCGATGCCCTAAGCATCCCGGAAAAGGCCCTGCTGCACCGGGGCGAGGAGCACGCCGTGCTTGCACTGACCACCGACGACGACGGCCAGCGGGTGGCGGAGCGTCGGCCGGTCCAAATTGGTGCCCGCCGACCTGGCTTCGTCGAGATCGTCTCGGGACTCGCCGCCGGCGAGCAAGTCATCACCCACGGCAACGAGAAAGCCAAGCCCGGTGACCCGGTGCGCGTTCTGGCCGTGGACGACGGCTCGCGCACCCTGGTCGAGCTGCTGGCCCAGCAATCCGGGGGCGGCAACGCGACAGCGGCCGAGCTGCCGCGATGATCCTGTCGGACATCTCGGTCCGCCGCCCGGTGCTGGCGACGGTGCTGTCGCTGCTGCTGGTGGCCTTTGGCCTGGTGGCCTTCGACCGCTTACCGCTGCGGGAGTATCCAGACATCGACCCACCGGTGGTGTCGGTTGACACGGTGTATCCGGGCGCCGCCGCCAACGTGGTGGAGACCCGCATTACCCGACTGATCGAAGACCGCATCGCCGGTGTCGAGGGCATCAAGACCATCGAGTCCGTGTCCGAAGACGGCCGCTCGCGCATCACCATCGAATTCAACATCGGCCGCGACATCGACGGCGCTGCCAACGATATCCGCGACCGCGTCTCCGGCATCCTCGATCAGCTGCCGACGGAAGCGGAGCCGCCGGACATCCAGAAAGTAGACAGCAGCGACGACGTCATCATGTGGCTGAACCTGGTCAGCGACGACATGACCGTGCCGGAGCTCACCGACTACGCCCGCCGCTATTTGGTGGACCGCTTCTCGGTGCTGGACGGCGTCGCACGGGTGCGCGTGGGCGGCAACCAGACCTACGCGATGCGGGTCTGGCTGGACCGCAATGCACTGGCGGCCCGCGGCCTCACGGTGAATGACATCGAGACCTCGCTGCGGGCCGAAAACGTGGAGTTACCAGCGGGCAGCGTCGAATCCCGCTCGCGCCAGTTCAGCGTGCGCACCGAGCGCAGCTTCCAAACCGCGGATCAGTTCGCACAGCTCGTGGTGGGCCGCGGCGCAGACGGTCATCTGGTCCGCCTAGGGGATGTAGCCCGGGTGGAGCGCGGCACCGAGGAAGACCGCAGCGTGTTCCGCGGCAACGGTGTGCCGATGATCGGGCTCGGCATCATCAAACAGTCCACGGCAAACACCATCGCCGTCGCGGACCTCGCCAAGGCCGAGATGGCCCGGCTCAATCCCACCCTGCCCGAGGGCATGGAGATCAAGCAGTCCTATGACACCTCGGTGTTCGTCAAGGACGCCATCAAGGAGGTCTTCAAGACCCTCGGCATCGCCATCGGCCTGGTGGTGCTGGTGATCTTTCTGTTCTTGGGATCGGTGCGGGCCATGCTGGTGCCAGCGGTGACGGTGCCCGTTTCGCTGGTGGCGACCTTCATTGTGCTGCTGGGGCTCGGGTTTTCGATCAACATCCTGACCCTGCTGGCGCTGGTGCTGGCCATCGGCCTGGTGGTGGACGACGCCATCGTCGTGCTGGAGAACATCCATCGACGCATGGAGCAATACGGCGAGACGCGACTCGTCGCGGCGCAGCGGGGTGCCCGCCAGGTGGGCTTTGCGGTGGTGGCGACCACCATCGTGCTGGTAGCGGTGTTCGTGCCCATCGCCTTCCTCCAGGGTGACGTGGGCCGGCTGTTCTCGGAGTTTGCCCTCACCATGGCGGCGGCGGTGACCTTCTCCACCTTTGTGGCGCTGACCCTGTCGCCGATGCTCGCGTCGCAGGTCCTGCCGCCGGCCATCCACGGCCACACGCAGCGGCGCCCGAGCCTGAGCGCCGGCGTGGACTGGCTCTTCGACGGCGTCCGCTGGGGTTACGGTGTGCTGCTGCGCTTTTTTCTGCGCCAAAAGTGGCTGGTCGGGCTGCTATTCGTCGGCACCATTGCCGGCGCCTGGTGGCTGTTTGAGCAGATTCCGCAGGAATACGCACCCCGGGAGGATCGCGGCGCCTTCTTCCTGCTGGTCAACGGCCCGGAGGGCGCCTCATTCGGCTACATGGAAGAGTATATGGATGAGATCGAACGCCGGCTCTTGCCCTATGCCGAATCTGGTGAGGCCATCCGCGTACTGCTGCGCACGCCGCGCGGCTTCGGCGGCGGCGACAGCTTCAACACCGGCATCGTCATCATGGTCATGGCGCCCTTCGGCGAGCGGCGATCCAGCTGGGAGGTCATGGACGAAATCCGCGCCGACCTCGGCGACCTACCCGGCGTGCGCGCCTTTCCGGTGATGCGCCAGGGCTTTGGCACCCGCATCCAGAAGCCCCTGCAATTCGTCATCGGCGGCGGCACCTACGAGGAGCTGGCCGCCTGGCGGGACATCCTGCTCGCCGAGATCGACGCCACCAACCCTGGCCTCCTGGGCATCGACTGGGATTACAAGGAGACCAAGCCGCAGCTGCGGGTGGAGATCGACTACGACCGCGCCGCCGACTTGGGGGTGACCATCAGCACCGTCGGCCGCACGCTGGAGACCATGCTCGGCTCGCGCAAGGTGACCTCCTACATCGACGCGGGCGAGGAATATGACCTGATCCTGGAGGGCGAGCGCGACGACCAGCGCACACCAGCGAGCCTGCAAAACATCTTTGTCCGCTCCGAGCGCAGCGGCGAACTAATCCCGCTGTCGAATCTGGTGCGAGTCACCGAGACGGCCGACTCCAATGCGCTCAATCGCTACAATCGGGTGCGGGCCATCACCATCGAGGCCAACCTGGCCGAGGATCTGGCACTTGGCGACGCACTGGCCTATTTGGAAAATTTGGTGGACGCGTACCTCCCGGAGCAGGCCGTGGTCGACTACAAGGGCCAGTCTCGGGACTTCCGCAGCTCCAGCGCCGGCATCCTGTTCGTCTTCTTGCTCGGCGTGGCCGTGGTCTATCTGGTGCTCGCCGCACAGTTCGAGAGCTGGGTGCATCCGTTCGTGATCATGCTGACGGTGCCGCTAGCCATGGCCGGCGCACTCTTCGGTCTATGGCTGACCGGCCAGACGCTGAACATCTTCAGCGAGATCGGGCTCATCATGCTGGTGGGCCTCTCGGCCAAGAACGGCATCCTCATCGTCGAGTTCGCCAACCAGCTCCGCGATGAGGGTCACGCCTTCCGCGATGCCTTGCTGGAAGCCGCCGACGTGCGCCTGCGCCCCATTGTGATGACCGGCATCACCACCGCCGCCGGCTCCATCCCGCTCCTGCTCAGCAGTGGCGCCGGCGCCGAGACCCGCACTGTCATCGGCACCGTCATCCTCGCCGGCGTGCTCGCCGCCACGCTCTTCACGCTCTTCGTCGTGCCGGTGGCTTATGACCTGCTGGCGCGGCGCACCGGCTCGCCGGGGGACGTGGCACGGCGGTTGGAGCGGGAGGAGGCGCTCGCGCCATCGGCTGCCGCGGGCGGTTCCGCGTCCTAGACGAGCGACTCGAGCGCCGGCACGCCAGCGGGTCGTTCACTGGCCTAGGCCAAAGGCCAAAGGCCGAGGCGCGGACGTGCAGTCCTCGCGTCAGCGGTTGCGCCTCGGCCCTCCGCCCACTGGGTGCAATCGTTGCCGAGGCGGACGCGGCGGCATCGTATCGACGACGTGCAATGATTTGCCCTGAGCTCCGCGTCTGACCGACCTCAAACCCCCAGGGCGGCGCCCTGTCTGGGTGACGTCAAGCATGTTTGACGCCGGTCAGCCGAGTCGCATGCGGCGACCAACGGATGCTGCCTTCGGGCTAGACTCCCGCTTCGTTTCGCGCGGCGTCCGCCGCAGGCTGCCCGCTGGGCAGCGTCGCCACAACTGGAGCCCCAACACCCGCATGCGCGCCCGAGTTTGCAGGCGCTCCACCGGATGAGATCTTCCGCATGACAGAGACGGCCTCCGAGCAAGCACTCCCAGCGCGCCCCCAGCCCAAGGCCATGCTGGAGGTACTGCACCCGATCACCTGGTTCCCACCCATGTGGGCCTTCACCTGCGGCGTGGTCTCGTCCGGGGTGAACGTGCTGGAGCACTGGGGGCTGCTCGTGCTCGGCATCATTCTGACGGGCCCGCTGGTGTGTGCGACCAGCCAGGTGGTCAACGATTGGTACGACCGCGACGTGGACGCCATCAACGAGCCGGACCGGCCCATTCCCTCCGGGCGGCTGCCGGGCGACTGGGGCTACAAGATGGCACTCACCGGCACCGTGGTGTCGCTGCTGCTCGGCGCGGCACTGGGGCTGTGGGTGTTCCTGGCCACCGTGGTCGGCTTGATCTTTGCGTGGATCTACTCGGCACCGCCGCTGCGGCTCAAGAACAACGGCTGGTTCGGCAACGCGGCGGTGGGCTTCTCCTACGAGACGCTGGCCTGGATCACGGGTGCCGCGGTGATGCTTGGCGGCGCCATGCCGGATGGCCGCATTCTGCTGCTGGCCTTCCTCTACGGCCTCGGTGCTCACGGCATCATGACACTGAACGACTTCAAGGCCATCGAGGGCGACCGGCAGCTGGGTATCCGCACCCTGCCGGTGCAACTCGGCGTGCAAAATGCCGCCCGCGTGGCCTGCGCCGTGATGCTGCTGCCCCAGTTCTACGTCGTCTGGTTGCTGTTCGAGTGGGTGCAGCCGGTGCACGCGGCGGCGGTGGCCTCGCTGGCGATGGTGCAGGCGGTGCTGATGGTGCGCTTCCTGGAGAACCCGGTGGCGCGTGCCACCTGGCTCAGCGGACTCGGCGTCACCGTCTATGTCAGCGGCATGATGATCAGCGCCTTCGCAGTCCGGGCGGCGATTGCGGGCCAGTTACCGCTATGAAGAAGGGCCTGGGGCCTAGGGCCTAGGCAGGACGAGCAAACCCTTGGCCCTTGGCCCTTGGCCCTTGGCCCCGCGAGGATAATCGAAGCGAACAACAGGTGACACCAATGACCACCGAAGAGACCTTTGACGCCGTCGTCATAGGCGGCGGGCCGGCCGGCGCGACGGCGGCGACAGACTTGGCCCGGCGCGGGCGCCGGGTGCTGCTGCTGGACCGGCCCGGGCGCATCAAGCCCTGCGGCGGGGCCATCCCGCCCAAGGCCATTGAGGAGTTCGAGATCCCGGACGAGCAGCTCGTCGCGAAGATCCAGTCCGCTCGGATGGTCGCGCCGAGCGACCGGCACGTGGACATGCCCATCGAGGGCGGCTTCGTCGGCATGGTGGACCGCGAGCCCTTTGATGAATGGCTGCGCGAGCGCGCAGCAAAGGCCGGCGCTGAGCGCCGCAACGGCACCTTCACCACACTCAGCCGCGATGCCGATGGCACGGCACTGATCCATTACCGGCCGGCGGAGGCCACGGACCGCAATGCAGAGGTCAAGGTCCGCGCCAAGGCCGTCATCGGCGCCGACGGCGCCATGTCCTCGGTCGCCAAACAGTGCATCCCGGGCGCCAAGGAGCTGCCCCATGTGGCGGCCTACCATGAGATCGTCCGCTCCCCAGCGCCGACGTCCGGCAAGGGGCTGCACGACTTCGAGCCCAGCCGCTGCGACGTCTATTATCAGGGCAAGCTCTCCCCGGACTTCTACGCCTGGATCTTTCCGCATGGTGAGACCACCAGCATCGGCGTCGGCACGGAGTTGAAGGGCTTCTCGCTGCACGATGCCGTGGACCAGCTGCGCAAGGAAACCGGTCTGGACCAATGCGAGACGCTGCGCCGCGAAGGCGCCCCCATCCCGCTGCATCCACTAGCCAAATGGGACAACGGTCGCGATGTGGTGCTGGCTGGGGATGCGGCCGGTGTCGTCGCGCCGGCCTCCGGCGAGGGCATCTACTACGCGCTGGTGGGTGGCCGCCTCGCTGGAGATGCCGTCGAAGAGTTCCTGGTCACCGGGGACGCCAAGGCCCTGGCCAACGCGCGCAAGCGCTTCATGAAGGACCACGGGCGGGTATTCTGGATCTTGGGCATCATGCAGAAGTTCTGGTACAAGAACGACAAGCGCCGCGAGCGCTTCGTCAGCCTCTGCGATGATCCGGACATCCAGCATCTCACCTGGCAGGCCTACATGCACAAAAAGCTGGTGAAGGCCAAACCGGCCGCGCATGTGCGCATCTTCTTCAAGGACATGGCGCACCTGCTCGGCATCGTATCGCCCTGGCAAAAGGCCGCCACCAAGGACGCCAAAACCACCTGAGCCGACCCCGGGGGCGCCGGCGGCGGGGCAAAACCGCAGCTGCCCCATCGACACCGGGACCGCAATCGGCCTCGGGGGCGACGGCGCAGCGTTGAGGTCGGCCGCTCGCACCGCCCAGCGCCGTCGACTTAAGCGCCGTCGACCCAAGGATGCTGTTCGTGCACGAAGCTCCATCGCCGCCCCACCGACAAGTCCAGTTGAGCTTCTTCCGCTACCGCCCGCGCTGGGCGCCGGCGGCCTTCATGCTGATGGGGTTCCAAGGCTGGGTGCGGGATCACGCCCTGCCGCCGGGCGATATCCGCCTGTTAGGCTGCGGCGGCAAGGACGGCTTCTCCATTGTGCCGGACTTCCGGCGATACTGCCTCTACTACGCCCTCGATGATCCCGCCGCCACGGCGCAGCTGCGGCAGAGCCGCTTGTGGCGGCTGGTGGCCGGCCCGGCCTGCGAGTCACTGCACTTTCGGCTGCGACCGGCCAGCGGCCACGGCACCTGGGACGGCGCGGAGCCATTCGCCTATTCCGGTGAGCGCGTTGGTCAGCACCCCTTTGCGGTGCTCACCCACGCGCGGGTACAGCGCCGACACGCGCAGGCCTTCTGGCAAGGCGTGCCGGCCATCCGTCGCGACCTGCGCGATGCAGCCGGCTGCGTCTATCACATCGGTTTCGGCGAGCATCCGTTGCTGACCCTGGCCACCTTCAGTGTCTGGACCGCACTGCCGGAGATGCGCGCCTTTGCTTACGGCGACACGGCCCACCATCGCGCCCAGCGCGGTGCCCGTGGCGAAGGATGGTTGGCGGAGTCGTTGTTCGTGCGGTTTGAGATCGAGGATGTGAGCGGTGATCTCGCCGCCTATCCGGCGCTGGCAGAGCTCTACAGCGCCTAGTGCTTCGCTGCGGAGATCCCGAGACCGGTTGCCCTCGATGTCGTTGTCGCGCGTCGGTCTACGTCATCGCCTCGCGAGAGTGGATGGGGTTTGCGGGGTGAAGGGGGCGTCGCCGGTGCCGGCACATCGCGGCGTGTTTTGCGCGCTCAGGCGGGGCCGGCGCGCCCCGAGGTCGCTTACTCAGTGCCGCCCTTACTGGTGTCCATCTTCAGGGCGATGTAGGCAGGGCAGGTGCGTGTGAAGCTCGTCACGAGCAACACCAAGGCGACGAGCGAGAGCAGCATCTTCAAGGGCACGCTGCCGACAATGAAGCTCAGCACGAGCAGCACCGTTGCGACGATGATGCGGATATTGCGGTCGCGGGCACCGACATTCTTGGGTAAGGCCATGATTTCAATCCGAGGTTGTGGTGAATCTGTGAGGATCTCTGCGCTGGGCTCGGGTGACGCGTGATCCAGCACCGCCGGGAGACGCCGCCCCAGCTCCGGGCCTGCGTCTCTGGCCTACTGATCGCGCTCTACCGAGCCCGACAGGTGATCCTGAAGGTTGACACGCGTGAGCGTCAAGTGCGCAAGGTTTTGTGCCTTCAGTTTCTTCATGACCCTCGCACGATGGAACTCGGCGGTTCGCACGCTGATGCCCAGTTCGTCGGCCACCATCTGGTTGGTCTTGCCGGTTGTGATGTGCTGGAAGACCTGGCGTTCCCGAGGGGTCAGACTTCGATACCGCTGCAGTGGTTCGTCCTCCTGGAGAGCCAGCGCCTCTTCGGCCGGCGCTTCGCTGTTCAGTGCGTCCAGGGGCCCAGCGTCGTTGAGGGTCGCCTGCACCAGCTCCAGCACGGCCTGTGCGTTGAAGGGCTTCGTGATGAAGTCCACGGCACCGAGCTTCATGGCTCGAACCGCCATCGGGATGTCACCGTAGGCGGTGATGACAATCGTCGGAATATTGACGCCCAGCTCGCGCAAGCGCTCCAGCAGCGTCATGCCACTGATCCCGGGCATGCGCACATCGGCGATCAGACACGCGGAGCGCATCTGCTTCAGCGCACCGGAGTGCAGCAGCTCCGCGGCGCTGGAAAATGCCAGGCAGCGGATAGAGACCGATTCCAACAACATGCAGAGGGAGTCACGCAGCGCAGCATCGTCGTCGACGACGTACGCAACGGGTTCGCTGCTCATCTCAATCCCCTAGGATCAATCTGTCAGGTCCGATGCCGGAGCTGCCTCCGGTCGGCAGCCTGCCGAACGGCTGGCCATAAGGGCATTATACGGACTCGTCATCCTGCGCTGGCGTGAGCGTCGTTGGCGCTTCATGCAACAGGCGGCCGATGTCCGCTGCCCGCTTGACCGCAATCCCTTCCAGTTGCTCAAACCCATGCCAAATCGTGGCTACAGCCGTGCGCTAGCCATCATTCCAGCCGCCTGCGCCAGGCTCGGACTGCGACAGGACGCCACGCAGCAGTTCCAGGATGCCGTGTGCGAGTTGTACCTGGTGTTCCAGCCCTTCGAGCGCGTCGCTTACGGCGGCGCCCCCTCCGCCCGACTTGGCGGCCAGGGTGCGCGCCGCCAGCGCAAAGCAACCGGCTGATGTCAAAGGCTGTGCCAGGTCGTGCACTAGGGAAGAGGCGACTGCGGCCGGCGTGTCGCATTCGGCTTCGTCCGCAACGAGCGCGCGGACAACCGCGATGTCGCAGCCCGAAAGTCCGCTGCCGTCTGGCACAGGGGAGCGCAGACTGCCGCCGCCTGACGGCGACGCCAGCACGTCAAGGAGGACGTCGAATGGCACCGGTTTGATCAGGTGCTGATCGAATCCAACAGCGATGGAGCGCTGCCGGACGGCCGCCTGACCTAGCCCGCTCATCGCGATCAAACGGATGCCGTCCCAGTCACGACGGGCGCGGATGCGGCGCGCCACTTCGTGGCCGTCGAGGTCGGGCATGCCGATGTCCAGGATCACCACCGCAGCCAAATCGGTTTCGAGCGCGGCCAGCGCGGAAGCGCCATCATTCACCGCGCGGACGTCCGCACCGTTGAGCGCGAGCAGCGTGCTCAAACTGGCTGCGGCGTCCCGATTGTCATCGACCACCAGAATGCGGCGCCCGGCGATGGCGTCTGCGTTGCCCGGGGACTTTGCTGCAGGGTCACCTGAGGCAGTTGTATCGCCTGCGACGAGCGGCAGATGGACCCGAAACGCGCTCCCCTGGCCAGGTCCGGCGCTGTAGGCCTCGATCCGCCCACCGTGGAGCTGCACGAGCTGCTGAACCAGCGTCAACCCGATGCCGAGGCCGTCGCGGCTCTGCGATGGGAACCGCTCACCGCGCGTGAACATCTCGAACACGTGCGGCAACAAGGCCGCTGCGATCCCGGCGCCGGCGTCCTCGACCGACACCACAACCACCCCTTCCGGCTCAACTTGAGCCTGGATGCAAATCGACTGACCGGCGCCGGTAAACTTGACCGCGTTATGCAGCAGATTGGCGAAGATCTGCACCAGACGGGTCGGATCACCCTCGAGCCACAGGCCGCCCGGCGGGAGATCCACCAGGAGCTTTTGGCCAGTGGTCTGCAGCACCGGGCGGACGGTTTCGACCGCACTCTCGATCACGCGCTTCAGCGCAACGTGCTCCTTTCGGAGCTCGATCCTGCCGTGGGTAATGCGGGAGACCTCCATCAGGTCATCGACGAGTCGAACCAAGTGCTCCAGTTGCCGCTCCATCATCTCGCGGACCGCGATGGCGTCCTGCGAGCCGGCATCCTGTTGCTTCAGGATGTCCAACGCGTTGCGAATGGGGGCGAGCGGATTGCGCAGCTCGTGCGCCAAGATGGCGAGGAACCGGTCTTTCCGCTCATCCCCTTCGCGCAACGACTGCGCCAACTGCGCGGCTTGCTCGCGTGCGATTAAGGCCTGCGACATGCGCTTCAAGGCTTCCGCCTTTGAGGCCTTCAGTGCTTGCTGGTGTGCCCGGAGCTCCGCCAGGAGTGCTTGGTCGGCCTCGATCCGAGTGAGGTCGGTGCCGACCAGGCAGATCACCGTCTCCCCCGGCCGAGGCAGCCGATTCGCCCAAAGATGCATGGGCACCTCGGCCCCGCCAGCCGCACGGAAGACGATGCGGTCATCGGCAGTGCCCGCGTCGCAAGCCTCCAAAAGCCGCCGTAACCGCGGGACGTCGGCTGGAGTCACAAACTCTTGTATGGAGTGACCGAGCAGGCCGCTCCGCCCGCGTTGGAGCAACGCCGCCGCGCGCTCATTGACGTAGAGCAGGAGGCCTTGCGCAGAGATGGCCAGTCCTGCCTCGTCCATGGTCTCGACCATGAGCCGATGCAGGTTCTCGGTCTCCGACAGGGAGAAGACGCGATCGCCCTTACTGCCGCTGACAATCACGGCATCCACCTCGCCCTCGCGAATCGCGCGCAGGGCGTCTTCGGCTTCCGCGAGGCGCGCGCGCAGCTCCAGGTTCTCGGCGATCAGCGCCTGGTGCTTGCGCGCGGGTGGCGTATCGGCCGAATGGTCGGTGCTGGCGGTGCGGCGCTGCGGCATGGGCGTTGGTCAGTCCTGATGGATGCCGTTCCCTTTCCCGCACAGGTCGAGGCCCAAAAGGACACGGTGCTCGTCGGCCATGTCGCCGATCAGGCGTCGCAGCGGTAGCGGCAATCGCTTGATGAGCGTCGGTGCCGCGAGGATCTGATCACGCTTCGCCAGCGACGGACGCTCATAGATATCGATGACGTCAAGGGTGTATCGACCCTTGAGATGCTTCTCGCAGAGGGCTGTGATGGCCTTCAGCGCGTCAACGGAGCGCGGGGTCAGGCTCGCCACATAGAGGGTCAGGGCATAGCCAAGCCCGTTGGCCCTTGGGTCCATCGCATCCGGATCCATCAGCACTTCATCCGCAGCAGTCGACGCCTCCGCAACGACGCCAGATATGGGCTGGTCGGTGGCATGCATGGCGTTCTCCTGCTGGATGAGTTGCCGTCAGCTTCGCGGCTGAAGGTCGGGACCGATCAGAACAGGCTCGGTGCTTGAGATGTCGCCGATAAACGTTCGCAAGGGCTCGGGAAGCTTGCTGGTGCAGGCGCACCAGATGGTTTTCCAATCCATACAGCGTGGGGCGCACGGCGTGGCAATAGAGTCGTCCGTTGTCGAGATGAGGTTTCAGATCGAACCCGATCGAGGACATATTCCGTAGCAGCTGTTCGGGGGACTCCTCGGACGACCAATACAGCGCCCGTCCGCCACGGCGACAGATGCTGTCCGCGAAGGCGATACCCAGGCTGGTCTTGCCGGCGCCAGCATTGCCGGACAGCAAAATGCTGCTGCCCCTGTAGAAACCCTGGCCCCCGAGCATCTCGTCGAGGCCCACGATTCCGGTCGATACACGTTCGACGGAGACGCGGTGCGCGAGTCCCAGCGAACTGATGGGCAGTACGCTGAAACCGTGTTCGTCGATCAGGATAGGGTATTCGTTGGTACCGTGCCGCGTGCCGCGATACTTGACCACCCGCAAGCGGCGTGTGGCGACGTGGTGATTGACGCGATGGTCGAGGAAAATGACGCAATCGCTCACGTACTCCTCGAGGCCATGGCGGGTGAGCGCTTTTTCGCCCCGCTCCCCCGTAATGACGGCGGTCATGCCTCGGGCCTTCAGCCAGCGGAAGAGACGCCGAAGCTCAGCACGCACGATCGCCTCGCTCGGCAGAGCGGCAAACAGCGCATCGAGTCCGTCCAGCGCCACGCGCCGCGCGCCCACCGTGTCGATCGCGCTGCCTAGACGGACGAACAGTCCTTCCAAATCGTAGTCACCAGTCTCCTCGATCTCGCTGCGCTCGAGCTGCACGCCGTCCAGCGCGACTCTGTGGTCATCGACCAGCGCGTCTAACGAGAATCCGAGTGATTCCACGTTGGCGATCAGTTCCGTCTCACTCTCCTCGAACGCCACAAACACCCCGGGCTCATCGAAGTCCCGCGCCCCGCGTACAATGAACTCCATCGCTAGTAGGGTCTTGCCGCAGCCGGCCGCGCCTGCGACCAGCGTAGGTCGACCCCGCGGCAACCCGCCACCCGTGATCTCGTCGAGCCCACGGATCCCAGTCGAACACTTAGCGACACCGGGCATGGGCGAGTTTGGTCCTGGACCAGTCATTGACCTGTTCTTACGTGTCAGCGCCTGAAGGGGCGGTGTTAGGGCTTTCAGCGTTGCTCTCCCACCAGCATAGCGAACCGGCGCCGCCTTGCCAGTCGGTCAGACAGCCGGACGAGGCAACGGCCGGGCGCGCTGTGGGCGCGCATCCCCGTCGTCAGCGGTCCGCCAGGCATCCGCAGTGAATGCCCCGTCTGCTGTCTTGCGAAAGTATACGTATCACTACGTGCATTGGATGCCCCAGACTGGCGAGGGATCGACACATGGGTGTGCCGAGACGGCGCGCAGCGCGGGAGGCAATTCGGCCTTGAGTCCGTGCGCTCGATCCACGGCAACGCACAAGAGGACCCCACGCAGGACGTCACTGCCACGAGAGCGCGTGAGCGCGCCAGATCACTGCAGATGCACCAAGCGTTCAGCCCGAAAAAAGCGCAGCTGGACGGTCGTCAGGGTGCGTCCCGCGGGCTTGATCGCATAACGGCTGGCAAGGCACAACGACGAGGACGAGTCGCTCTAGTGCGAGGCGTTGTCAGCTGCCAGGCGCCCCGCGGGGCGTGCCCCAGGGGGCGTGCCCAAGTGGAGGTCATTGGGCGAGCGTCGCGCGGCGCACCCAGTGGGTGACGTGCCGAGCGCGCAAACATCGCCGGCCGCACAGCGATGTCAAAACACCCTGAAGCGGTCAACTGCGCTTCTTAGGTTCAACGCCGCAGCCTGTGCCAGGCAACGGCAGTGGGAAAGGCCAAGGCGCAACCGCTGACGCCAGGGCTGCGGGTCCGAGACCTCGGCCCTCGCCACTGAACGACCCGCGGGCGTGCCGGCGCCGCAGTCGCTCGCGGCCTGGGGCATCGCCGCGCCAGGACATCTCGGCTTATAAATCCCTGCGCAATCGCGGTCGCGGGGCAGACGGCGAGGTTTACGTAAAATTACTTGTCAGGCTTCCTTGACAACCTCGTATGTCTAGCTAAACTGACGCCTGACGGTTACGTACTCGCAACAGGCTACTGACTAGGCGGCACCGACCCGCCAACGCTCTGAGCAAGCGGCCGCGCGGCCGCGACGAACCGCCGCCGGCAGGCGGCATAACCCACGACCCTTACGGAGGGCGGACCCATGGCAGAACAAAAGAGCCTATCCGGCTTGAGCCCGGAGCAAGCGAAGGAGTTCCACGAGCAGTGGAAAATCGTCTACACCACGTTCGTCGGCCTTGCCGCCGCTGCGCACTTCCTGGTGCTGGCCTGGAAGCCCTGGTTCTGACACTGAGCGAGGTTTGAGCAATGTTCCAAAAGGTTCTCGACTACAAGCCGAAAGAACAGGATTACCTGATTTGGACGATAGTCCATCCGAGCGTCTGGCTGCTGCCGATCCTGGCCGCAACGCTACTGATCGCGCTGGCCGTCCATGCCACGGTGCTCGGCGAGGGCAGCAAGTACAACTTCCTGGCCGAAGCCGAGGAAGCCCCGGTCGCGGCAGCGCCCTCTCCGGCAGCTGCTCCGGCACCGGCAGCCCCCGCGCCGGCGGCAGCTGCTCCGGCAGCTCCGGTGGCTCAGTAAGCGATTCGTCAGTGGCCGTCAGGCGCTGCGACCGACCCGCCGACGCAACACGGCGGTAAACGACAACTTCAAGCGAGGGTAAGCGAGATGATGGGTCTTCCTCCCGAACAAGCGAAAGAGTTCCACGAGCAGTGGAAAATCGTCTACACAACGTTTGTAGGCATCTCCGCGCTGGCACATTTCCTGGTGTTGGCTTGGAAGCCCTGGTTCTAACGAACCAGCATTTCCAACCACTCCAATCACGCTATATTGCCCGAGGGCTACACCATGGCTGAGCAACAACTACCCCGTCCGCGCAACCCGGAAGACGATTGGAAGATCTGGACGGTCTGC
This sequence comes from uncultured Thiohalocapsa sp., assembly GCA_964524185.1. Lineage (GTDB taxonomy): Bacteria > Pseudomonadota > Gammaproteobacteria > Chromatiales > Chromatiaceae > Thiohalocapsa. Next base: position 9,070 of record CAZGCI010000044.1, on the reverse strand, counting down.
CACCCCGGTATCTGGTTGATGCCGATTCTGTTCACTGTGCTGCTGATTGCGCTGGCAGTACACAACTTCGTCCTGAACAGCGCGAAGTACAACTTCCTCGCTGGCTGAGCATCCCCTAAGGCAGACGCTGTCCGTTCTCCACGGACGCATCTGCCAACCGACGCCACAGCGCCGTTCTACGTTCTGCAAACCCTCCAGAGGGCGCGGAACGGCGCTTCCCTCCGAAGACACCGGACGCGCACCCGCGGTCGACTGTCTCTAGATCAAGCCCCCTCACCGAGAACACCCTTAGACACACCGCACCCGATGATGCGCGCTCCCGCTGCGCCCAAGGCGTGGTGCACCCGTTTGCGATGCAATAGCGGTGTTTCGACCGTTGGGTCTGGGCGTGCTTGAAGTGGAGCCCCACCCGCCATGCTTTGGCCAGGCAAGCAAAACAGTCAGAGCGTAGCGAGGCGTTGCCTCAGACCGACGAACGACTCGGGCGCCGGCACGCCAGCGGGCCCTTCACGGGCCAGGGCCAAGGGCCAAGGCGCGGACACACAGTCCTGGCATCGGCCGAGGCGCCAAGGCTGGCCCCCGAGCGCGAGTCCCCACCCTCGGCCCTCGGCCCTTTAAGGCCGACGATCGGCTCGATACGCCGGTCGCTCGCAGGTCCGCAGCTCCGCATTCCCCACCCTCAAGGCATCTCGGCAATACCGAACTTCTCCTGCGACTGTTCGCCGGCGGCGGGACGTAAAGCGAGCGGAACCAGCACCACCAAGGTCACGATCAGCAGCAAGATCTCGAGGGCGTAGACTAGGGTGTAGCCGAGGGCGGAGCCGCCCCATTCGAGGCCGAGTAAGCCGAAGCTACCGACGGCCGCGAAGATGTCGCGCAAGGCGCCGCCGAAACCGACGGCGAGCCCGTAACTGGTCGCCTGCACCGCCCCCCAGGCGCCGAGCGCCAGTCCACTCTGACCGCCGCGGGCCATAGCCATGGCCGCAGTCAGCGTGCCAACCGCAAACAACCCACCACCGAAACCGATGAGGAAGGCGCCGAAGCGGAACAACAGGGGCGAGTGCAGCGGGTCGGCAGCGATGACGGCGGCGAAGGCCAGGACGCCGATGAGGGTACCGTACAGGGCGATGCGGTTCGGCACGGCACCGCGCGCGAGCAGGCGCGCGGTGAGCGCGAAGGCCAACAGCGTACCGAAGGCCCACACGGCAGTAAGCCGCGTCGTCTGCGCCACCGTCAGCCCGAGGACCTGCCCACCGTAGGGCTCGAGCAGAATCTCCTGCATGCTGAACGCTGCCGTGCCCAAACCCAGCGCCAGCAGCAACCGCGCGGCGCTGCCGCCGCTGACGAAGCGCTGCCAGGTCTCGATGAAGCTCGGCAGCGGCGCGTCAGCAGCCTTCTCGGCCAGCGCCTGTTCAGCACGCTCCATGTTTACCGACTCCTGTTTCCACATGGCCAGCACGTTCAACCCGACCACCAAGAGCGCGACACCCTGCAGCACGCCGATGAGGCGTTGATTCCCAGCCTCCGGACTCATCGTGTTGAAATCCGTCAACACCAGGCCGTAAAGCAAGGCCGCCACCAACATGCTCACCTGCAGCATGACGAACAACAGCGCCACCACACGCGGGCGGCTCTCTTCGGTGGCCAAATCCGTTGCCAGCGCCAGGCCGGCGGTCTGGGTCGTGTGCATGCCCGCACCGGCAACCAGGAAGGCGGCGCCCGCTGCGATCCAGCCCACCACCTCCGGCACCTGGCCGCCCTCCGCCAGCAGCAGCAGCGCAAACGGCATCACCGCCAGGCCACCGAACTGCATCAGGGTGCCGTACAAGACGAAGGGAACCCGGCGCCAGCCGAAGGCGGAGCGATGCACATCGGAGCGAAAGCCGATCAGCGCCCGAAACGGCGCCACCAGCACTGGCAAGGCCACCATGGTGGAAATGAGCCAGGTCGGCACGCCCTTCTCCACCACCATGACGCGGTTCATGGTGCCGTAGAGCAGCACCATCATCATGCCCACCGAGGCCTGGAACAGCGACAGGCGCAGCAACCGAACCAGCGGCAGCTCCTTGGTGGCCGCGTCGGCGAAGGGCAGGAGCTTCGGCAACACCTCCCGCATCCATAGCTGCTTTAACTCGTCGATAGACGGACCGCTCATGGTGATCACTGCTCCGCGCTGGGTGGGGATCTATCAGATCTCGGGTCAACGCGGGATTGTAACGCGTCACCGGGGCTGGACTCACGGCGGGGGCAGCGCCGCGGGGCACGCGCGCACCCCTCGCCGCGAGCTCCGCCGCTGCAGCGCCCGTGGCGTCAGCGATTGCGCCTCCGCCCTCGGCCCCTCCCCTTGCCGGCGCCGAGCACAGGCGCGGCGTGACCAACTTGACGCCTCTGCAAACACCTGTCGCGGTCAAGCAATCTGGCGGGCGGAGGCCCCGCCGCACAAAACCTTGTCAAAAAACTGTGAACCTAGCTTGACAACAGAATCTGTCAAGCTACACTGACAGCCATGGAACGGGGGACACGGTCGCCAACCGCGGCACAGACTCACCGCTCCATGGAAGCAACGGGTCGTCAATGGCCCCGACCATCTCGGCAGGCGCTGATGAGACAGTTCAGCAGCGACTCGCCGGTCAACCCAGACGGAGGGTAATGCAATGGCAGAACCGAGAAGCCTGTCGGGCCTCACGCCCGATCAAGCGAAAGAGTTCCACGAGCAATTCAAGATCACCTACACCACGTTCGCCGGCCTCGCCGCCGCCGCGCACTTCCTGGTGCTGGCTTGGAAGCCCTGGTTCTAACGATCTAACACGAGGTTTATCTAATGTTCCAAGACGTCTTCAACTACAAGCCGAAAGAGCAGGACTACCGGATCTGGCTCGTGCTGAACCCAGCCGTCTGGTTGGTGCCGATCCTCGCCGCGGTGCTGGTCATCGCGCTGGGCGTGCACACCATGGTCTTCTCGCTCGACGATTATAAGTGGTCCGCTCGCGGCTCCGATGCAGCCCCTGTTGCTGCCGCGCCTGCCCCGGCCGCTCCCGCCGAGTAATCAGCAGACGAGTTTCTCGCCGCCGTCGCTCGCTGCGGCGCGGCAGAACCGCCGCCCCTTCATTGGTGGCACTGGCATAAACCGTTCCTGAGGTAAATCAGAATGGCCGACACATCCCTCTCCGGGCTCACCGTTGAGCAAGCAAAAGAGTTCCACGAGCAGTTTAAAATCGTCTACACCACGTTCGCCGGCCTCGCCGCCGCTGCGCACTTCCTGGTCCTGGCTTGGAAGCCCTGGTTCTGATCGAGTTCCGATCATCTGATCCAGTCTCGCTCCGAGACCGTTCCTGAACAACACGACAGAGAGCAATACCATGGCCGAACCGGAAATCCCGCGCCCGAAGAATCCCCAAGACGATTGGAAAGTGTGGCTGATCCTGAACCCCGCCACCTGGCTGATGCCGATTCTGTTCGCGGTGCTAATCATCGCCCTCGGCGTGCATGCAATGGTCTTCTCGTTGCCCTCCTATAGCTGGGGCGGCTGATACCAGCACAGCACTGAGGCCGGTCTTGCACCAGCAACCGGCCTGAGGACCCGACGACTGACCCTAGGTCAATTGACAAAGGCGTCCTCACCATCGGCCGAGACGCAAGGCTCGCCGAGACAACGCCGGCCTGATCCCCTTACGCGCTGCGGTCGCCGACCGCCCGCGCGGCGGGGGTCAGGCCGGCGCACTTTTGTGTGCTGCCAGTTCTCGGCTTGCCCGGAACTCACCCGATCCCAGCCGCCGCCCGCGCGCACTGCTGGCCCCGGCTGGTGCCGTTTCAGGTGCGACCTCGCCGCCCTCCCGCCTGGGCGCCCCAGCCAGTGTGGGCGCTCCGCCCATGCAACAGCATGCGGCGGCGGCCTACCGCGCAAAACCACACCACCAAATGCCACAGGGCCCGGGGCACGCTGACCCTGCCCCAGCGCAGTGCAGCCGGCGAGGGCAGTCGCTAGAGTAGTGACGACCAGCCGGAGCGGCCGAGCCGAGACCGGCGCTGTTGCGTGTGGTCGAGCAGAGAACGAGCAAATGCCAGAGCAAAGACGCGTGATCGTCATCGGTGCCGGCGTGGGCGGCTTGGCAGCGGCCGTCGCCCTCGCTGCGCAGGGCGCCGCCGTAACGGTCCTAGAGCGCGCCGCCGCGCCCGGCGGCAAGATGCGCGAAGTGCCAGTCGGCGACGCGCGCATCGACGCCGGACCCACGGTGTTTACGATGCGCTGGGTCTTCGAGGCCCTCTTCGCGCTTGCCGGCACCTCCCTCGACGCGGAGCTGAGCCTGGCCCGCGCGGAGCTGATTGCACGCCACGCCTGGGACGACAGCGGACACCTGGACCTATTTGCGGATCTGGCGCAAAGCGCGGACGCCATTGGCGACTTCAGCGGCGCCCGCGATGCACACGGCTTCCTTGCCTTCAGCGACGAGGCGCGCCGGATCTACAACACCCTCAAAGGCCCCTTCATTAGCTCGAGCAAGACCAACCCGCTCGGCCTCACGCAACGGGTGGGGCGCGAGGGTCTCGGCGGCATGCTCCACATCAAGCCCTACGGCACGCTCTGGAAGGCGCTGGGCAAGCACTTTCGGGATCAGCGGCTACAGCAATTGTTCGGCCGTTATGCCACCTACGCTGGCTCCTCGCCGTTCCTATCGCCCGCCACCCTGATGCTCATCGCCCACGTGGAGCAGGACGGCGTCTGGCTCGTGGAGGGCGGCATGCACCAACTCGCGGTCACCCTCGCCCGACTCGCCGCCCGCCACGGCGCAGAGATCTGCTACGCGACCGAGGCGGCCGAGATCGAGGTCCGCAACGGCCGCGTCTCCGGGGTGCGGCTCGCCGGGCCGGACGGTGCGCGCTTGGAAGCCGATGCGGTCGTGTTCAACGGGGATGTGAGCGCCCTCGGCGCTGGCCTGCTCGGTGGCGATGCAGTGCGGGCGGCAGCGCCGACGGCGCCGACGGATCGTTCCTTATCGGCACTCACCTGGAACCTGGTTGCCACCACCGCGGGCCTGCCGCTGGTGCGCCACTCGGTATTTTTCTGCGACGATTATCCGGCCGAGTTCAGGGACATTTTTGGCCGCCAGCGCCTCCCGCAGTCGCCAACGGTGTATGTTTGCGCGCAGGATCGCGGTGCCACCGCTGCCGATACAGCAGCGCTCAGCGGACAACCGGAGCGTCTGCTGCTGCTGGTGAACGCCCCAGCCATCGGCGATCGCTATGCCTTCACACCCGCGGACATCGCCCGCTGCCGTGACGACACCTACGCCCTGCTGCAGCGCTGCGGCCTGGCGCTGGAGCACCCGGACGACGCCTGCCATGCCACGACGCCCACCGAGTTCGAGCAGCTGTTTCCGGCCACCGGCGGCGCGCTCTACGGGCGCGCGTCGCACGGCTGGCGAGCCTCATTTCAGCGCCCCGGCGCCCGCACTAAGGTGCCGGGCCTTTACCTCGCGGGTGGCAGCACGCACCCTGGGGCGGGGGTGCCGATGGCGGCGCTGTCCGGCAGCCAAGCGGCGGAGGCAGTATTGCAAGACATGGTTCGGGCACGGAGAGCGGCTGGGAGCTAGCGCCTAGGGGCTGGCGAGGCGGATGCCTCAGACCGACGGGCGACCAGGGCGCCGGCACGCCAGCGGTTTGGTCACGGGCCAGGGCCGAGGGCCTAGGGCCGAGGCGCACACGCACAGCCCTGGCATGAGCGTTGCGCCTCGGCCCTTTCCCCGTCGGGGCCTAGCACGCGACGCGTCGCGAAAAACTTGGCGCATCTGCAAACATCTGGCGCGGTCAACAAATCTAGTTGCTGGCGTTGGGGGCTGGTGCGGGGGTTCCCCTGCCCCAGCTTTTCGGGTTTGGTCGGCGAGGATTGCAAGCGCCATGACCTGCGCCAATGCCTGTGCGGGCGCTTCCTGGTTGACTTAGGGGTTATCGATGCTCGGCCGTGGCCGGGCACCTGATGGCCCGATGCCGGGCGAGCCGCCCAACCTCAATGGGGCGGCCGGCCGCCCGACGGGGACGGGCCTATATAAACCGTCTGCCCGGTTTGCCGCGCCAGTGATGTGTCGCGTGATGTGCTGGGCGACGACCGCGTCAGCATCACCGCAGCAACTGGAGTCACCCCAATGGCCCTGATCGATTGCCCAGAGTGCGGCGCCCGCGTCTCCGACGCCGCCCCCGCCTGCCCAAAGTGCGGTTACCCCGTGTCGGCCATGGTCGCCGCCGTCCCGGAGACACACGCGAGCGCCGGCCCGAGCGCAGGCAGCAGCCCGTCACCTGCGGTTGCGGCGACCGCGTCGAGCGCCCCGGCGGAGCCCGCGCCGCTGCCAACGGAGCGCAGCGCCGAGCCGTTCACCATTCGCGGGCGGCCGATCCCCATCGCCGCAGTCCTGTTTTGGGGCGGCTTGGTGGTGGGGATGACCCTCAGCGCCTTCCCCAGCCAAGACGGGGAGACCCCGTTCCGCTACGTCCCCTACACGATGGTCTTCGCTGGCATCTTGTGGTTCTCGGTGACAGAGCTAACCTTGCTAGTGCGCCATCGCCGGCGGCGGCGCTCGTGACGCAGAGCACCGTACTGGCCGCCGCCGACTTCGGACTCGAGGTGCCAGCGGGCGGCTACGCCTGGTGGTACGTCGACGCCCTGAGCGATGACGGGCATCACGGGCTGACCCTCATCGCCTTCATCGGCAGCGTCTTCTCGCCGTACTACTTCAAGGGCCGGCGCCGGGGTCGAGACGACCCGCGGGACTATGTCTCCCTGAACGTCTGCCTCTACGGCAAGGAGCGCCGCTGGACCATGACAGAGCGCCCGGCCAGCGCCTTGGCACAACGCCCATCGGGCCTAAGCATTGGCCCGAGCCGGCTCGACTGGGACGCGGACGCTGGGCTGACCGTCGCCATCGACGAGCGTGGTACCCCCATCCCGCAGCGGGTCCGCGGCCGTGTGGCTGTCACCCCGCACTTCCTCAACGAACAGGTGTTCACGCTGGACGAGGCCGGCCGCCACCGCTGGAGTCCGGTGGCGCCGAGCGCCCGCGTGGAGGTGGCGCTACAGCAGCCGGCGCTGCGCTGGAGCGGCCACGCCTACTTCGATCGCAACTGGGGCGATGAGCCCATCGAAGACGGGTTCGTCTACTGGGACTGGTCCAGGGCCGAGTTGGGGGAGCAGGAAAGCGCCATCCTCTACAACATGGATCGACGTCACGGCGGGCCGAAGTCCATGGCCCTGCGCTTCAGCGCTCAGGGTGCGGAGGCCTTCGAGCCGCCGCCGAACCATCCCCTACCGCGCACGCCGATCTGGCAGGTTCCGCGCAGCAGCCAAGCGGACGCGGACCGCCCGCCGCGGGTGGCCAAGACGCTGGAGGACACGCCATTCTACTCGCGCTCAGTCATCGCCACGCACCTGCTCGGCCGGCCGGTCACGGCGGTGCACGAAAGCCTGTCGCTTAACCGGTTTCGCTCCCCAATCGTGCAGTATATGCTGCCGTATCGGATGCCCCGGCGACGCCGCTGAGGTCAGCCGCCACGATCCGAGCTCGCCTGGCAACCGCTGCCGGTGCCACTCGTGGGCACCACTCGTGGCCACGGTCACGGCCGGCGCGCCAATTCGATAATAACTACATACCCCAAAGTGAGGTGAACACGATGGCCAACCACAAGGTCAAGAATTACGATGTTCTGATTGCGAGGGTGTTAACCGTCATACCCGCCGTGATCATTGGATACTTTGCTGCCCTCTTTGCATCTCTGACACTGTATTTCGTTGCAACTTTGACCGGCATCGAGCTCCTCGACTTTGAGTGGCCGGCGACACTCCTGATCTATTCGGTGTTTGTGCTTGTTGCGCTGGGGACGATGGCGCGCATGATGGGCAACATCCTGAACTCCACAACGCTGAGCGTATGGATGGGATTCAAGAGCTTCATTCGCAGCTCCACAGGCTTTCTCGCCGACGACTACGAGCGCCGCACCTAGTCACATCGCAACCTAGGGCCTATGCAGGTTGGGATGCACGCCTGGATGCCAGCAGATGTCCTGCGCACTCGGGCCAGGGCCCGTCCATGCCCGCGGCGCTGCGCGCCCCCGGTGGCGCAATGCGCGCCCTAGATTGCTAGATCGCGCCAGATGTTTGCACATGCGTCAATTTTCCCACGCGGCGTCGTGTGCCAGGCGCCGGCAGGCGGAAAGGGCTGAGGCGCCACGGCCGATGGCAGGACTGTGTGTCCCCTCCTTTGGCCCTCGGCCCTTGGCCCTGGCCCGTGAACGACCCGCTGGCGTGCCGGCGCCCTCGTCCCTCGTCGGTCTGAGGCATCGCCTCGCTAGAGAGGCCTGAATGGGTGGACCCAACCTCCTGCTCAGCCCCCTGCTCGCCGATGCCTTCCGCTCCGGCTTCATCGTTGACCTGATCATTCTGCTGATGCTCGCTGAGGTCCCACTGCTCTGGTGGCTTCGGCGGCGCTATGGATTCGGCCCGGGCTTGCGCGCCAGTTGGCCGACGTTGGTCTCTGGCGTGCTCCTGCTGCTCGTCACGCGCGCTGCGCTGACCCAGGCCTGGTGGGGCTGGCTTGGGCTGCTGCTGGCGTTGGCCGGCCTCTCACATCTGTTGGATCTGGCCCTGCGGGCGCGGCAGGGCCGCGCCCCGTCCGATGTATCCTAGCGTCGGGAGCTACCGCCTCCGCCAGTCAGGGTCTCCACTTCGAAGCCCACCACGCTGCGCCCTTCGCGGCTCAATTCGACGTCAATGACGTAGATCGGCCTCCCCTCGGCGCGCTAGCGCTGCGCGTCGTCCTTGGCCTTGAGCTGGGCCAGGGCGCCGCCAGGCTATCCAGGAAAGACGACTTACCGAAGCGCCGCGGGCGCGACAGGAAGCCTGAGCTGCCCCCATCGATCAGCCGCAGGCCGACCAGCGGCCTTGGCGCTCGCACGCGATCGCGTCGTGCACTGGCCCGCGCGCTAAACCGCCTGCATGCTGCGGCGTTTGAGTCGGTCCGGCTCCACGTCCAGCGCCGCCATCTCCTGTCGCACCGCCTGCTCGATACCGGCGGCATCCAGGCCG
>CAZGCI010000043.1:0-31330 GCA_964524185.1 uncultured Thiohalocapsa sp. | reverse complement strand
CTCACGAGCGGCCGGCTCTAGGGTGCCGAAAATCGCGACAGCGCAGATGTCTCCAACCGGCGGCGTGCGGCCTCTGGGGGGCTGATCATGCTATGCTTACGGACTTTTTTCAGGTCCGGCAAGCCAGCTTGAGCCCGTTGCGCCGCACGTCCTGCGGCCCTGCCGCTGTGCTGTCCCCGCCCGTCTGCCGACGGACCCGCTGACGTTACCCGCCCATGCCAGATTTCGCCCGAGAAGTCCTATCTGTTCGGCTCGAAGACGAGATGCGCCAGTCGTATCTCGACTATGCCATGAGCGTCATTGTGGGTCGCGCGCTGCCGGACGTGCGCGATGGTCTTAAGCCCGTGCACCGTCGCGTGCTCTACGCGATGAACGTGCTGGGCAACGACTGGAATAAGCCCTACAAGAAGTCGGCGCGCGTCGTCGGCGACGTCATCGGTAAGTACCATCCGCATGGCGACACGGCGGTGTACGACACCATCGTACGCATGGCGCAGACCTTCTCCATGCGCTACATGCTGGTGGACGGGCAGGGCAACTTCGGCTCAGTGGATGGCGACTCGCCGGCGGCCATGCGCTACACAGAAGTGCGCATGGCGCGCATCGCGCACACGCTGCTGGATGACTTGGACAAGGAGACGGTCGACTTCGTCCCGAACTACGACGAGTCCGAGACCGAGCCGACGGTCCTGCCGGCGCGCTTCCCGAACCTCTTGGTCAACGGCAGTGCCGGCATCGCGGTCGGCATGGCGACCAACATCCCGCCGCACAACCTGGACGAGATCATCGACGGCTGTCTCGCCATCATCGAGGACCCGCTGGTCACCGACGAGCGGCTCATGGAGCTGATCCCGGGGCCGGACTTCCCGACCGCGGCCATCATCAACGGCATTCGCGGCATCCGCGAGGCCTATCGCACTGGCCGTGGCCGTGTGCAGCTACGTGCCCGCACGCACACGGAGACGGAGAAGCGTAGCGGGCGCGAGGCCATCATCGTCACCGAGCTGCCGTACCAGGTAAACAAGGCCCGGCTGCTGGAGAAGATGGCCGACCTGGTCAAAGAGAAGAAGCTCGAGGGCATCGCGGAACTGCGCGACGAGTCCGACAAGGACGGCATGCGCATGGTCATCGAGATCAAGCGCGATCACTACCCCGACGTGGTGCTGAACAACCTCTACCAGCACACGCAGATGCAGACGGTGTTTGGCATCAACATGGTCGCGCTGGTGGACGGCCAGCCGCGAACCCTGACGCTGAAGCAGTGCCTGGAACACTTCCTGCGCCACCGCCGCGACGTGGTGACACGGCGCACCATCTACGAGCTGCGCAAGGCCCGCGAACGCGCGCATATCTTGGAGGGCTACACGGTCGCGCTGGCGAACATCGACGAGGTGATCGCGCTGATCAAGGCCTCCGAAAGCCCGGCCGCGGCACGCGAGGCGCTGCTGGCGCGCGCCTGGCCGCCGGGCGCCGTCGCCGGCATGCTCGAGCGCGCCGGTGCTGAGGAGACGCGCCCGGACGATCTGCAACGGGGATTCGGGCTTGGGGATAACGGGCAGTATCGCCTGAGCGAGCGCCAAGCCCGCGCCATTCTGGATCTGCAGCTGCAGCGCCTAACGGGCCTAGAGCAGGACAAGATTGTTCGGGAGTTCGAGGAGATCCTGGACAAGATCGGGGATCTGTTGGAGATCCTGCGCAATCCCGACCGGCTCATGCAAGTGATCCGTGATGAGCTCACCGCCATCAAGGAACAATACGGCGACGAGCGGCGCACCGAGATCGTCCAGGATCAAACTGACCTGACCCTGTTGGATCTCATCGCGCCGGAAGACGTGGTGGTAACCCTGTCCCATGCGGGTTATGTCAAGGCCCAACCCTTATCTGAGTACCAGGCGCAGCGCCGCGGCGGTAAGGGGCGCAGCGCCGCCAGCACCAGGGATCAGGACTTCATCGACCGGCTGTTCGTCGCCAACAGCCATGACACCGTGCTGTGCTTCTCGAGCCACGGCAAGGTTTACTGGCTCAAGGTCTACGAACTGCCGCAGGCCAGCTACGGCGGTCGCGGTCGGCCCATCGTGAATCTGCTGCCCTTGGAGCAGGGCGAGCGCATCAATGCGACGCTGCCGGTGCCGGAGTACGAAGAGGGCAGCTTCGTCTTCATGGCCACCAGCAAAGGCACCGTCAAGAAGACGCCGCTGAAAGACTTCTCGCGCCCGCTCGCCCGCGGCATCATCGCCATCGACCTCCATGAAGACGAATATCTGATCGGCGTCGCCGTCACCGATGGCCGCCAAGACATGATGCTGTTCACCAGCGCCGGCAAGGCGGTGCGCTTCAACGAGTCCGAGGTCCGCTCCATGGGGCGCACCGCCCACGGTGTGCGTGGTATCTCGCTGGACGAGGGGCAGCGCGTGATCTCGCTGCTTGTTGCAGAGCCTGGTACGGTGCTGACCGTGGGCGCCAACGGCAACGGCAAGCGCACGCCGGTGGAGGACTTCCCCACCAAGGGCCGCGGCACCAAGGGCGTCATCTCCATGCGCATCGGCGAGCGCAACGCGGAGCAAGTGGGCGCCGTGTTGGTGCGCCCCGGTGATGAGATCATGCTCATCACCGAGGCGGGTACCCTGGTGCGCACCGCCGTCGACGGCATCAACGTCATGAGTCGCAACACCTGGGGCGTGAAGCTCATCAACCTCGGCGAAGACCAAAAGCTTGCCGGCATCGAGCGCGTGGTCGCGCTCAACGGCGAGGACGATGAGGGCGGCGACGCTGAGGATGGCGAAACGTTGTCCGGTGATGCCGACCCTGACTAATCGGGTTGACCTGGGCGGGGCGCCGGCATCGGGTCAGCGCGGGTGAACCCCGCCGCTTGGCTCTCTGCGGTTCACCCTCGGCGCGTCGCCGTGAGCTTCGGGGGCGCCAAGCAAACGCCGGTTCGCCTGGACTCGCACCCGCTTGTAGCATTTTGAATACGGAGCCGAACCATGCCTAGACCCTTCAACTTCAGCGCCGGCCCGGCGGTACTGCCGGAGCCCGTCCTCCAGCGGGCGCTGGAAGAGATGCTTGACTGGCAGGGCAGCGGCATGTGCGTGGCGGAGATGAGCCACCGCGGCAAGGAGTTCCTGTCCATCGCGCAGCAGGCAGAGGCGGACTTACGCGAGTTGCTCGCCGTGCCTGAGCACTACAAGGTGCTGTTCCTGCAGGGTGGTGCGTCGCTGCAGTTTGCGATGGCACCGATGAATTTGCTCCGTGGGGCGAGCCCCGCCGAGCGCAAGGCGGATTATCTCAAGACCGGCAGCTGGTCGAAGAAGGCCATTGCCGAGGCGAAGCGCTTCGGCGCCGTGCAGGTCGCCGCAAGCACCGAGCAAGACGGCACCTTCACCCGTGCGCCGGCGCCGGGCGAGCTGGCTCTATCTGCCGATGCCGCGTATCTGCACTACACCCCCAACGAGACCATCGAGGGTGTCGAGTTTCCGTATGTGCCAGAGACGGACAAGCCGCTGGTGGCGGACATGTCCTCCACCATCCTCTCGCGCCCCATCGACGTGTCCCGCTTTGGCGTTATCTACGCCGGAGCGCAAAAGAACATCGGCCCGGCCGGGCTCACCATCGTCATCGTGCGCGAAGACCTCATCGGCCAGCCCATCGATGGCACCCCAGCGATGCTGGACTACAAGACCCACGCCGATGCCGAGTCCATGTACAACACGCCGCCCACCTATGCTTGGTACCTCGCGGGGCTCGTGTTCCAATGGCTCAAGGCGCTCGGCGGCCTCACCGCCATGGCCGAGATCAACCAGCGCAAGGCCGGAAAGCTCTACGCTGCCATTGATGGCTCGGACTTCTACGCCAACCCGGTGCAGCCCGATTGCCGCTCCTGGATGAACGTGCCCTTCACGCTGGCGGACCCGAGCCTGGATGCGGACTTCCTGGCGGGGGCGAAAGACGCCGGCCTGCTGACGCTCAAGGGCCACCGCTCCGTCGGCGGCATGCGCGCCAGCATCTACAATGCGATGCCGGAGGCGGGTGTGGATGCGCTGATCGCCTACATGGCCGAATTCGAGCGGACGAGGGGGTAGCTGCTTGCGCCGGAATGATGCCTGGCCGCGCAGTGTCCTAACCCGAGCAATCAGCCATGAGTCCCTTCCTTCGACCATGTTCAAAATCCAAACTCTCAACAACATCTCCGTCGCCGGCCTGAACCAGCTGCCACGGGAGTCCTACGAGGTCGCATCCGAGCTGGCCCATCCGGACGCCATCTTGGTTCGCTCGGCCAATATGCACGGCATGGCGATTCCGGATACGGTCAAGGCCATCGGCCGCGCTGGTGCCGGTGTCAACAATATTCCGGTGGCCGACATGAGCGAGCGCGGCATCGCCGTGTTCAACGCACCGGGAGCGAATGCCAATGCCGTCAAGGAGCTGGTGCTCGCAGGCATGTTGATGGCCGCGCGTAATATTGCGCAGGCGGCGAAATTCGCCCGCGGTCTGGAGGGCGACGACGCGGCCATTCACAAGGCCGTGGAGGCGGGCAAGAAGCAGTTCGTCGGCTTCGAGCTGCCGGGGCACACCCTCGGCGTGATCGGGCTGGGTGCCATCGGCGTTCTGGTGGCAAACGCCGCCAGGTCACTGGGCATGAAGGTCATTGGTTATGATCCCAGCATTACGGTGCGCGCGGCTTGGAAGCTCCAGAGCGATGTGGAGGCAGCGCTGTCCGTGGATGACCTGCTCGCACGCTCCCACTTCGTCACCTTCCATGTGCCGCTCACCGAGCAGACCCGACACATGATCAACGCCGAGCGGATCGCCAACATGCGCGATGGCGCGGTGCTGCTGAATTTCTCCCGTAGCGGCATCATCGACGACGATGCCGCCGTGACGGCACTGGATGGCGGCAAGCTCTACGCCTACGTCTGTGACTTTCCGTCCAACCTGCTGAAGGACCATCCGCGGGTGGTGACCTTGCCCCACTTGGGCGCTTCGACCCGCGAGGCCGAGGATAACTGCGCCGTCATGGTCGCCAACCAGGTGCGCGCCTATCTGGAGGATGGCAACGTCACCCACTCCGTCAATTTCCCGGACATCATGCTGCCGCGCAACGGCGGGCATCGCATCGCCGTGGTGAACCGCAACGTGCCAAATATGGTGGGGCAGATCTCCACGGACCTCGCCGAGGCCGGGCTCAATATCATCGACATGCTGAACCGCTCCCGCGGTGATGTGGCCGTCACGCTCATCGACGTTGACCGCCGCTGCCCGGAGCACACCGTGCAGGTGCTCGGCAACATTAACGGGGTGCTCTCCGTGCGCCGTCTTGGTGCCGATGCAACGGTGGGTGGGGAGCTGGCCTGATGAGGCCGCGGTTGTTTGAGCGGCCGGGGCCTGCGTGTCTCGCCAGAGGGACTCGGGTGCGAGCAGTGCGGGCGGACTCATCAGGACGCCTTCTTCTGAGCCCAACGATCTGAGCCGAATGATCTGATCAATGACCCGCGAAGACCGCCTCGCCCCCATCCGCGAGCGCATCGACGCCATCGATGCAGAGCTGCTGCGGCTCATCTCTGAGCGTGCCGACTGCGCCCGCGAAGTCGCCAAGATCAAGGACGCTGCCGGGCAGACGACGCACTACTACCGTCCGGAGCGCGAGGCCGAGATCCTGCGCCGTATCAAGGCCCAGAATCCGGGGCCGCTGGATGATGAGGAGATCGCCCGACTTTTCCGCGAGATCATGTCCGCCTGTCTGGCGTTAGAGCGTCCCCTGTCGGTGGGCTATCTTGGCCCCGAGGGCACCTTCACTCAGGCTGCGGCACTCAAGCACTTCGGGCACTCCGTGCGCACCCAGCCCTTCGCCAGCATCGGCGACATCTTCCGCGAGGTCGAGGCCGGCTCCTGCAACTTCGGCGTTGTGCCGGTGGAGAACAGCACTGAAGGTGTCGTGAGCCACACCCTCGATATGTTCGCGCGCTCGCCGCTGCGCATTGCCGGCGAGGTCATGCTGCGCATCCACCATCACCTGCTGAGCCGGGCGACGGAAGTCGGTGCGGTGCGCAAGGTCTATTCCCACCAGCAGTCCCTTGCGCAGTGCCGCGGCTGGCTGGATCGTCATGTCCCCACCGCCGAGCGCATCGCCGTCGGCAGCAACGCCGAGGCCGCTAAGCTCGCATCGCGGTCCGGCGACTGCGCCGCCGTCGCGGGCGAGGCCGCCGCAGAGCTCTATGAGCTGCGCAGCTTGGCACAGCGCATCGAGGACGAGCCCGGCAACACCACGCGGTTTCTGATTATCGGGCGCGAGGATGCACCGCCCAGCGGCCGCGATAAGACGAGCCTGTTGCTCTCCTGCCGCAATGAGGCCGGGGGCCTGCACCGACTGCTCACGCCCTTCGCTGAGCAGGACATCAGCATGACCCGCATCGAGTCGCGCCCCTCTCGGCAGGGTGTCTGGGACTACGTCTTTTTCGTGGATATCTGCGGCCACCGAACCGATCCGACCGTGGCCGGCGCGTTGGTGCAGCTCAAGACGGCCGCGAATCTGTGCAACGTGCTGGGGTCTTACCCCGAGGCCGTGTTGTGACTGGAGCACGGTCTCAGGCGCTTGCCGGAAACTTTCATACAAAATGACGCCGGCCAGATGACGCCGAATTGACGTTCACCTTCAAGGAGTACCGGCGGGAGCATAGTGGGCTAAGTGACGGCGAGTGCGACGCCGAAGGCGGACGTCGAGGCTGTCAGATGGTATGAAAGTTTCCGGCAATCGCCTAAGCAGGTGATACCAAAGTTGACAGCAATCGCCTCAGCACAAGGCGCTTCAGCACACTTGCTGCGCCTGCCGCGGACCTCGTGCCTGCAGGGCCCCACCCGATAACCCGGATCGCCGACTGATGAGAAGCCCATGCCCAGCGCTGAGCACACATTTCTGAGCCTCGCCGCCCCCCAGATTGCTGGCCTAACGCCCTATGTGCCGGGCAAGCCGGTGTCCGAGCTGGAGCGCGAGCTGGGCATCAGCGCTGCCGTGAAGCTGGCGTCCAACGAGAATCCGCTCGGTTGCGGTGAGGCAGCACGCGCGGCCTATTTGGCTTGCGCAGCGGAGCTTGGCCGCTATCCCGACGGCGGGGCCTTCGCCCTGCGGGCTGCCATCGCCGAGCACCATGATCTGGACCCGGCACAGGTGACGGTCGGCAACGGGTCCAACGACGTTCTAGACCTCGTGGCGCGCACCTTTCTGCAGCCGGGGGTCGAGTCGGTCTTCTCGGAGCACGCCTTTGCGGTCTATCCCATTGCGACGCAGGCGGTGGGGGCTACGGCGCGCGTCGCGCCGGCCCGGGACTTCGGGCACGACCTGAACGCAATGGCCGCGCTGGTGAATGAGCGCACCCGTGTGGTCTGGATCGCAAACCCGAACAATCCGACGGGTACCTGGCTGGCCGCCGCACCCCTGCGGGCCTTCCTGAGCGAGCTGCCGGCGCAGGTGATGGTGGTTGTTGACGAGGCGTACTTCGAATACGTCGAAGCACCCGACTATCCGGATACGAGTCGTTGGCTTTCGGCTTTCCCCAACCTCATCGTCACTCGCACCTTTGCCAAGGTGCATGGCCTTGCGGCCCTCAGGGTGGGCTACGGACTGAGTCATCCGGGCGTTGCCGAGCTCCTGAACCGCGTCCGCCACCCGTTCAATGTCAACGCCCCAGCCCAGGCCGCGGCCGCGGCCGCCATCAGCGACCGTGAGCACGTCAGACACTCGGTCGCCCACAACCGAACGGAAATGGCCCGAGTGACGGCCGGGCTGGACAGCCTCGGCCTCACCGCAATCCCCTCCGTTTGCAACTTCGTCACCGTTGACCTGCGTCGGCCCGCCGGGGCGGTGGATCAGGCGTTGCTGCGCCGGGGCGTCATCTGCCGCCCCGTTGCCAATTATGGCCTGCCCAATCACTTGCGGATCAGCATTGGCTTGCGCAGCGAGAACGAGCGACTGCTGGCGGCACTCGCCGAGATGCTCGCGACGTGATCGAGCGGCTGGCCATTATCGGCGTTGGCCTCATCGGGGGTTCACTGGCCCGAGCGTTGCGCGGGGCCGGTGCCGTGGGCGAGATCATCGGGTGCGGGCGCTCCGCAGAGAATCTGGAGCTTGCCTGCGATCTCGGCGTCATTGACAGTTGCACGCACGACCCGGCGGAGGCCGTTGCGGAGGCGGACATGGTGTTCGTCGCGGTGCCGCTCGGCGCTGTGCGGGGCGTGTTCGAGCGCATCCACGGGCGGCTGCGGAAGGATGTCGTCATCACCGACGGCGGCAGTGTCAAAGGCAGTATTGTCGCCGACGCGGCGATGGTCTTTGGCGAGGTTCCTGTCCGCCTCGTGCCGGGGCATCCCATTGCCGGCACCGAGCACAGCGGCGTCGCCGCGTCCTTCCCGGAGCTCTACCACAATCGCCGTGTGATCCTAACCCCGCTGCCGCAAACGGATGTCGCAGCGCTAGAGCAGGTGCGTGCCATGTGGCAGGCGGCGGGTGCTGTGGTGAGCGAGATGGACGTCGCTCACCACGACGCAGTGCTGGCGGCCACCAGCCACCTGCCCCACATGCTCGCCTTTGGGTTGGTGGACCTGCTGGCAAGGCAGGCGGATCACGATGAGATCTTCCGCTACGCCGCTGGGGGCTTTCGCGACTTCACGCGCATTGCCTCGAGCAACCCCGTCATGTGGCGCGACATCTGTATCGCAAATGCCGAGGCGATAAGCACGATGCTCGGGCGTTTCGGCGAAGAGATGACGGATCTCGCCGAGACCATTCGCCGCTGCGACGGCGAGCATCTGCTCGACATCTTCTCCCACGCGAAGGCTGCCCGGGATGCCTATGTGGACGGCGTCCCGCCGGGCGCGCGGGGTGGTGAGCCGCACACCTCTGCGTGAACGCGGCTCGCTTCTCCTCCGGCGCCGCGTCCTGCCGACTCGACGATGCAGACCGATGTATCGACGCGACATCCGCAGGGATGGCTCGCGCCTCGTGGTCAGTGTTGGCAGCCATCCAAACGTTGATCTGCGCCCGGGAGCAGCGCATCGATGAACACCACCGACAGCACCGCCACGGCCGCCAAAACCAGCA
Organism: uncultured Thiohalocapsa sp.; assembly: GCA_964524185.1. GTDB lineage: Bacteria > Pseudomonadota > Gammaproteobacteria > Chromatiales > Chromatiaceae > Thiohalocapsa. Next base: position 22,239 of record CAZGCI010000043.1, on the reverse strand, counting down.
TGAGCGCAAGCTGCGTGAAGGGCATGGTGAGGGGGGCCGCGAGGGCAAACAATCCGAGCATCAGGCCGGCCGCCAACAGCAAACCGGACAAGATTACGGCGACGCGCATGGAGCGACAATTGAACATGGTTGTGTCTCGTCTGATAGAAATTAATTAAATAATAATATATCTCCGCGATTTTGTCGAGGTCAGACCCGCCGAGGACGAACACTTGACCTGCACGCCACCGCCGGCCAGTTGCTGGTCGTGGGGGCGTTGAAACGCGAAACAGAAAGCTGGTGCGGCGCCCTGCGGCGAGTGCCCAAGACGGTCCTACCAGACGACGCCGGCCCTTAGACGTAGGACGGGCGCCCGGCTGTTATGCTAAAAGAGCAGTTGGACGGTCGTCAGGGTGCATCACGCCCAGTCGTTGGGATCAGGCTGCCTGGCGAGACACAACGACGAGTAACGGTCAGTCCATTGCGAGGCGTTGTCGGAGGCCAGGCGCCCCGCGGGGCCTGCCCCAGTGGATGTTGTTGGGCGGCCGTAGCGCGGTTCACCCAGTGGGTGACGCGAAGAACGCGCCTGGATCGCAATCGGCACTGGCACTTGCAAACACGCGGAAGCGGTCAACTGCTCTTATCAGGTTTCAGGGAAACCGATGGCAGCAGCGTCGACCGTGTGGCCGCCGGCGGCCTGCCGAAGATGGGTATCAAGACAACTTCGATGGATGAACGTCGACGGCCATCCCGTTAGTCACGTGCGAGTCGGGCGATCTGCGCGCCGTCCTCGATGGACAGATCGCGGGCTGTGAACACGTAGTCCGGTCGCGCCCCCGCCGGCATGTAGCCGGTGTCGGTCACCACCACCGTCTGCGACGCAGGGTTGATGCGGCGCAGACGCTCTGGGATGGCTTCGTCATGTAGCAGATGGCCCGAGCCCGCGAGCAGCACGAGGGTGCGTCCGGGGTTGGCCGTCAGGTAGTCCCCGGCGGTCCGTGCCATGGTTTGATCCCAGAGGTATTGCACCTCGAGAAAGCGCTGTCGATGGGACTCCGCCAGGTGGCTGTGGCTCATGAAAACCTGCTCCAGCTGCCGCCGATAGGCGCCGCTGGCGAGCTCGATCTGTGCCGGAAAAAAGCCCCGGTGCGCGGCGTCGAGGGCGTCGATGCCGCCATTGGAGACCGCCGACACAGTCTCCGTCGACGCGTTGAGTGCCACCAGCGGAAGTCGATGCTGCTGGGCGTAGCGCAGGATGTCCTGATAGAGCCGGACGTCGAAACGCCAGCGCTGATCCCACTCGGTACGCGTCAACAGCTCATCCTGGGAGATGGCGCCGGCCGAGAAGGCGTCCAAATGTTGCTGGAAAGGTCTTTGAAAGTATTCCATGCCGACGGCGATGGGCACGCCGCGTTCGTGCAGGCCGCGAATGATGGCCAGCTGATTCAGGTGATGGTCATAGCGGTCGTGGGTTTCGCCCACCATCACTACCCGTGTATGTTGTATTTGATCGATCAGGGCGTTGATGTGATCCGCCTCAGCGGGGTTCACGAGCCTGGTGACCACGGTGCCCGCCTCCCGGTTGGTGGGCGGATGAGCCAGCGCCAGGGACATCAGACCGGCGCCCAGCGTTAACATCACGACGCTGGCCAGGGTGGCGGTTGTCCAGGGGCTGACGAGTCGGGTGGGCCTGACGGGGTCGTGCGATACGCCGACGTTGCGCATGGGGTTGCTCCGGCAAGGGGCCCGGTGCGGTGGCGCCGAGCTTGATGGAACGCATTGACTTGCCGAAAGCAAGTTGAAGTCGATGCGCCGGTTTCAACCTGGTCAAGACCAGGTGATTGGCCATCACCTGCCGCGGCGCCGGCGCTCGCGGTGGTGTGATCTCCGCCTTTGTCAAAGGGCCGCCGCTGGTGCATGCTTTGGCTATCGAAATTGCCCGCCGGAGCGCCATGATCGATTCGCTTGATTCGCCCAACCTGACCCTGCGTCTCACGGACACAGCAGGAGCAGCCCTTGCCGCCGCCGACGCCCTGGACCGCTCCGCGGCGCTGCGCTATGAGCTGCGCGAGAGTGGTGTACCCGTCTCGGTGACGCCTACGGTATGCCCCACGGTGTTGGGCGCGGACATATCAGACGTCGCTGCGGCAGAGCTCGGCGCCGTCGCGCTGGCAGTGTTACCGCCCATGCTGCCCGCCCTGCTGGACGTGCTAAGGGGCTGGATACAACGCAACCCGGGCATACACATTATGGTGCACGTGGTCGGCGATGCACCCGCAGCAGAGCACGATCCACTTGCCTTGGATGCTCGCGATGAGGCCGCGCTCGTCGCGGCGCTGCAGCAGCATCTCGATGCCTGCTGGGGCGATGAGACATCCTCCGCCGCATGAGCGACGACCTGCAGCAACTGGCCGCTCGCCTCGGTCGCCGGCTGACCGACGCGGGGCTGCTGCTCGCCACGGCCGAATCGTGCACCGGTGGTTGGATCACCAAGTGCGTGACGGATATTCCCGGCAGCAGCAGCTGGCTGGAGCGGGGCTTCATCACCTACAGCAATGCCGCCAAACAGGACATGCTAGGTGTGGCCGCGGCAACGCTGTCGGAGTACGGCGCTGTCAGCGAGCCTGTGGTGCGCGAGATGGCGGCGGGGGCAGTCGCGCGCAGCGCTGCGCGAGTGGCGGTGGCAGTGAGCGGCGTTGCCGGCCCCGGTGGTGGCTCGGTGCAAAAGCCGGTGGGCAGCGTCTGTTTTGGCTTTGCAGTGCCGGAGGGGATTACCACCGAGACACGGCGTTTCACCGGTGACCGCGAGGCCGTGCGCCGCCAGTCGGTCGCCCACGCACTGACGCGGCTCGTCGAGTTGTTGCCCTGAGCAGCTGTCGGGTCATACCCGGTCTACCGTGGACGTCCCCGATTGGCTCGAAACGGTCCAGACGACGAGCGGGCGCGCCGCAGGACCATGCGCCATGGGGGATGGAGCTATGCAGGATGACCATAGGGCCAGCATTCGACTGTTTTTCGCACTGTGGCCGGAGGCGGCCACGCGCAGCGCCTTGCTCGATGCGCGGGCTGGCGTTGTGGCGGGGGCGCGTCCAACCCAGCCGGACGACCTGCACCTCACGCTAGTCTTCGTCGGCGACGTCGAGCCAACGCGCCTGCCCTGCATCGAGGCAGCTGGCGACGACGCGGCGCTCGCTCCGTTCGAGCTCATGTTGGCGCAACTGGAGAGCTGGCCGCGGCAGCGCCTGTTAGTGGCCGCCCCCGGCGAGCCGCCGCCGGCACTGTTCAACCTGGTGAGTCAGCTGCAGCAGAACCTACTGCCCTGCGGCATCCAGCCGGAGCCGCGGCGCTTTCGGCCGCATGTGACCCTTGCACGCAAGGCGCCGCCTGCGGCACCCAAGCCACTGCAGATCCCCTGGTCGGCGCGCGAATTCGTGCTGGTGCGCAGCGGCAGCGCCGGCCGCAGCGGCGGCTATCAAGTCCTGCGCGCTTGGCCTTTCGAGTAAGCAGGTGCAAACGCCTCAGCAGCGCCGCGTCACCGAGGCCAGCATCCCAGCCAGCACCGGAGCCGGCGCAGAGGCCGGGGACACCGCTGCGCCGCAGCGGTGTACAGCGGCCCGAGCGCCTGTGTGATAATCCAGCCTGAACGGCACCGGCTGCCGCCGGCCGACAGATCAATCGACTTGGTCCGGAGTGACGATGGACGAGAACCGCAAGAAGGCCCTGGCCGCGGCGCTGAGCCAGATCGAGAAGCAATTCGGCAAGGGCTCGGTGATGCGCATGGGCGACGCCGGCGCTATCCCAAATATCGAGGCCGTCTCCACCGGCTCTCTGGGGCTAGACGTGGCGCTTGGCATCGGCGGTCTGCCGCGGGGGCGGGTCATCGAGATCTACGGTCCGGAGTCCTCGGGCAAGACGACCCTAACGTTGCACGCTGTCGCCGAGGCGCAAAAGGTTGGCGGTACCGCCGCCTTCGTGGATGCTGAACACGCGCTCGATCCCAGCTATGCCGAGAAGCTCGGCGTCAATATGGACGAGCTGCTGGTCTCGCAGCCCGACACCGGCGAGCAAGCGCTGGAGATCACCGACATGCTGGTGCGCTCTGGCGCCGTCGATCTGGTGGTGGTGGATTCTGTGGCTGCGCTCACGCCCAAGGCGGAGATCGAGGGCGAGATGGGCGACAGCCACGTGGGTCTGCAGGCCAGGCTCATGTCTCAGGCGCTGCGCAAGCTCACCGCCAACATCAAACGCTCCAACGCCATCGTTATCTTCATCAACCAGATCCGCATGAAGATCGGCGTCATGTTCGGCAGCCCGGAGACCACCACCGGCGGCAACGCGCTCAAGTTCTACTCCTCAGTGCGGCTCGACATCCGGCGTACGGGTGCGATCAAGAAGGGCGACGAGGTCATCGGCAACGAAACCAAGGTCAAGGTGGTCAAGAACAAGGTGGCCCCACCGTTCAAACAGGTGATGTTCGACATCCTCTACGGTGAGGGCGTCTCCCGCCACGGCGAGATCATTGATCTCGGCGTCCAGCAGGGCATCATCGAGAAGTCCGGCGCCTGGTATAGCTATGACGGCAACCGCATCGGTCAGGGTAAGGACAACGTGCGTGGCTTCCTCAAGGAGAATCCGGATCTGGCCGACGCCATCGAGACCAAGATCCGCGCCGTCCTGCTGCCGCAGAAGTCAGCGGTGGCCGCTCCGGCTGAGACGGAGGCGGGGAGCGCCGCTGCGTCCGAGGTTTGACGGGCGAGTCCCCGAGCCCATGGACCCGCAGCCGGCGCCCAATCCCCAGTCTGACAGTCGCCAACCTGACCGTCGCCAAGGTGACAGTCGATGGACGCCCCCGCAGCAGAGCGCGCATACAGTGCCGGACACGAGCTCAGCCGCTGATCCAGCATCGCACCCGAGCGCGCAGACGGAGCTAGCCCTCGCGGCCGAGATTCGCAGTCGCGCCCTCAAGCTCTTGACGACCCGCGAGCACTCGCGCTTTGAGCTCTGGCGCAAGCTCCATCAGCGCGGCTACCCCGCGGAGGGCGTCAACGCGGTGTTGGATGCGCTGACTGCTGAGGGGCTCTTGAGTGAGGAGCGCTTGCTCGCGGCCTATGTCGCCGAGCGGCTTGAGAAGGGGTTCGGCCCGCTGCGCATCCGCTCGGAATTGCAGGCCAAGGGCCTTTCCGATGCCTCGATTGCCCCACATCTTTCGTTAGAGGACGAGCGCGTCCTGATGTTGATGGCCGAGGTCGATGCCGGCAAATTCGGCGACCCGCCCCCAACTGACCGCCAAACACTGGCAAAACGCGCGCGCTTCCTGGAGTATCGCGGCTTTCCGGCGCACCTCATCGCTCGTGCCTTGAATCTCGATGAGTAGCGATGCCAAGCCAGGCCGCGCGGCTGTTGGCGCCATGGCCGAAGCACCATCCACCGGGACGCCGAGAAGACCGCCCATCCACCAGCCGCCCCTGTGCTGCCAGGTTCCTATCCGATAATCGTCGTTAGAGTCACGCTGACGCAGCCCCGTCTTGTCGCGCGGTTGCGCCTAGAACCTTGCTGGCAACTCTGAACCGCCCGCTTCCGGACTACCCTGAGCCGTTCCCATGAAACGCAGTGCCGAGCTCCGATCCGCCTTCCTCGACTACTTCGGCGAGTGCGGACACACCGTCGTCGAGAGCAGCCCCCTGGTGCCAGGCAATGACCCCACCCTGCTCTTCACCAACGCTGGCATGGTGCAGTTCAAGGACGTCTTCCTGGGGCGTGAAAAGCGTCCCTATACCCGCGCCGCCAGTTCGCAGCGCTGCGTGCGCGCCGGCGGCAAGCACAATGACCTCGAAAACGTCGGCTACACCGCCCGGCACCATACCTTTTTCGAGATGCTGGGCAACTTCAGCTTTGGCGATTACTTCAAGCGTGAGGCGATCGGCTTCGCTTGGGAGTTCCTAACGGGGGTGCTGGGGCTGCCGCCCGAGCAACTGTGGGTTACCGTCTACACGGACGATGATGACGCCGCGCGCATCTGGCTCAATGAGATCGGCGTCGACCCGGCGCGCTTTTCACGCTGCGGCGAGAAGGACAACTTCTGGTCCATGGGCGAGACCGGCCCCTGCGGCCCCTGCTCAGAGATCTTCTACGATCACGGGCCGGACGTTGCGGGTGGTCCGCCGGGCTCTCCGGACGCGGACGGCGACCGCTACGTCGAGATCTGGAACCTGGTCTTCATGCAATTCGACCGCAATGCCGCCGGCGAGCTCAAGCCGCTGCCGCGGCCGTCGGTGGATACGGGCATGGGGTTGGAGCGCCTCGCTGCGGTGATGCAAGGCGTGCACAGCAACTACGACATCGACCTGTTCCAAACCTTGATCCGGGCCGCTGCGGCGGCCACGGGCCATCAGGACTTCAAGGCCAAGTCCCTGCGGGTCATCGCCGACCATATTCGCTCCGCCGCCTTTCTGGTGGTGGACGGCGTCACCCCAGGCAACGAGGGCCGCGGCTACGTGCAGCGGCGCATCATTCGCCGTGCCATCCGCCACGGCTACCAGCTCGGCTGCAGTGAGCCCTTCTTCTACAAACTCGTTGCGCCACTCGTGGCGGAGATGGGCCACGCGTATCCGGAGCTTGCCTCGAAGCAGACCCACGTGGAGCAGGTTCTGCGCACCGAGGAGGAGCGCTTCGCCGATACGCTCGACCAAGGCCTCAAGATCTTCGAGGAGGTCGTCGCCGGCTTATCGGGCGGTGTGCTGCCTGGCGCGGCCGTGTTCCGCCTCTACGATACCTATGGCTTTCCGGCGGATCTGACGGCCGACATCGCGCGCGAGCGCGGGCTGACTGTGGATATTCACGGCTTCGAGCGCGAGATGGCCAAGCAGAAAGCGCGCGCCCGCGCCGCGAGCCAATTCGGCGCCGGCAGCGCCCTGGACATCGAGCTGGAGGGCGAAACTGACTTCACCGGCTACGAAGACGTCGTGGACGAGGGCACGGTCGTCGCCCTCTACCACGAGCGCGACGAGCGCGAGCGTCTGGCCCCCGGGGAGTCCGGGCTGGTGGTGCTGGATGTGACGCCCTTCTACGCCGAGGCCGGCGGCCAGGTGGGTGACCGCGGCGATCTCAGCACCGACAGCGGTGGCCGGTTCGCGGTGGACGACACCCGCAAGCACGGCGACGGCATCATTTGCCACATCGGCCACATGGCGGAGGGCGAACTTCAGGTAGGCGACCGTGTGACCGCCCGGGTGGACGGTGAGCGCCGCCGCGCCACGGCGCTGCACCACTCCGCCACGCACCTGCTACACGCGGCGCTGCGTACCGTGCTCGGCGATCATGTGCAGCAGCGGGGCTCTCTGGTCGAGCCGGAGCGTCTGCGCTTCGATTTCACCCATTTCGAGCCTGTGACGCAGGAACAGCTGCAGTCGATCGAGCGGCTGGTGAACCGCGAGATCCGCGCGAACCACACCGTCGAGACCCGCATCATGGGCATCGATGACGCCAAGGCCTCCGGCGCCATGGCGTTGTTCGGCGAGAAGTACGGCGAGCAGGTGCGCGTGCTGCGCATGGGCGATTTCTCCACCGAGCTGTGCGGCGGCACCCATGTGCGCGCCGTGGGCGACATCGGTCTTTTGAAGATCACCAGCGAGACCGGCATCAGCTCCGGCGTGCGCCGCATCGAGGCTGTGGCCGGTGAGCGTGCGCTGGACTGGATCAGCGAGGAAGAGGCGCGCCTTGCACGCATCGCCGCCTTGGTGAAGGGCGCCGCCGCTGACGCCGATGAGCGTGTCGCCCAGCTCGTGGAGCGCTCGCGCAGGCTGGAAAAGGAGCTGGAGCAGCTCAAGGCCAAGCTTGCCAGCAGCGCCGGCAGCGATCTGGCGGACCAGACCGTGGAGGTGGACGGCGTCAAGGTGCTGGCGGCGCGGCTGGACGGTATCGATCCCAAGTCGCTTCGCGACACCCTGGACCAGCTCAAGAACAAGGTCGGCTCGGGTGTCGTGCTGCTGGCCACCGAGAGTGGCGGCAAGGTCAACCTCATCGCTGGGGTGACGAAGGACCTCACGGATCGCTTCCAGGCCGGTGAGCTGGTCAAGGTCGCGGCCGAGAAGGTCGGCGGGCGCGGCGGCGGCCGTCCGGACATGGCGCAGGCGGGCGGTACCGACCCCGCTGGCATCCCCGCCGCCCTAGATCTGGTCCGCGACTGGGTGCGTGAACGGACGGCGCGGGCTTGATTCTGGGTCTAGCGGGCTGGCGGTCAGATGGGTAGCCGCTTGCACGCTGAAGGGTTGGTCACTGTCTGGCGCTTGCGGGGGTCACGTCGCCTCACTGGGTCCACCGCAGCCGCGCCCACGCGCGCCGACTGGGCCCGCAGAAGGATGACTCACCGAATGGCTGCAGGTTGACGGCCGCGCAAGGCATAATTCCTAACGAGGTGAGGTCTAAGACCGATGACCGACCGAGTCGCCGGCACGCCCCCGATGGTTCACTGGCCAAGGACCAAGGACCCAGGCTTAGACTCGCACCCTTAGCGTCGGCCGTTGCGGCCCGGCCCTCGGCCCCTCCCCCTGCCGGTGCCCGGCGGATGACACGGCCACGAAAGCTTTGGCGCAACTGCAAGCATCTGGCGCGTTTAGCAATTTACCTCCTAGCCCCTAGCCCCTAGCCCCTAGCCCCTAGCCCCTAGCCCCTAGCCCCTCATCGTGTCCTTGATCGTCCAAAAATACGGCGGCACTTCGGTCGGCAGCACCGCGCGCATTCAAGCCGTCGCCGACAAGGTGAAGCAGAGCCGCGACGCCGGCCACCAAGTGGTGGTTGTCGTGTCCGCCATGTCTGGAGAGACCGACCGCCTGCTCGACCTCGCTCGCCAGCTGCAGGCCCAGCCATCCCCGCGGGAGCTGGACGTCCTGCTCTCCACCGGTGAGCAGGTCACCATTGCGCTGCTCGCCATGGCGCTGGAGGCGATCGGCTGTCCAGCCCGCTCGTACACCGGCGCGCAGGTGAAGGTACGCACCGATAGCGTCCACAACAAGGCGCGCATCACCGAGATCGACGGTGCCCGTGTGCAGGCGGATCTGAATGCCGGACGCGTGGTCATCGTTGCCGGGTTTCAGGGCATCGACGAGCACGGCAACATCACGACGCTCGGCCGGGGCGGGTCCGACACCTCCGCCGTTGCCATGGCCGCGGCGCTGAAGGCGCACGAGTGCCAGATCTATACCGATGTCGACGGCGTCTACACCACGGACCCACGCATCGAGCCCAAGGCGCGCCGGCTGCCGCGCATCACCTTCGAGGAGATGCTCGAGATGGCCAGCCTCGGCTCCAAGGTGCTGCAGATTCGGGCCGTGGAGTTCGCCGGTAAATACCGCGTTCCACTGCGGGTGCTCTCCAGCTTTCAGGCAGGCGAGGGCACGTTGATCACTTTCGAGGAGAACCACGTGGAAGAGGCCAAGATCGCCGGAATCGCCTTCGCCAAGGACGAGGCCAAGCTCACCATCCTCGGCGTGCCCGACCAGCCGGGCGTCGCGCACAAGATCCTCGGACCCATTTCGGCGGCAAACATCGAGGTGGACATGATCATCCAGAACATCGCCGCCGATGCCGAGACCACGGACTTCACCTTCACGGTGCACCGCAACGACTACGCGAAAGCGCTCGCGATCCTGCAGGATATCGCTCGGGCGTTGTCAGCCCGTGAGGTCCAGGGCGATGAGCGCATCGTCAAGGTGAGTCTGGTGGGGGTGGGCATGCGCTCCCACGCAGGTATCGCCAGCCGCATGTTCGAGGCGCTGGCACGCGAGGGCATCAACATCCGCATGATCAGCACGTCCGAGATCAAGATCAGCGTCGTCATCGACGAGAAGTATCTAGAGCTTGGCGTACGTGCCCTGCACGAGGCCTTTGATTTGGCACAAAGCGACTGAGCGGGGCGAAGGCTCAACAAGCTCGCCGATTGTCAGCGCTTCGAACATCGCGGCCGCACACTGCCGCTGGGCGGTCGCCCTACCTGGACGTTGCCACATGTTAAGGTGACAGTTAGATGTCACACAATTCTCAACTGCTACAATCGAAGGCCTGGGTGGCCTCTGGGCCGTCCCATACACTGGTTGAGTAGGGTCTTTCGATGCCGGCCGGCCGGGACAGGAACAACGGCGACGAGCGCGGACTCGAAGGACTGACTGCTAAGGAAATGAGGGATACCACTATGCTGATTCTGACCCGTCGTGTCGGAGAGACCCTGATGATCGGCGACGAAGTCACCGTCACCGTGCTGGGCGTGAAGGGCAACCAGGTTCGCATCGGCGTCAATGCGCCCCGCGACGTGGCCGTCCATCGGGAAGAGATCTACGAGCGCATAAAGCGCGAGCAGGAACAAGCTGCAGGCGAAGGCGAGAGTGTTAACGTGCCCCCCGGCCACAACAGCTGACCATCCGCTGGCCTAGCGCCGGCTGAACCCCCATCCCGGCCGGCGCCGCACCGGCCGCTACCCTGTTTCCTCCACGACATGTACAGTCTGGCTCAACCCCTCTCGGCGGTAACGCTGCACCCGGGAGCCACACGCCGACGCGGTCACGGACAACGCTGCACCTAGTCGCCGCTGCCAACCCCGTATGGAGGCACTGCGGTCAGGGGGCGGGCTAGGCTGAGCACAGGCGGGCTGGACCCGACCCCCGCCATTGCTGGTACAATAGCGAGTCTTCCCGGAGAGATGGCCGAGTGGCTGAAGGCGCTCCCCTGCTAAGGGAGTATGGGTTAATCGCCCATCGAGGGTTCGAATCCCTCTCTCTCCGCCATTTCCCACGCCCCAATAGTCTCTCGCAGATGCACTAGCTCAGTGTGTGAGGCGGAGCGCGGCGTATGCACGCGTTACCCCCACGCTCCTGGCACCGGCTGGCATGCATTCCGTCGGCTCTGACTGCCATGTCCATACGCCTGGACGTCCCCAGCACTCCCCAGCGCGGCTGAGCCCCTGCTCAGTGCTCGGTGCGTCTCCAGCGCGGCCTATTCCCCTCCTGAGCCAACCCTGAGCCCGTCGAGAGGTGCCGGCAGCTCACCTCTAGCCCGCGAATAGGAACGCTAATCTGCCCCGAGCGAGCGGGTTGGCCTGAGGAACTAAAGTGGATCCCGCAGGCGCGCATCTCGCCTGCGGCGTGTTCCGCATTCAGGGTCGGCTCGGCCCCATGCCATGCCTCGACATGCAGCAGCATGGGTGCTGAACGGCGCAGAGCGACCACGGAAATGAGGCCGGCGCTATGGGGAATGCATCGCCATAGTGTCCCCCGCAAGCGCCATGTACGCACCATGTGACACGGGTGGCCAGCCGATACACCCTGGTGGCCCGCCGGGGAACCCCATCCCGGGTTGCACGAGGGCGACGGCCTCAGCGTGGCAGGGGGCACGCCATGCGTGCCCAAGCCCGGCCCGTGTGGAGATCGATGTCCAGCTTCAGCTCGCAGTGCTCGGTGATCGTGTCGACGGGGGACGGGGCGTCGGCACAGCTACAGCCAGCGATCATTCCCGCGTAGAAGATACCGAGGTTCACCTGGATGCGGCCGGCCTCCTCGCGGCTGCTCAAGAGGTGCACCGCCAGGGGCGACTCGGCCACGGCGCTTGTCTGCATCAGAGCGGCTTGCAGGAGAGGCCGTAGGTTGGGGTGATGGGGTCCGAGTGCCTGGATCTCGGCAATGAGGGTTGGGCGGAACGCCGGGCTGTCCCAGGCCGCTGCCGATCGTGGGAGGGTCAGGTCAGCCTTGTTCATTGCGCGCCATGCACCTCCCGTTGCCGCATTGGCATCGCATCGATGCGCTCGAACAGCCGGGGTAGGTCCAAGCGCTGATCGCTGGCCTTGAGTCCGCCGTCTTTGCCGATCAGGAAGACGGCGGTATCGGAGCGGCTGAAGTATTGCCGCTCCACCTCCGCGGCGAGCGCATCGCTGAGCGACCCCGGATAGTTGCTCTGCAGCCGCCCCTGATCATTGACGAACCAGAGGACGTCGCGGTCATCAATGGCCTGCTGTGCGCCCCGCAGGCGCTCGATGGCACCTGAGATGTGTGCATCGATCAAGATGACGCGATACTGCCAGCGCAGCGTTGCAAGCCCGGTCAGCGCGGCGTCGCCTGCTGCCGACGCGACGCCCGTCCCGCCGAGCCCGAGGGTCAGCGGGAGGCTTAGGGCGAGATGCAGCACTAGACTAAACCATGGATGCATATGAATAATCGTCAAGCGCGCGCCGCTCAACAGTGTCGTGCTCGACCTCGGGTGACGCGGTGGGAAACATGAGCAAGTCGCGGGAGCGGCAGCAATCGTAGCATCACCGCTGCAGGCCGCGCGCTTTGTCCCGTTTGTGGCCTGTGTCTGCAAGCCCTAGATTGCGCCGGCGCGGCTGTGCCTTAACCTGTCGCGTCTGTGGTGGGAACCTGCTGCGCCCACGCGCTGCGCGGTCGAACGCACAACGCATTGCTGGGAAAGACCTGCCGCGCGCATCCCGATCCGTATCATGCGCAGGATGCTTGGCATCGCGGACAATGCCATGGAAGGCATTTTTCGACCTCCCCAGCAGCACAGCGATGCTGCGACACGGATCTACTCTACCGACGGATCGAGGTTTGGCGTCGGATCGAGGGTTGGATGTCAATGCTCAGCGCCATCGAGGCACCCGCAACCCACGCCGCCATGCTGATCGAGTTCTGTGACATCGATGCCCCGGCCAGCGTTGCCTGGTGGCTTTTGGTCGATACCGATGCATGGTCGCGATGGGGCCCGAGCGTGCGCGCCGTCGAGACGCCCACCCGGCTCATTGGCCCCGGCACGCGTGGGCGTGTGCAAACGACGACTGGTCTGTGGCTGCCGTTCGAGATCAGCCGTTGGGAGCCTGATCGCTATTGGGCCTGGCGCGTCGCCGGCGTGGCCGCCACCGGCCATCGTGTGGAGCCCCTCGGTCTGCAGCGCTGCCGCGTGAGTTTTCTGATTCCGCATTGGGCGCCGTTCTATCGCCCGATCTGCCGCAGTGCGCTGCGGCGCATCGCGGCACTGGCTGAGCGCTGAGGTCGGGCAGGGTCGGAGAGACCGACCTAAGGGCGTCCGTGCGGGCGTCACTGCGACGAGCGGCCAGGCTGCACAATCCCTGACACCATCCTCGGAGACACAAGCCCTTGGTCAGCAGAAAACGCGCCTCGACACGGGAGATCTTCGGCTGGGCGATGTTCGACTTCGCCAACCAGGCCTACACGCTGCTGATCATTACGGTGGTCTTCGGGGACCTGTTCACGCGGGTCATCGTCGGGGATGGTCCGGACTATCGGCTTGGCAATCTGCTCTGGAGCATCGCGCTGGCTGCCAGCTACCTGCTGGTCGTCATCGCCAATCCCGTGTGCGGCGCCATCATGGACCACTCGCGCCTGCGTAAGCGCTTTCTGTTCATCAGCTATCTGGCCACCGTGATCACCACTGCCCTGTTGTGGCTCGTCGAGCCCGGCTGGATCGCCCTGGCGATGGTGCTGATCATTGCCTCGAATTTCTCGTATGCGATTGGCGAGGCCTTCATCGCAAGCTTTCTACCGGGGCTCGGCCCGCGCCGGGACCTCGGCTGGATTTCTGGACTGGGGTGGAGTCTCGGCTACGTCGGCGGTTTGCTCTCTACCCTCTTCGCGTTGGCCTTCCTGGGCGAAGTCAGCGCCGAGAATTACGAGCGCATCCGCTTCGTCGGCCCGTTCGCCGCTGCGTTCTTCTTGATTGCAGCCATTCCCACCTTCGTGTTCCTGCGTGAGCGCGGTCGGCGTCGTCCCCCGGTACCGGGCCAGCGCCTGGTCGTCACCGGTTTTCAGCGGATTCTGGATACCGCGCACCACCTTTTGTATTTCCGCGACCTGAGAAATCTGCTCGTCTCGATCTTCTTCATGATGGCCGGGATTTACATCATCATCAGCTTTTCCTTCATCTATGGCAGCCAGGTCATCGGGTGGGATGAAGAGGTGAGGGTCATGATGTTCGTCACCGTGCAGATCACCGCCGCGGCCGGCGCATTGGGGTTCGGACTGGTCCAGAGCCGTGTCGGCGCCCGCCGCACCTACCTGACGACGCTGGGCCTATGGCTGACGGCCATCCTGGCGATCTGGCAGACACCGCTATTGACTGCGCTGGCTGGTCGCCTATTCGCGGTTGACTGGCAAGCCCAATACGTGTTCCTCGTCGCCGGCGTGCTGTCGGGCCTGAGCCTCGGGTCGTCCCAATCGGCCGGCCGCGCCATGGTCGGGATGCTGACGCCGAACGGCAAGTCGGCAGAGTTCTTCGGCTTCTGGGGCACCGCATCGAAACTGGCTGCCGTCTTCGGCATCCTCGGGCTCGGTCTCCTCCAGGCCCTATTCGGCTTGGCCACCTCGATCGTGTTCTGCCTGTTCCTATTCGCCGCGGCCATCGTCGCGGTACTCACCGTCGATGAGGAGCGCGGCGCCACCGTCGCCGACCGCTGGCGCGAACGTCGGCAGGACTGACGGCATCGTGATCCCTTCTTCAGCCGATGGTTCACTCGCGTTGGTGCTGAGCAGGCGGGACGGGCGGGGGTGTGCTATACCGCGTCGGGCAGCCCGGCGCTCTGCGCCTGCGGCTTTTCGTCGCGTCGCCGGCGGCCAGTCCCGAGGGCGGGAGCAGCGACGCAGACCAGGTAACAGACCCGGGGGCAGATCCATGCGCATCATCGATGCAGAAGAGCAGGTCCTGGCAGATCTCCAAGACGAGGGGCGGGTGGTGGCGGAGCGCCGTTACGCGGACTTCACCGTCATCACCGTGCGGCATCCGACACTCGGCAAGCTGGTGCTAGTGGCGGGCAAGAACGGCAATGGGGCGATGGTGGAGACCGATGACGCGTGAGCCGTCGCCTGCCCGCCCGCGCGCCCTATGTCCCAGGCCCTAACGGTGCCTGGGACATAGGACGGTCCCTTAGCACACCGGCAAATCGCCGAGGCTGCCGAGCACTCTAGACTCAATGCAGGCGCGAGTCGGACCAGTCGATGGCGTCGCGCGGGGTGCCAATGTGCCAGAGCTGCACCCAGTCGGACAGGTCCGCCGCCGGCATGGCCGGCGCTAGGTAGTTGCCCTGGCCATAGGCACAGCCGAGACGCTGGAAGCACTGCAGCTGCTCGCGGCTTTCGATGCCCTTGGCGATCACCAGGCAGCTGAATTGGGTGCCGAGTGCCAGGCCGGCCTGCACCAGGCGTTGCGCGCGGCCTTGGTGGGCAACGCCGGCGGCCAGGGTCGCGTTGAGCTTGAGGCTGTCGAAGGCCAGGTCCGCCAGCGGTATGAGCGGCGTGCGCCCGGTGCCCAAGTCGTCCAGGCACAGGAGCAGGTTCTGCCCCAGCAGGCGTGCGCGCCAGGCGCGGACCTCCGGTGTCTCTGCGGCAACGGCGGCCTCGGGGATTTCCAACCGCAGCGCGCTCGGATCGAGGCCGTGCTCGTCCAGGGCGCGACGGATCTCGGTGATGAGGCGCTCGTCGCCCAGCTGCTCTGCGCAGAGATTGATGCTCACGGCTTCGCCGGTGTACCAGGTGCCTTGTCGTTGCCAAGCGCGCAGCTGCGCGCAGGCCAGGCGCACAACCTGGTAACCCAGCGGCCGGATCAGTCCGCTGGCGGCGGCAACCCCGATGAACTGGGCCGCCGGCAGCAGGCCACGAGTTGGGTGCTGCCAGCGCAGCAGCGCCTCGAACATCAGCGGTCGCCCCGTCTCCAAAGACACCACGGGCTGAAAGTGCAGTAGGAACTGCTCATCCTTGAGCCCGCTAGCCAGCTCATCGCGCAGCCGTTCCTGGGTCTGGTGGCTGCGGCGCATGTAGGCCTCAAAACGCTGGGCACGATGGCCGCCTTGGCGCCGGGCGATGTCCTGGGCGAGCCCAGCATCGGCAATGACGTCGTCCACCCGGCGATAGCCGGCGTGCAGAGTCACGATGCCGATGCTGGCGCGCAGCGACAGCGCGCGCCCGCCACAGTCGATGGGCTCGGCGAGCTTGGTGAGGAGACTGCTGGCGCGGCCCTCTGCGGCGCAGGGGTCCTGCCCTGGGCGCAGCAGCAGCACGAACGCGTCGCCGTTGAAGCGCGCCGCCGCTTCGCCGGGCTCCAACAGCTGCTGCAGTGCTGTACCCACCTGTGCCAGCACCGCATCACCGCCGGCGTGGCCGCAGCGCTGGTTCACCGCCTCGAAGCCGTCTAAGTCCAGCAGCAGCAACTGCCGTTGCGCGGCAGGCCGGCGCGCTGCCTCGGTCAGCGCTTGCGTGATGCGCTCGCGCAACCACTGGCGGTTATAGAGACCGGTCACAGGGTCATGGTGGGCTGCGGCCAGGAGGCGATGTTGGTCGTGTCGGTGCTCGGCGCGGAACGTGAGCGTCAGCGCGACGAGCCAGCAGAGGCACTCCACCAAATTGCCCAATGGAAAGGCCACGGCCAGCAGGCCCGGCAGATCGGCGTTGTCAACAATCACCGACGCAGCCTGCAGGCTGCCGCCGATCATGGAGGCACCCAAGCCCGCCGCAAACCATCGCAGGGCCGGGTCCGGATGACGCAGTCGCCGGAGCAGCAGCACAAGCAGCAGGGATGCAACGACGGCCAGCAGGAAGGAGCCCACGCGGTAGCCCCAGGTTGTCCAAGCGGACGCCAGAAAGGCCACGGCCGATAACACCACTCCGCCCGCAAGGGCAAACAGCAGCGGCTTGCGGAGCGCGAGGAAGGTCAGCACCACCCCGGCGCTGCCTGACATCACCAGGGTCACGGCGAGTCCCTGCATGAGGCGCGCCTGCTCCGGCCCCGGCCAGAACGGCAGCCCCGCTGGCCCCAGCCCCAGCGCCTGGAGCTGGTAGAACTGTAGCGCCGCCAGGTAAATCACGTAGGCCAGCGCAAAGGCGCTGCGCTGCCAAACGACAAACCCGATCCCCACCAGCAGCAGCACTGCGAGCACGCCCGTATAGCCGCCGAGCAGGGTCCAATGCCATGCGGCGGCGGCCTGAAAATCGCCTTCTGGACGCAGGCGCACCCAGGGGCGGATAGACTTGGTGTCCGCGACGATGGCCACGGGTGGTGTCGCGCCGAGTGCGGCGGGAATGCGAGCATTGGCGAAGGGGCTCGCGATGGCGCGTTCGCGCGGCGGCAGCAGCCGGCCTGCGCCGGAGGCCTGGATGCAGTCATCCGCGCCCTGGGCCAGCACCAGCAGGCGCTCGACGATGGGGTCGCGGCTGTAGACGATGCTGGGTTGCGCCTGCATGGTGTCGGCGAGGGCCGGAAAGACGAAGGCGCGGTTCGGTGCGTCTGCAGGTGGTTCGGCGATGTGCACGGCTGGGCAGTGCGTCGGCTGCACCGCGGCGAGCTGCCGGTAACGGGCTAGCCAGGGCGCCGCCGGAGCTGGCACCGGCATCGCGTCGGCGCCGTGCTCAGCGACAACGCGCAGCGGGAACAGGCTTAGGGAGACCCCGAGCAGCGCCCAGACCAGGGCTGCGAGCAAGCGTGTCGCCGGGCGTTGCTTGAGCAAGCGCACCGCGTATTGTTCCGGGTGCACCGATGCACCATGCCGGCTTGGCGGCCAAGTGGGGCGTGGGTTGGCGTTGCTGTGCATGCGGGCCTGCCGGAGGTTGCGGCAAGCCCTGGGGTGCGGGCGCTGCCGGTGCGGCGCTCCCGTGCGGCCGTCTCGCTCCCGGCCCGGGTCGCGCACCACCGCGTCGCGGGCAGAACTGTCCTGCGGCCGGTCTTCGTGGGGTAGGCCGCGACGGTCGTCCGGTGTTGGTGGGCCTCTTGCCCCGCCCATCCAGAGGACGCGTCCTGCCCGTTCCAGGGCTGACCGCAGCCCCTCATCCGCCGCGGTCGCATGCAGCCGTGGTCTGCGTGGCTGCGTCGGGGCTGCTCGGCAAGGCGTCGGGTCGTGCCCGTGCGCTGCTTCGCATGGTGGCGGCGGCTGCCGCCTACCCGAAATACACTCCAACCATACCCGTAATCCCATACCGGGCCTATGACAATTCCCAATGGGGGTTGTCCGTGTAGCCTTGCAGTTGGCGGCCCTGCTCTGGTTGCCCTCGGACACGGGCAACGCATCGTGCCGGCCGGGAAACGCCTGCGCGACGGGTATAGAATCCGCGCGTTGCTGCTGCGCCGGTACCACGCGGTCCGAGCTCACAGCAGGCCAGCCCCGCCATGCCCGTCCTATCACTCCAGCCCGCGCCGCCCCCGCCGAGCTTATGCAAGCCAGCTTCGTTCATTTGCACCTGCACTCCGAGTATTCCCTGAGCGATGGCCTGGTGCGCGTCAAGCCGCTAGTGAAGGCCGCCGCGGCAGCAGGCATGCCCGCCGTCGCCGTCACCGATCAAAGCAATCTGTTTTGCCTGGTGCGCTTCTATCAGGCGGCGCTCGCGGCCGGTATCAAGCCGATTGCCGGCACCGAGGTGGCCGTGCATGAGCCGGAGGCGCCGGACAAGCCGCACCGGCTGGTGCTGCTGGTGCAGGATCTTGTGGGGTATAAGAACCTGACTCGGCTCATCTCCCGTGCCTATCTGGAGGGCCAGCACCAGGGCGTGGCCCAGGTGCAGCGGGACTGGGTCTTGGCGGCCAACGACGGCCTGATTGCGCTCGCCGGCGGCGTCGGCGGCGATGTTGGGCGCGCGCTGGTGGGTGGGCATCGGGGCGCGGCGGAGCGGCTTCTGGACACCTGGCTCGGCGCCTTCGGCGAGCGCTATTACCTGGAGCTCACCCGCACCGGGCGCGAGGGGGAGGCCGAGTGTATCGAGGCCAGTGTCGATCTGGCCATCGCCAAGGGTGTGCCGGTGGTGGCCACCAATGACGTGGCCTTTCTCAGGCCTGAGGACTTCGACGCCCACGAGGTGCGCACCTGCATTCACGGCGGCTGGACGCTGGCTGACAAGCGCCGTCCGCGGCGCCATGCGCCGGAGCAGTACCTGCGCACACCCAAGGAGATGGCGCTGTTGTTCTCCGACCTTCCGGAGGCGCTGGAGAACGCCGTGGAGATTGCCAAGCGCTGCAACCTGGAGCTGGAGCTCGGCAAGAACTACCTGCCCGCGTGGCCGGTACCGGCGGGTATGACTATCGACGAGCTCTTTGCGCAGGCGTCCCGTGAGGGCCTGGAGTGGCGCCTCGACCGCACCTTCGAGCGCGGCGCGCCGGACTTCGTCGAGCAGCGCAAACCCTATGACGACCGCCTGCAACGGGAGCTCGACGTCATTTGCCAGATGGGCTTTCCGGGCTATTTTCTCATCGTCGCCGACTTCATCCAGTGGGCCAAGGACAACGGCATTCCGGTGGGGCCGGGGCGCGGCTCCGGCGCCGGCTCACTGGTGGCGTATGCGCTCAAGATCACGGACCTGGACCCGCTGGAGCACGACTTGCTGTTCGAGCGCTTCCTGAACCCAGAACGGGTGTCCATGCCGGACTTCGACGTGGACTTCTGCATGGAGGGCCGTGACCGCGTCATCGACTACGTAGCGCAAAAGTACGGCCGCCATGCTGTCTCGCAGATCATCACCTTCGGCACCATGGCCGCCAAGGCCGTGGTGCGCGACGTCGGCCGCGTGCTGGGGCATCCCTACGGCTTTGTCGACAAGATTGCCAAAATGGTGCCCTTCGAGTTAGGCATGACCCTAGAGAAGGCGCTGGAGGAGAGCGAGGATCTGGCGAATGCCTACAAGGAGGACGAGGCGGTGACGGCCATCATCGACATGGCCCGCAAGCTGGAGGGCCTGGCCCGCAACGCCGGCAAGCATGCGGGCGGTGTGGTGATTGCGCCCGGTGAGCTGACGGACTTCACGCCGCTCTACTGCGAGCCCGGCGGCGCCAACCTCGTCACGCAGTACGACAAAGACGACGTCGAGCAAGCTGGCCTGGTGAAGTTCGATTTCCTCGGCCTGCGCACGCTCACCATCATCGACTGGGCGCTTGCGACCATCAACACGGAGCGTCAGGTTCGGGGCGAGCCGCCGCTGGACATCACTCTCATCGACCCGAAAGACCCAGCCGCCTTCGCGCTGTTGCAGCGCTGCGAGACCACCGCCGTGTTCCAGCTGGAGTCCCGCGGCATGAAGGAGCTCATCAAGAAGCTCCAGCCGGACAGCTTCGAGGACATGACCGCACTGGTGGCCCTGTTCCGCCCGGGGCCGCTGCAGTCCGGCATGGTGGACGACTTCTGCGATCGCAAGCACGGTCGCGCCGATGTCGCCTATCCGCATCCGAAGCTCGAGCCCATCCTCAAGCCCACCTACGGCGTCATCCTGTATCAGGAGCAGGTGATGCAGATCGCGCAGGTGCTGGCCGGCTACTCGCTGGGCGGCGCGGACTTGCTGCGCCGCGCCATGGGCAAGAAAAAGGCCGCCGAGATGGACAAGCAGCGTGCCATCTTCGAGCAGGGTGCCGTGGAGCGCGGTGTGGAGGCCGCCACGGCCACCTACATCTTCGACCTGATGGAGAAGTTCGCCGGCTACGGCTTCAACAAGTCGCACTCGGCCGCCTATGCGTTGGTGTCCTACCAGACGCTGTGGCTGAAGGCGCACTATCCAGCCGCGTTCATGGCCGCCGTGCTGTCGGCGGACATGGATAACACCGACAAGGTGGTCCTGCTCATCGACGAGTGCCGGAGCCAGGGCCTGGCCGTGGAGCCGCCCAAGGTGAACCGCTCCGAGTATCGCTTCACCATCGACGGCCCCAGCACCGTGGTCTACGGTCTCGGTGCCATCAAGGGCGTGGGTGAGTCGGCCATTGCATCCATCCTGGAGGCGCGTTGCGACGGCCCATTCCGTGACCTCTGGGACCTGTGCCGCCGCGTCGACCTGCACCGGGTCAACAAGCGGGTGTTCGAGGCCCTGATTCGTGCCGGCGCGCTGGACGGCCTGGGTGCCGTTGGCGCGGCCAGCGCACAGGACGGCGCCAGCCGGGCCACGCTCATGAATCTAGTGCCGGCGGCGATTGCGCTCGCCGAGCAGCACCACGAACAACAGGCGGCGGGCCAAGCGGACCTGTTTGGCGCGCTGTTGGAGGACCCGGCCGCGGCCGCGGAGCCGGATCCCCAGATCGCGGCCCAAACCTGGCCGGACTGGGACACGGATGAGCGCCTGCTGGGCGAGAAGGAGACCCTGGGGCTCTATCTCACCGGGCACCCGATCAACCGCTTCGACGCAGAGCTGAACGTGCTGGTGGCCCAGCGCATCGGCGACCTGCTGGCCAGCAACCAGGGGCTCGCGGACCCAGGCGTCGCTCAGCTGCGCGGCGGCGAGCGGGACCAGCGCACCGTCGCCGGGCTGGTGCATCAGCTCCAGCTGCGCAAGGGCGCCCGCGGGCGCATGGCCTCGTTGACGCTGGACGATCGCACCGGGCGCATCGAGGTCACCTGCTTCAACGACGTCTTCGAAGCGGCCCGCGAGCTGTTGCAGCCCGATGCGATCCTCGTCATCAGCGGCCACCTGCGTCCGGATGAATACACCGGCGGCATCAGCCTCATCGCCCGCAGCTTGCAGACCCTGGAGCAGGCCCGGGCGGCGCGGGCGGAGTCCTTGCTGCTGACCCTGGACCTGGCCGACCCCGCGGCGCACGCGCAGGGACTGGAGCGGGTACAGGAACTGCACCAGCTGTTGCAGCCCTACAGCGGCGATGGCATTCGGCTGCGACTGCATTACCGGCGCCCGGGCTGCGAAGGGCGCCTGCGCTTCGGCGATACCTGGCGGGTGCAACCCGATGACGCCCTGCTGAAGCGCCTGGCGCATCTCCTCGGCGACGACGCGGTCAGTGTGATCTACGAGCGCGAGCGAACAATGACCGCACCGCCGCCGCCGGTGGCGGCAGCCGTTGCCGGGCGCCCGCAGCTGGCGGTGGTGCGCTAAGGCGATTTCTGTCAACAAACAGACCGCCTGGCTTGTCTTCTCGCCCACCTTCCTTCTCGCGCCGGCGCGCGACGCGCAGGCTCAGCCGTCCATTACCAACACCACATCGCCGACGTTGATCTGCCCGCCTTCGACCACCTTCAGGCAGACGCCGGCCTGCCTGCCGAGAGCCTTGGCCGTGCCACGGCCGCTCACCTTGTCCAAGTAACCACAGGGCGGGCGCACGCGGTGCCAGGCAAAGAGGGCCTCACCAATGCGAAGATTCCGCCCGCGCAACTCCAGCCCGGCCAGGCCCGAGACGACCAGATTGCGCCGATGGCGCCCGTCGCCCAGCCCAAGGCCGGACTTGCCCCTGGCGCGGGCCAGGTGCTCCGCGTGGATCAGCGTTACCTGGCAGCCATCGGTGGCGCGCCACCAGCCGCTGTCGGTG
>CAZGCI010000042.1:0-31446 GCA_964524185.1 uncultured Thiohalocapsa sp. | reverse complement strand
TGTCAGTCCCGCTGTTGGGCGTTGACCACGCATCCCACCCCCGCGAACCTCCTGCGTCGGGACAATCTGCACGCTCAGTGTGGCTTGGATTTCCTATCCTCGAACCCTCCGCTGCACCTTGCCCTCAATCACCTGTGCCCGGAGCCGTGAGCTCGGGTGTGGCGACGAAGTGGCGCATGACCCCGCTCGCCTTGTAGTGCGCATCTTCAATGCGGAAGTCGGCCTCTTCGACGCCTTTCTCGGTATCTCGATTCGGGTGACAACCGCCGGTCACTAGCGTCCAGGGAGGCTGCAGGGTATCCAGCAGCCAGCGCCCGATTCGGTTCTGGGCATGGACGTGCTCCAACATCAGCAGGCGACCTTGCGGTTTCAGCACCCGACGGATCTCGGCCAGGCCGCGCCCGGGGTCGGAGACGCTGCAGAACACCAGGCTCGACACGACCGTATCGAAGCGCGCGTCGGGGAACGGTAGCTGCTCGGCCGAGGCGCACAAGAGCCCGACCTCGGGCGCGCGCCGCCGGGCGCGAGGCAGGGCATCCGCGTTGGGATCGAGTCCGTACAGCTCGACGCCGTCCGGGTAGAGCGGCAACATCTGCCCGGTGCCGCAGCCCACCTCCAGCACCCGGCCGCGCGCCAGTCGGGCCAGCGATCGCCGCCAGCGCTGCATGCCCGGCATCAGCATCATCGCCAGGTCGTAGAGCCAGGGAATTTGCTCGATTCCGCGCATTTGATCGGTCCTATCGGCTGCCGGATAAACAATATCGTCCCTGCCCCGCCGGCAAACAGCAGATCGCGCCGGCGACGTGACGCCGGCCTGCTGCCCCCGTCAGGCAGAGAAGGTCAGGCTCTAAAAACACAGCCATCGGCCAGGCCGCTACGGCGCAAAGGGATAGGTCGCGGGCATCGCCTCGATTTCGACCGCCGGCAGCGGCTCCACCGCGGCGGTCTGCTCAAACCACAGGTAGGCGCCGAACTGCCGCGACAGATCGGCCTGCGCATAGTGGCTAGCGCCCCAGCACAGCCCTTCAGGAGGGAGCGGCGTGACAGCCCGCAGCCGCTTGTCTCACTACGATCAGCTTGGGTCCTTCGCATCGTTAGCGCTCCGGGACATTGCCCGAATTGCGGTTTCTTTGGCCCGTCCGTCTTGATGCAAGTGCTCAGTCCGACCTTGTTGGTCACGCCTACCGAGGGAACGTCTTTCGGGGTCGCGCTGGCCGGCGCGTGGATAGGGCCTTATGCCCCAGGCGCAGGGGCATCTCAACCAGCTACACCAGACCCCGGTCCCCACATCGCCAGCTTCTCGCGCCCAGTCGCACGGCTCGCATCTCCCGACCGGGCGCGCGTTAGTGCAAAGCCGCCGAACAGCGACTCGCAGCGCGAGGATTAGAAGTGGTGCAAGATAGATTCCTAGTCGGTGCCGTCAGAAATTTGGCTAGGCCAGGTGCCGTCAGAGATTTAGCGAGCAAGGTTCCTACTCGCGCGCTAGAGTCTACTGCTCTGGCACGAATTTTGCGTTTTCGTATGGCATGAGACTCGACCCCCCAACCGACAAGCCAGGTCCACCGGCCTGGCAGCTTGCCATCATCGGACTCCTCCTCCTCGGTGGAGCCGTAGCGCTGATGCAGTGGGCGCAGACGCTCAACAGCTCGCGCGAGGTGATCGGCAGACCGGGCATGTTTCCGCACCAGGGCCCGATCACTTCGGTGCGCGAGATCATCGACGAGCGCGTGAAGGCAAACCTGCTGACGGAGGATGTGGTCCTCGCGGACGTCGAGATCGATCAGGTGATCGGAGAGCGGGTCTTCCTGATCTCAGAGGATGGGCAGAGCGTGCCCGTGGTCCTGTTCGGCGAGCTGACCGACCGCCAGCACGATCGTGCAGTCACGCTCGAGGCCGGCCAGCGCATCCGGGTCTATGGCGTGATTCGGTTGCTGCGCAGCATCGAGGAGATCACGGATGAGGAGGCGCTCGCCGCAGACGACGCGCAGAAGCTGCAGGACCATGCGATCTACATCAGCGCGATGCGCGTGGTACCTCTGCCGATCCGCGAGCGGATGGAGATTCCCCGCGTGATCACCGCGGTGTCGCCGTTGGTGGAGATTGCCGACCCCGAGGCGCTGCAGGCGCGCGAGGTCGTGCTCGATAAGGTCGAGGTACTGGAGGTGCTCGGCGACTCCAGCTTCCTCGTCGGCGACGAAGAGGCCAAGGTGCCGGTTGCGCTGCTCGGAGAGATCACCCGGCGCCAGGCCGAAGATGTGACCGAGATCCGCGTCGGCCAGCTGCTGCGGATCTACGGCGTGATCCGATTGCTACACAGCCAGCAGGAGATCGAGGATATCTTGATGGTCTCACCCGAAGTCGCCGCGCGGCTGCGCGCCAATGCCGCCTATGTCAGCGCGCTGCGGGTCGTTCTACTGGAGCCGTCGTCATGAGGACGTCGATCGTGCACGATAAGCTCGTCCGGAGCCTGATCTCGGACGCGAGGTCCGACTACGCCTACTACATGTTCATGGCGCTTTCTGGCGTCCTCGCTGCGGTCGCGCTGCTCACCGATTCGATTCCGCTGCTGCTTGGCGCGATGATCGTGGCGCCCGCCTATCCGCCCCTTGTCGCTGTGACGTTCAGCATCGCGGGCGGCTACCCTCGGACGGCAGGACGCGCACTCCTGGTGCTGTTCGCGGGGCTGGTGCTGGCCATCGCTGCCGCGGTCGTGACCACCTGGGTGTGCAACGTCACCGACATCCTCTCGAGCGCCGCGAACCTGGTCGCGAAACCGCTGCTCGAGGAGCGCGTCCGGACCGGCTGGTACAGCATCCTGGCCGCGGTCGCAGCCGGCGCTGGGGGCACGATTGCCGTGATCCAGCGCAAGCAGGACACACTGATCGGGGTCGTCGCCTCGGTCGCGCTCATTCCTGCGGGCGCCGCCGGCGCGCTCGCCGCCTATTCCGGCGATCTCGGCCGCGCGCTCGGTGGCTTCGTGCTCCTCGGGGTCAACATCCTCGTGATCATCGCCGTCGGTCTGCTCGTCCTCGTCGCGATCCGACCGGGACGCACTGAGGCCGCCGCGCGTGACGCGGAAGGCGGCAAGGGCAGAATCACGTCCGCCGGGGTCAACACGGACGCTGCCGCCTGTGACATGCAAGGCGGCAAAGCCAGAATCACGTCCGCCGGGGCCAACACGGACGCATAGCGTCAGGCCGGCAACGCCGACGGAACGGCGGGAGTCAGGAGCGGTTGATGCCGATGAAGTCTACCGGCGGTGAGATCAGCGCCAAGTCCTCTGGTCTCATGCTGCGATTGAAAAGACCCATCAGGCGCCGGATCGAGCGCGGGTAGCGGCCGCGCAGGATCGGGGCGGCGAAGAACCGATTGGGTTGGAACACTTCTGGATCGGTGACGACCTGATGCCCGCGGAACTGGTCATGGCCAAAGATGGCGTATCCGCATCTAACCGAGGATTAAGCGCCTCCTCGACCGAACCACCGCCGAGCCAGCCCTTTTCGCTGGGAATAACGTGGCTTGGATTTCCTATCCTCCAAAGTGACAAAAACCGAAAAATACTTAAATAACATTAATTTCATTCCTTCCAGCAGTGACCGCTAAGGCCGCCAGCGCGCGCCTCGGCGATCGCTGCCGGCGGCCGCGGCGTGATGGGCGTGCTCACTCAGCTGTCGACAGCCCGCCAGCTCCTCCTGCAGGTCGGCGAGCGGTGCCACGTCGGTGGCTGCGACGTCCCGGCGCACCGCCTGGCGCAAGGCACGGCAATGACGGCTTGCTCCGAGGCTGATCAACGGCCGCGCGGCGGCCGCCAGGCCCGCGCTGGCGAGGAGGCCGCCGGCGAGGAGGGCGAACGGCCAAGTGATCTCGCCGAGCAGTGCCGGCGCCGGCACGGGCGGCAGACTGAGCCAATCCGTGACGCCGCGGCCAGCCAACCAGGCGAAGCCAATCGCAGCGGCCAGTTCCATCGCCCAGCGCAACGTCCGCACCCCGTTCCACCACCAGCGCCGTCGCGGCTCTAGCGGCAGCGCTGCCAGCCGCTGGCGCAGATCTTCGGCCAGTTCCGCCGCCACTGAGCCCGCCCGCTGGCGCAGTCGGCCCGCCGCTGGCTCGGGCAGCCGGTCCGCCGCTGTGGACACTGCTTCAAGCAGGCCCCGACGGACCTGCGGCTTGGACACGGCGGGCTGCGGCGGCGCCTGGCCTTGCTGCGGTTCCTCCCCCCCGCGCCCGAGCCGTTGGGCAACGGTGCTGGCGAGCAGGGCACGCAGCGGCGATGCGGTGGCCCTTGCCGCGGCGCGGCGGTAGGCGCTGGCGGCACTGGCCAGCAATGCCGCCTCGTTGACGGCCTCGCGCTGCATCCTGGCCAAGGTGTCTGCGTCCAGCGCGAGCACCTGGGGCGGCGGCAGCTGCGCAGCGCATCGCTCCATCAGGGCAGCCACATCGGCGCGGATGCGCTCCCGCGGGGCCCGCCGCTCGCCGACCGCGACGCCGATCCGCCGGCGCAGCTCGGCGATGCCCTCGCCGGTGGTCGCCGCCGTGGGCAGAACCTGCGCCGCGGCCAGGCCCCGTTTGGCAAGGAGATCACGCAGATGGGCAAGGTCAGTCTCTCGATCCGCCTCGCCGAGCCGGTCGACGTGGTTCAGCACCACCAGCAACACGTCTGCGTGGTGGGCAAGGCGGGCGAAATAGCGTTGGTGCGCCAAGGCGTGGCCGTACTTGAGCGGATCCATCACCCAGAGCAGCAGATCGCAGCGCTCGATCAGCCGCTCCGCGGCCTGCGCATGCTCATGGACAGTGGAATCCACGTCGGGCAGATCCAGCAGCACCGCACCCTGTAGCTCCGCCAACAGCCCCTCGGCGGGCAGCGGATGACGCTCGTAGACCCGCAGCCAGTCGAGCAGCGGCTCGGCGCCGGGGGCGTCGCCGATCAGCACCGCCTGCGCGCGCTCGGTGGTGGGCCGGCGCACCCCGGCTGCGCACAGCGTTTGTCCTACGAGGGCGTTGACCAGGGAAGACTTGCCGCTGCCCGTGCCGCCCGCAACGGCGACCACGACATGCAAGCACGACTGGGCTAGGCGCTGCCGCGCGCGCTCGCGCAGCGCCGCGATCTCCTCGAGCAGCGGCGGCGGCAGCCGCCCGGCGCCCAGGGCCTCGAGCGCCTCCAGCGGCTCAAGTACGGCATCGGACGTCTCCTGCCCGGCCATCGGTGCAACCGTTGCGCCGTGATGCTGCGTCGACGGCATCAGTCGCGCGCCGCCAGCGCGTCGCGCCGGTCCTGCAGCGCAGCCACCGCTTTCGGGGGTGGGGCGGCGGCGGCGAGCAAGTCCCGATAGGCCTGCGCCTCGTCCTCGGCGAGGGCCGCCACGCGATGCTCGAGATCGTCGCGGATGTCTTTAATCAACTGGGCGACATTGCGCTCGCCGAGGAGCCGCGCCACCACCGCCTGCGTTGTCGTCGAGCCGGCAGCGGTCAGCACCACCTCGGTGCCGGTCAAGCCCAAGCCGCCGGTGAGGATAAACAGGACCACCACCGATGTGGTGAGGGTGGCGTTGACGCCGGTGGTGGCCTGCCTGGCCCACCGCAGCCGGGAGCGGCCGATCGTGTCCACATGCTCGGCAACTTGCCGCTCCCAGTTCGCCACCAGGCGCTCGGCGGCCTCGCGCCGAGCCACGCGGCCGGCTGATCGAGGCTGGTCGTAACGGGCGAAGAGCGCTCGCCCTGCCGGATCTTGCAGCCATGCGCTCTCCACTTCAGCAGCAGCGCTGTCGAGCACACCGCGCAGGACCGTGGCGATGCGCTCGCAGGCGCGCTCCTGCGTGTCGTCCGCAACCTGTTGACCGCCGCGGCCAGGCCATGGCAACCAGCGTAGCCACCGCCGCCGCGACAGGTCCCCCGCCGCAGCCTTGAACTGACGCTGCAGCCAGCCGCTGCCGACCAGGTCGCTCCAACGGCGCATGACCTCGTGACGCAGGGGGTCGCCCGCTTTGAGTTCGTGGAGCAGCTGTTCGCCAAGGTCGGCATAGCCGCCATCGATCGCCTTGGCCAGCCGCTGCGCATCGGCCTGTTCCGTCGCGACGGCCTCCAGCAGCGCGTCGATTTCCGTCGGCAGGTAGCGCACGGCGCCGAGAACGGTGCGCTCGCGGTGTGCGGCGCGCTGCTGTGGGGGTGCCAGGGCGCGAATGCGCTCGAGCACCGCCGCGGCCACGGCTTCGGGCAGGCGCTCGCCGTCGATCGCGGCACTTGGGAGATACGCGGTCTCCACGGCTTGGTGCTCAATGGCCGCGAGCTTCTCCCTCAAGTCCGGCAGGATCTCCGCCGCTTCGGCCTCGCTCGCCTGGGTGAGCACCACGAGGGTAAAGACGTCGAGTCGCGCGGCCTGGCGTAGGTAAGCCATGCCGGCTTCGTCGGCATAGGTTCTCGCGGTGGCCAGCCAGATCCAGACGTCGGCGACCTCCAGTAGCCGTTCGGTGGTGTCGCGGTTGGCCGTCTCGACGCTGTCCACGTCGAGGGAGTCGACGATGACCAGACCGGCCGGGACGCTCTCCAGCGGCACGGTGTGCAGGGCGGCACGTTGCGCCTCGGCGGCCAGCACGCCCCGGCACAGGACGGTGTCGAGCTCCGCCGGGCGGCCGATCACGGTCGGGACAAAGGTCGTTGGTCGGCGCGCGCTAGTCGCGGCCACGGCGCTGCCGGCCAAGGTATTGGCCAGGGTCGACTTGCCGGCGCCAGTGCCCCCGGCGACAACCACCAGCAGCGGCTCGTCCTGCCGCTCAAGGCGGCTTATGAGGCCGTCAATACGGCGCAGGAGCCGCTCCCACAGCGGGAGCCAAGGCGCCTCGCGGCGCCGAGCCGCCTCCCCATCCAGGGCGAGCAGATCGCCCCTGAGGGCGTGGAGCATGGGCCAACGTTCTCGGTGATTCACGTCATGATCATACTCAATCCATGCGGTTTCAGGCGACCGCAGCGCTCGACGCGCGGTTCGCACACCTCCACTAACAGGATTGCCTTCTCATATTAGCAACAGCATCAAGCGGCTGAGCCCGCCGCCGCACCCTGCCATGTCACCTGGCCATGGATGGGTGTATTGACCCAAGCCCGGTCGATATGCACCAGCCGCTCAGCGACTCTCGGACCCAGAAAGACCCACCCAAGACCGGTGCGCCTCCGCACGCCACGCCCTTCGCCGTGGATTTCTTTCCGCGGGTCCAGGCTGCTCACCGGCGCTCGACATCGCGATCATCAAAGGTTTGAGACGACCCCAACCGGACGCCCATGCGCGCCCTTAAGACTGGCGTCCTTTTTGCATCTCTATAGGGTGAAACGCTTAAACGTGACACAACAGACCGAACAACCCGGTCAGGAGCACCTCATGAATTGGGAACAAGTGCGCGGCAATTGGGAACAGGCGAAGGGCGAGCTGAAGGTCCGTTGGGGCAAGCTCACCGACGATGACCTCACCATGATCAATGGCGAGCGCGACAAGCTCATCGGCAGCTTGCAAGAGAAATATGGCATTACCAAGGAAGAGGCGATGAAACAGATCGACGAAATGTCGTGACCGACCTGTTTCGCCGAGAATTCTCGTGAGCAGTTGGAACCGCCCGTGGGCATCCCAGTCACAAGCAAGGATGCCCCAGGGTCGATCCTTAATCAGCGGTAGCAATTGATACCGCCGCAACCTCAGCTCGGGGAGAACCCCTATGATTCAGTGGGCCTTAATCTTTCTTATCGTGGCTATTATCGCCGGGGCCTTAGGTTTTTCGGGGGTAGCCGGTACCGCCACGGAGATCGCATGGATACTGTTCATTGTCGGCCTGGTGTTGGCCGTGATCTTCTTCATTCGCGGGCGTGGATCCCGGACATTCTGATCCTGACCCCCATTAAGCTCAGCCGCTGCCTGGCAATCACGCCTGGCGTTGCTGGGCTTAATTCCCAAGAGGAGCGGCCCAAGGCAGTCGCGGCGGCCTTCCACCGCCGGCGCAACGCTGGCCCCGCCGGGCCTATCGGAGACGCGGCCGAATCAGGCGCGCGTCCTGGCATCGGGGTTGCTTCTCTTCAAGTGACCGTGGGATGCGCGGTCTGCGGCCATCTCCGATCAGCGTCGCCGGCCGCGTCGTCCCCGGCCTTTCCCTGAGCTGCCGAAGGAGCTGCCGATGTCCTACGACGCAACGCTGTTAATGACCGAATTTGTAACCCATGACGTCCAGCGCCTGCTGCTAACGCGGCCGGATGGGCTCGACTGGCATCCGGGGCAAGGTGTCGAGGTTCGCATCGACAACGACGAATGGCGCGATGAGGCGCGTCCCTTCACGCCAACCTCTCGACCCGATGATCGGCTCCTGGAATTCACCACCAAGCGCTATCCCGACGGGGATGGCATGACCGTCGCGCTCCATGCGCTGCAGCCCGGCGCCGGGCTCAAACTGAGCGACGCCTTCGGCACCATCACCTACCAGGGGCCAGGCACCTTCATCGCGGCCGGCACCGGAGTGACCCCGTTTCTTGGAATCTTGCGCCAACTCGCCGCAGACGATGCCCTTAGGGGTCATCAGCTGCTGCTGACGAATAAAAGCGAGCGCGACGTCATCTGCGAGAAGGAGCTGCGGCACTACCTTGGCGACGACTGCGTGCTAACCTTCACGCGCGAGCAAGAGCCTGGGCGAGAGGGCCAGCGCATCGACATCGACTTCTTGCAGTCCCAAGTCACGGACTTTCAGGGAAAGTTCTATGTCTGCGGCCCGGACGCTTTTGTCCAATCGATCAAGGATCACCTGCAAGGTCTGGACGTGAAGCCGGAGCAGCTCGTCTACGAGCACTAGCAACAGATTGCTTCAGACCAATGGCCAACCCCGCGTGTGTCGATACGGCAACGGGCTGCTGTCGCGGCGGGCTAAGGGCTAGGTGTCCAGATACCCCTGGACGCCGACCAGCCTTACAGCTCGGCGGCTTACAGCGGCCTACCCTTTAGGACCCTCATCCCATGCACGTCAAGAACTGGAGCTACGTTCTCAACGGCACACGCATACTCGATCTGAATCCGGTCGTGTTCGTGACATCCGCGGTCATCATCTTTAGCTTTGTCGCCGCGAGTTTCATCTGGCTCGATGTGATGGCCGACGTCTTCAATGCCACCCAGGCCTGGATCGCCAACACCACCGGCTGGTTCTTCGTCCTCGCCATCAACGCCATCCTAATCTACGTCGTCTATCTTGCCTTCTCCCGCTTCGGAGCAATCCGACTCGGCGGCGAGGATGCAGAGCCGGAATTTACCTTGGTCGGTTGGTTCTCGATGCTGTTCTCGGCGGGCATGGGCATCGGCTTGCTCTTCTACGCCGTGGCCGAGCCGATGTACCATCTCGTCACTCCACCCCATGGCGCCGAGGCGCACAGCCTGGCCGCTTACGAAGACGCGATGCGCACGACCTTTCTCCACTGGGGTGTACATCCCTGGGCCGTCTATTCGCTCGTCGGCATCGCGCTCGCGTTTTTCGCCTTCAACCTCAAGCAACCGCTGTCGATTCGCTCGATCTTTTATCCCCTTCTGGGCGAGCGTATTGATGGTTTCTGGGGGCACCTAGTTGACATCGTCGCAACCGTCGCGACGCTGTTCGGTGTCGCCACTTCGCTGGGTCTTGGCGTCAGTCAGATTAACGGCGGACTGAATCACATCTTCGATCTTCCCAAGAGTCCTGCAATCCAGGTCGGACTGATTGCGGTCATTACCGGCATCGCAACCGTCTCGGTGGTCGCCGGACTCAATCGTGGCATTCGCCGTCTCTCGGAGGCGAATATGTTCGGCGCCGCCATCTTGCTGCTCTTCATCCTCATCGTCGGCCCAACTATCTTCATTCTCAATGGCTTCGTCGAAAACCTCGGCCTCTATCTGAATGATTTCTTCTATCTCGCCCTTTGGAATGAGACCTATTCCGCAGGCGACTGGCAGAATGCCTGGACTGTCTTCTATTGGGGCTGGTGGATCGCTTGGTCACCCTTCGTCGGCATGTTCATCGCGCGCGTCTCACGGGGTCGCACGATCCGACAGTTCGTTGCCGGTGTGCTGCTGGTGCCGACCCTGCTGACCTTCGTGTGGCTCTCGATCTTCGGCGGCGCGGCGATGTTTTTCGAGCTCTACCAGGACGGCGGTATCGCTGCTGCCGCCCAAGACAACCTCACCTCCTCGCTGTTCGTATTTCTCGACATGCTGCCGGGGGCCAGCTTCACCGGCGGCATCGTCACGGTGCTCGCAACCATCGCGGGGCTCCTTGCGACGCTGATCATCATCACCTTTTTCGTGACGTCCTCGGACTCGGGCTCTTTGGTCATCGATATGATCACAGCCGGCGGTAAGACCGAGCCGCCTGTGGCCCAACGCGTGTTCTGGGCGGTGACCGAAGGCGTGGTTGCCGCGGCGCTGCTGATCGCCGGCGGCCTGTCCGCCCTGCAGACGGCGGCCATTGCGACGGGCCTTCCCTTCGCGCTGCTCTTGCTCTTGCTGATCTGGAGTCTCCACCGAGGCCTGTCCGCCTACCGCGCCACCCGCGCATAAGCGAAGCGTCGATTCCGCCAATGACGGCGTTTTACCGACAGCAACCGCAGGCCGCGCTCGGGCGACTCGAGACCGACGCCAACCGCGGCCTCTCCGAGGCCGAGGCGCACAAGCGGCGCCAACGCCATGGCCCCAATCAGCTGCGTCAGACGCGCTCGCGCCCGACCTGGCGCATCTTGGTCGACCAGCTCGCCAGCATCGTCGTGCTGCTGTTGCTGGCGGCCTCTGCTGCGGCGCTGCTGTTTGGCCAGGTGATCGAGGCCATCGCCATCAGTGCGGCAATTCTGGTCAATACGGTCATCGGGTTCGCAATGGAGCTGCGGGCGACGCGCGCGATGGAGGCCCTGCAGCGCATGGGCAAGACCCGGGCGCGGGTGCTGCGTGAAGGGCGCAGCCGCGAGATTCCAGCCGATGAGCTGGTGCCTGGCGACATCGTGCTGCTCGAGGCCGGCGACCTGGTGCCAGCCGATCTGCGCCTTCTCGAGGCCAATCGGCTGCAATGCGATGAGGCCGCCCTGACCGGTGAATCGGTGCCGGTCGACAAGCGCCTCGAGGCCCTCGACGACGCGCCCGCACACACAGCGGAGGCCGAGCAACCAAAGGCGCCACCGCTCGGTGAGCGCCACAACATGGCCTACAAGGGCACGGCCGTGACCCAGGGCTCTGGCAGCGGGTTGGTCGTCGCCACCGGTATGCAGACCGAGCTCGGCCACATCTCGGATCTGGTCGAGCAGGCCGAGCAGGCCACAACCCCGCTGGAGAAACGGCTCGATCGCCTCGGCCGGCGCCTGATCTGGCTGACGCTGGCAATTGCGGTGGTGGTCGCCGGAGCAGGTCTGATCGCGGGCAAGGACCTATTTGTGATGCTCGAGACAGCCATCGCGCTGGCCATCGCGGCGGTCCCGGAGGGTCTTCCCGTCGTCGCAACGCTGGCATTGGCCCAGGGCATGCGCCAGATGGCGCGGCGCAACGCGGTGGTGAAGCGGCTCTCGGCGGTGGAGACACTGGGCGCTGCGAGCCTGATCTTCACCGACAAGACGGGCACCTTAACCGAGAATCGAATGGTGCTCGCCCGGCTCGCCCTCGACCAAGGCACGCTGCACGTTGAGCGCCCGGGTGACGCGTCGCAACGGGCTGACGATGCGGACGAAGCCTCGAACGACGCGCGGATCACCCTCGACGGCATGCCGCTGGATTTGGCCGACGCGCCCGCCGCGCGCGCCGCGCTCGAGATCGGCGCGCTCTGCAACAACGCCGAGCTTGGTGACGAGGACCAGGCTGACGAGGCCGTTGCGAAGGCCACCGGCGACCCTACCGAGGTCTCCCTGCTGGAGGCGGCGGCGCTGGCCGGCATGCGTCGCGACGAGCTGCTCGAACGCTGGCCGGAACAGCGCGAGTTCAGCTTTGATCCAGCGCTGAAGATGATGGCCACGGTCCACCAGTGCGACGACGGCTTCCGGGTGGCCGTCAAAGGCGCGCCGGAGTCGGTACTGGACGTCTGCGACCGCGTGCTGACGGCGGACGGCGAGACAACGCTGGACGATGCTGCGCGCCAAGCTTGGCATAGGCGCGGCGAGGCGCTCGCGGGCGATGGACTGCGCGTGCTGGCACTGGCGCAACGCTCGGCGGAGCAGGCGGACGAAGACCCCTATCAACGGCTGACCCTGCTCGGCCTGGCCGGACTCTATGATCCGCCGCGCCAGGGCATCCAGGATGTGGTTGCGGCCTGTCAGCAGGCCGGCATTTGCCTGGTAATGGGCACCGGCGATCATGCCGCGACGGCGCAGGCCATCGCCGCGGAGATCGGCATCGCCGACAGCGACGAGCCCGCCATCGAAGGCGCGAGGCTCGACGACCTCGAACAGCTCGACGAGCGCGAACGCGGCGAGTTGCTCGAGCGCTCGGTGTTCGCGCGCATCAGCCCAGAGGAGAAGCTGCAGCTCATTGGTTTGTATCAGGACGCCGGCTGGATCGTCGGCATGACCGGCGACGGGGTGAACGACGCGCCCGCTCTGAAAAAGGCCGACATCGGCATCGCGATGGGTCAGCGCGGCACCGAGGTCGCCCGCGAGGCCTCGGACATGGTGCTCAAGGACGACTCCTTCGCGACCTTGGTTGTGGCCATCGAGCACGGCCGGACCATCTTCACCAATATCCGCCGCTTCATCATCTACCTGCTGTCCGGCAACCTGGCCGAGATCATGGCGGTGTCGGCGGCCGCACTGGTCGCTGCGCCTCTGCCGCTGCTGCCGCTACAGATCCTCTACATCAATTTCGTCTCCGACGTGATGCCGGCGCTCGCGCTCGGGCTCAGCCCGGGTGATCGCGGCGTGATGCAGCAACCACCGCGCGACCCCGATGAGCCCATCCTCACGCGCCGCCATTGGGGTGCTATCGGCGGCTATGGCGCGCTGATCGCAGTGGCCGTGCTCGCGGCCTTCGCCATCGCCCTGGTGCCGATGCAGCGCGACACGGCTCATGCCGTGACCATCGGCTTCTTGACCTTTGGCTTCGCGCGGCTTTGGCATGTACTGAACATGCGGAGCACCGAGTCTAAGCTGCTAATCAACGAGGTCACGCGCAACCGCTATGTCTGGATCGCGATCGCCATTGGCATCGCGCTGCTGATGGCCGCGACCTACATCGCGCCCCTCGCCGCGATTCTCTCGATTCAGATACCTACTGCCGCTGAATGGCTGCTGATCCTGTCGTTTTCGCTACTGCCGTTAATCCTTGTTCAGCTCGGCAAGCTGGTGGCGCATCACTTGATCCGGCGCCGACGCCCATCGCACGCCAAGCGCCCGCCACCATCGAGCCGATAACCCGGTCAGCACCGCAGTCCGTTTGCAACCAAGGAGCAGCATGCAATGCCCGCCCAACAGCCCCGACAACGCTCACGCTGGCACCTCGCCCGCGCGCATCGCGCCATGGAGGTCCGTGCGCGGCTCGCTTCCGAGGGCGGCGGCGGACACCTCGGCGACGCCGTGCTGGGCGCAATCGACGGCGGCATCACCAGCTTCGCAGTCGTCGCCGGCGCCGTCGGCGGTGGCTTCTCCGGCTTGGTCGTCGTCATCCTCGGCGTCGCCAGTCTGCTCGCCGACGGCTTCAGCATGGCGGTCAGCAACTATCTCGGCACCAAGAGCGACGCCCAGGCCGCCGATCAGGCCCATCGCGAGGAGCTGCGTCATATCGATGCGATTCCGGAGCATCAATGCTTGGAGCTGCGCGAGGTCTTTGCTGCCAAAGGCTTCGAAGGCGAGACGCTCGATCGCATTATCGAGACCATCTCCGAGGACCCCGAGCTCTGGGCCAAGACCATTACACAGGAGGAGTTCGGCCTGCAGCCGGGCGAGTCCGGTCAGCCGTTACAGTCCGGCGCCGCGACCTTCGTCGCCTTCGTCCTCATCGGCGCGATCCCACTGATCCCATTCGTCGTGCCGGGCCTCAGCATCGACCAGGCCTTCATCGCCAGCATCGTTGCGACCTCGCTAGCCTTCCTCGGCGTCGGCATCGCCAAGGGCTGGGCGCTGGAGCAATCCCCTGTCCGCGCCGGTCTGGAGACCCTGCTCACAGGCGGCGGCGCGGCGGTGCTCGCCTACGGCGCCGGCGCCTTGCTGCGGGCCTGGCTAGGAACAGGCGCAGTCGCCTGATACCGCTTCGAGCGCATTGGTGGTTGATGCCGGCGAGGCGCGAGCCAATGCGGTCCTTCATGGCTGCGCGCGCCGGTTCTTCGTGCAGATAACCGGGGACGTTATGGCTCTTCAAGAGCCATCGGCTGCGTACGCGTCCACGGGCTTCTCGAATGCGATGAACAGGATGCAGTCCTCATCCGATATACAGCGGCTTGTGTGGGGAAGCCGGGGCGGGCCATAGGCGTAGGTACCGGGCCGCAAGACGACTGGCTCCTGATCATCGTAATCCACCTCCATTTTTCCGCTGACGAGGACCATGCGTTCGGCGCTGGTGTGCCAGTGGTGGGGCGCGGTGGTATTGCCGGGCAGGCGGAAGAAGACGTCAGCATTGGGCTCCGCCGGGTCGCCCTGAAGGACGGCGATACCGCAATCCTCGGGCATAAAGGCCGGGCACGGTCCCCATTCGAGGTCGGTGGCGTCGGGCTGCCGCGTCAGGGCCTTGCCATCGTCGGCCGCCAGGGCCGGCCGCGGCGCTACCAGGACGATGACCGCCGCTGCGCAGATGAGGGCGGATAGGCTGCGGGTGAGTTGGGTTTTGCGCTCGGACATGATGTACCTCCGAAGAGTCGTTGCTGCCCCTGGCTAGGGCATTCTGCTGCGAATCAGTCAAGGGCACGCAGACAGCGTACCAACTGCTTGAGATCGCTTCTTTTGAGCGGGTCAACCCTTGAGCGGGTCAACCCTTCTTGTGAGCGGGTGAGCCCTAGCCCTCCACGTACTGCCTCGCTTCGCTCACCCCCGCCCGCTGCGAGTCACGCGCGATTTCGAGCAGCTCGCTGTAGTACTCGCGGGCGGTCGTTTCGTCGCCGGCCGCATGCGCGGCCCGCGCCGCTCCGAGCA
Organism: uncultured Thiohalocapsa sp.; assembly: GCA_964524185.1. Lineage (GTDB taxonomy): Bacteria > Pseudomonadota > Gammaproteobacteria > Chromatiales > Chromatiaceae > Thiohalocapsa. The sequence goes on along the minus strand of CAZGCI010000042.1, from coordinate 16,371 downwards.
GGGTACGATAACGTCCCGGCCAGATATCATCCGAGGCCCGATAGGCCTCTAGCGCCTCGGTCGGTTGGTCCAGCTCCATGAGTAGATCGCCCAACGTTTCGTTAGGCGGCAGCAAGGCACCGGGAGTGACTGGGTGTTTCTCGACGGTACGTTCCAGCTCGGCTGCTGAGCGCATCAGCTTGACCGCCTCTTGGTCCTCGCCAGCAGCATGGGCGATCCAGCCCGCAAGGATCTGCCGATCGACCTCGATGTAGGTCGCCAAGTGTTCGTCCCCATCTTCCCTGGCCTGTTCACGCAACCTTGCCAGTTGCTGCTCGGCATCGCGGGCTCTGTCCATGTCACCGGTCTGTACGCCGCCCAGTCCACGGGCATACCAAGTAATGCCCTCCGGCCAACGCGATGTGTCCCAGGGCAGATAATCGGGGGTGCGTGGCTCCAGCGCGGCTGCATCGTCCCACTCGCGGCGTTCCACGGCCTTGCGCGCGGGAAGTGCCGCCAAATGAAAGGCGCTGATGAACGATGCCTGGTGGCGGTCCTGTTTCATGGCCTCCTCGAAGACCGCCAGCGCCTGGTCGTCCTCGCCCTGTTGGAGGTATGCGTACATCATGTAATCGATCGCGTGGATGTAATGGTGCGAGGTGGCGCCGTTGACTGGAGCCTGTAGGGCGGCATCGGCCGAACGCCGGTTCCAGTCGATGACTTCATCCCACTCGCCCAGCCGCACGTAAATGTGCGAAGGCATATGCAGGGCGTGTGGCACCTCGGGGGCGATATCACCGTAGACCGCCACCATATCCAACGCGTTCTTAGCACGGCCATCGACATCGGTCGCGTGGATGGAGTAATGGATTGCGCCGGGGTGCCGGGGTTTCTGTTCCCAGATGCCGCGTAGAACCTCCTCGGCCTCATCGTGCAGCGCATCGCGCTCGTCGGCGCGCTGCTGAGCCACCGCGAGTCTCGTGAGCGCGTACAGCGCTGCCGTGTCCGCGTCGTCCGGATGCGCCTCGTAGGCCGTGGCCATCCCTTCGGCCCAGCGGTTCAGCCGAGTCTGGAACGCAACATTGTCACCCCCGCGGAAAAAGCCCTGAGTCGCTTCCACCAGTCGGCGTTCGCGATCGGAAGCCGGCTCCAGTTCACTGGCTTTCTGGATCTTGCGCCAGCCACGTTCGAGTTCTTCATCGCTCGGGCGGGTACCCCAGAGTGGCTGGAACAGGGTGGTGGCTATGCCCCAGTAGGCCATGGCGCATTCGGGATCGGCCTTTGCAACTGCCTCAAAACCCGAGCGGGCCTGAACGTACATCATGTGATGCATAAGACCCAGCGCCCGGTCGAAATCCTCTCGCACCGCTGCATCGCAGGAGACCTGGAAATCCACCGTGCCGATGTCCTGACTGGTGTTAATGGGCAGGTTGTCATGCGTATGGTTGTGTGTCGCCAGCGCGGGATCATTCACAGATAATCCCATGGCTAGCAGAAAGGCGGGAACGACTCTGATTAAGCGCTCATGTGTTCTCATGATCTACCCTCTGAGTTAATGTTCGGGAAATGAGCGCATTCGCTGCACATGTCGCGCAGTGCTTAAGCACGAATGCATGTTTCCCAGTACTCACACCGGTACTCGACGGTTTATCCGTTCAGCGGTTCATCCGAGTATTATTGACTGGCGAACTCGGAACGCAACGGACTTGGCGACATCGGGTCCTCGACCGCACCGCGTATAATCTCACTAGCTGCCACCTGACGGCCGTAGTAGGCCCTGTTGGCATCCTCATCCCAGACGATATTGGAGACGCTAGCCGCGAAGTCGGCATAGAGGCCCTCGGTATCTGACCAGACAACCACATCGACGCCCTCGCCAGGCAAGGTTCTCGTACGCTCGGACTCGTCGACGATGGTGTAGCCGGCATCTGAGCTGAGCGCGAAATTGTGCCCTTGGCCGAAGCGTTGCATTAGATCACCAGACATGATCATGAAGGCGACGGAGCCAACCTCGGCCCCCGCCGCCGCGCCGATATTAACGGTACCAACATTGTAGAATGCGGGCGCGGACCACTCGTCGTCATGTCGAGTAATGAGCACGCCCTGACCACCTGCACCGCCCACGACCAGCGCAGCCCGCACGTAATCGGGAACGATGAAGAGCGCCTTGGCCTGCGCAAGCAGTTCGCTGTCCTGCGCGTCGGACTTGATCTTCTGAACGACTTCGGCGGCCTTATGAACCGCCTCATGAACCGCCTCCTCGGCGTTGTTCAACACCTCCGAGTTCGATCCTTCGGAAGCCGTGGCGCTGGCGGTCTGGTCATCCGATTTCATGTCTTCAACCGATTTCATCTCCTCGGCAGCAAGCCCCTCAGCAGTGAGTAATAATCCGCTCAAGATCAGGGACAGGACCGTGGTCATAAATGGACTGCGGCGATGGCACATGACTGACCTCCTCAAGTCATCGAGTGTAAAGATGCATGATGAACGGGTGCTCGCTGCACGCGATCCCGGTTGCTCCCGGTGGCTCCTGGTCGCCAGCGGTCACCCGAGTCATCTCAATGAACCCTGATGCAGTGAGCGTGCCAGCTTTCTGGGCGACCCAGTGGCCGCCTCCTCGGGCAGCCATTGGGACTGGATCGACTCCAACCTAAGATGCGTAACCGCCGGCAATAGGGCATTGCACACTGGGGCATAGCAGCCGCCATCTGCTCAAATCACCCACATTGCTGTTCGTGCACAGCGATTTCTGGCGGGTGCTAGAGCAGCGCTGCCGCAGCCGTCGTGTCAATTGGCTCGGGGGGGGGCGGCCGATCGGCCGCGCATGGCTGCTGGTACCTAACTTGCTAGCAGCATGGATGTTCTTGCTATTCGCGGCCTTCGTCTTCACGTCCTGGATCGCATGCCTCACCGAGTTCTGACCCGGTGAGTCTTGGCCGAGCGAGTTCCACCCCAGCGAGTGCTGCCGATGAGTCATCCCTACCTGCTCTTCCACCTCAGCGACATCCATTTCGGGCTTGAGGACAAGCGCGCGCTCGACTGGGTGAAGCAAGAAATCACCGACAAGCGTCCCAATGCCGTGGCGATCACGGGCGATCTGACGATGCGTGCAAGGCGGCACGAATTCGACGCCGCATGCGCCTGGATCCGTTCGCTGGATGCCCCGATCACGGTCGAAGTGGGCAATCACGACTTGCCCTATTTCAATCCAATCCAGCGCTTCTTCGACCCGTACAAACGGATGCGAGCCATCGCCGACAAGGTCGAGGTGGACATCGAGCTGCCCGGGCTTGCCATCGTGCCGCTGAAGACCGTGGCCCGCTGGCAGCCGCGCCTGAACTGGTCCAAAGGCTGGGTCACCGAGGCCGCGCTGGAGCGATGCCTGAGCACGCTCGATGCGCTGCCCGAGGGAACGCGCGCGCTGGTGGCGGTCCACCATCCCTTGCGAGAAGCAGGCACACAGGGCACCGCGCTCACCAGAAACGGCCAGAAGGCGATGGCGGAGCTGGCCAAACGGAAGGTGCTCGCCGTGCTCTCGGGCCATGTCCATGACGCCTTCGATCTCACGCAGGAGACGCTGTCAGGGTCGGTGCGCATGATCGGCGCAGGCACCCTGTCGCAGCGCTTGCGCTCAACCCCGCCGAGCTTCAACGAGCTGCACTGGGATGGCGATGAGCTCGCGGTACGTGTGCGCAATCTCGAAGGTTACGACACGCCGGAGATGATGATCGACGACGTCCCCGAGGACGCAACGCCGCCGCGCACGCCTGACGAGCCGGTGGCTCCGGTCGAGCAGATCCCGCGTACCGATCCACCCGTGCACTGACCGCCCATTGTCGCTTCAGGCCGCGATATGGCGCGGCCGGCCTTCGGCGTAGGCCACCAGATTGTCGACCGTGGTCTCCAGGATACGCTGCACTGCCTCGCGCGTATTAAAGGCGCTGTGCGGCGTGACAACGACATTGCGGAGATGAATCAGCACCTGCCCCGCGAGCAGATTGTCGAGATCGTGGCGGCGCTCATAGACCGAGCGCAAGAGCTCCGCCTCCTCGCGCACCACCGGCTCCTCGGGCAGCACATCCAGGCCGGCGGCGGCGACCTTGCCCTCCACCAGGGCGCGGGCCAAGGCGCGGTGATCGATGATGCTGCCGCGGGCCGTGTTGATCAGGACGGCGCCGTCCTGCATGCACTCGAACTGTTCGGTTGAGAGCATGTTCTGGGTCTTCTCATTACCTGGCACATGCAGCGTGATCACGTCCGAGCGGGCGAGCAGCTCGTCCAGTGTCAAATAGGTGAAACCCAGCGCGCGGGCGGCGCGAGCATCGGGGTTGACGTCGAAGGCCAGGACCTCCATGCCGAAACCTTGCGCGATCTTGATCACCGCCCGGCCGATATCCCCGGTCCCCACAACGCCTATCGTCTTGCCCTCAAGGTCGAAACCCTGCAGACCTCGGGCATTGAAATCACCGCGGCGGGTCCGTTGTACCGCCTCTTCCATACGGTGACTCAGGGTCAGCAATAACGCAAAGACGTGCTCGGCGACCGTCGTACTCCCATAGTCCGGCACATTGCTCACCGTGACGCCGCGCTCGCGGCAGCGGGCCACGTCGATGTAGTCGACGCCGGTTGAGCGCGATGCGATCACCTGGAGCTGCGGCAGCTGTGCCAGGACTTCCCGGTCGATCGATGAGTAGATGAAGGTGCTGACCGCTTCGGCGTCGGCATAGCGCGAGGCGTTCTCCGGCCGTAGGGGCTCACTGGTGAACTCGAGCTCGTGCTCGCCTTGCAGGCGGTCGAAGGCTCCCGCTTCCCAGCTCTCGAGTTCGAAAACGTAAATTTTCATGGTTGAGGCTCCGATTGGTGTTGCGCGGGGCGGGGTTGATGTGTGCACGGCCAGCCGCTTCCCACGGGGGATGCAGCCGCGCCGGACGGCTCCCTGACCGCAAGCGATCGACCTGCCAGTGCAGTCGGATCGGAGCCGTCGCCACGCCGCATCCACCACGCCTAGCTCACCTGAGGGATCTCAGGTGCGAGACCACTGCGGGCGTCCCCACAGGTTGAGTCGCGCTACGGCCGCCACGGCGCGCCCCGCGCCGCTTGCCAGCAAATCTGCAGGCGGCGATCGAGCTGCTTCGGCTGCTCCGCGTACAGGCGCGAGCCAAGCTCATCGGCAGCGTCGCGAAGCTGCTGGCTGCGCTGCGCGGCGAGCGCGAGCAAGATCTGTTCGCGACCATTGCCTCGGCTGAGCTCTTCGGCGTCTTGGATGACCTGCTCAAGCACCGCGAGATCATGATCATCGCCAAGCAAGTCGCCGAGGCGCTTGGCCTCCTTGTGCGTCGCTTTGAGCACAGGTGGCCAAGCCGCGCGCACCAGCCGGAGCTGATAGCGCAGATACTTGGCGCGTTTGCGCCACTCATGGAATGCCGCGACGCTCGGCTCCGCGTACGCCTTGTGCATGGCTCGGTAACCGCGTTTGTAGGTCTTGCGCAGGCCGGGTCCGATGAGTGACCAACCCGCGTCATCCGCGAACTCGCTCGGAAGCGCCCAGTCCGGCACACGCTCGCGGGCTCCCACCAGCGCGGTGTGCGTTAGCGCAAGCTGTTCTGTGAGTGATTGCGAGCCTGCGGCAACCTGTGCCCGGTGGCCCTCGAGCCGTTGCCGCAGCGGCGCCAGCGACGCCGTATCGAGATTGGCACGGAAGTGATCGACCAACGCGTCGAAGGTCTCGATCGCCGCTTCGGCATCGCGCAGCGCCGACAGCGAGGCAGCCGCGTCGCGGAACGCCGCGTTTTCATGCTTGTAGAGCCCGGGTACTGCCGGTCGGATCAACCGCAGCAGGCCGCGCAGCTTCTTGCAGTCCTTGCGAACCTCATGCACGGCCACGTGCGGTGCGGCCTCCGCGTCGTCGATGGAGGCCAGCGCGTGATCGATCAGCTCGGTGGCAACGCGAGGAACCTCGACCGCAAGCGGTTGTGTCGGGTCGAGCGCGTAGGTCATTGCGGTCATCGAGTCGCAGCCTCCTCATGCGTCCCTGGCTCAGCTGAGCTCGGAGGTTCCGCGGCGGCATCGCCAGTGTCTTCGGGAATGTCCTCGAGGGTGACCTCATCGAAATAGTCGTCGAGGATCACGCGCAGATTCTGATGGCCCACCTGCTCATGACAGGTGACGCAGCCGCCGCCGACGTTGCCGTCGAAATAGGCCTGATGGGCAGGCAAGGCCGCCGGATTGTCGCTGGTGGCATCCAGCAACGCCGCATGGCAGCTGAGACAGCCGGAGTCATAGACGTATTCGCTGCGCTTTTCCAGCCGTGCGAGCCAATCCGGCTTGTGGAACGGGTAGATCGCCTGTGCCATGACATCGCGCAGGCCGGTCTTGCCCTTCTTCAGCAAGTGATTGGCCGCCGTGTCATGCGGCAGATGGCAATCGGTGCAGCGCGCAACAACACCAGCTGGGTTGTTCCCGCCATGCGTATCCATCGCATGCGCGGTCGCAAAGGGCTCCATGGTGTGGCAGCTGGTACAGAATTCCGCGTCCGACGTCTTCTCGATCATGGTCTCGGTGCCGATCCAGCCCGTTGCCATCACCGCTGGAACCAGTACGGCGATGCCAATCAGGATGACGACTGGGCGTCGAATCCAGCGCTTGTTCATTCGGTCTCTCCTCGCTAGGGAAGCGGCTCGATTTGAGTGACTGCAATCATTGGGCCGACGTCAACAGAGCGTCAGCACAAATCGGGCCAGCCTAGAGGAGCTCGCGGTTCGGCGCAGGCGGCGCCTGCAGAGCTGGGTCATAAGCCCCACGCGAACGGCATTTGAACCTGGGTGGTTTGCGGACGTCGCCCCTTGCGTGGAGCCCGTTGCGGCCGTCGCGGCCTGCGAAGGTCGGGGCTGGTGCGGGGCTTGCTTGGTGGTTAGGCAGGCCGCCGAGTCCAGCGACTGAGGCGCGCCGACACCGTTGCCGCAACAACTGCTCCAGGGTGACCTACTTCATGCGCAACTTCTCACAACAAACCCCCGACGGCCGCACCATCGCCGCCGACCCCGACCTGCGATGGCATATAGCCCAGCCACCGCCCCAGCACCCGGCTGCCGGCGCAGCAGACAGCAGGGGCGGCTCAGATCTGGTCGCCTTCGTCGCTGCATCCATTGCTGCCCTGCCCGAGCTACCGCAAGACAGCGGCTCGCGGCTGTGCCTGCAGGTGTTTCTGATTGGCGCTGGCGAGGCGTTCTGGCACCTGCACCGTCTGCCGGCCGCGGGCTTGACCGATGTGCTGAGTCGACTGCTGGCCCGCTATGGGTTACCGGGCAGGGAGACGGCAGCACTCATAGAAGCCTTGCCGCAGCTCCGCCAGGACAGGACCGGAAGGCGCATCCTGAGGGACGGTGCCTGGGAAATGGAGACGTTTCTCGGCAGTCATGACCGCAATGTCACCTTGCGCATCCAGCAGCATCTGTCGGACTGGCGCCGCGAGCGCTTTTGTGAGCGCGCCGGCATACGCAGCGACGCGTCCCCCGCCCCAACCTGAATGATGCAAGCAAAGCCGGCGCTGATTCTCGGCACGCTCGAGTCAACGAGCGCAGGCAAATCCGGCACTGCGGCGGCCTTATACCCGTTGCACGTGGGTTTTCGGGTGAGCGAGGTGCGTCGCTCGTGCCCGAGCGCAAGGCACGACGACGAGTCATAGTCCGCACTATGGCGAGGAGTCGTCAGCGGCGATCGGGCGCGAGAGGCGTGCATCGCGGCCGAAAACCCATGTGTGACGGGTATAACAAGGCACAAGGCCTGGCGGACGGCGGACTCATGCGGTCCGGCGCGCGCCTTCGCCGTCGGCGCGGGCTGCGGCAGCACGTGGACCGTGGTTGGGGAAACCGTCTCTCAGCTGCGAGCAGTCCCGCCGCCGAGCCCATACTTCTGGACGCGGTAGCGCAACGTCTCACGGGTCGTGCCGAGTGCGCGGGCCGCGGCGGTGACATTGTGGTGGCTCCGCTCCAGTGCGGTCTGGATGATGTAGCGCTCCATTTCGTCCAGTGCCATGCTGCCATCCAGCGGGATACTAAGGCGGTTGCCGGCAACGGAGGGACCGTCGCCGGACTGCACATCCGTTGGCACCGCGACGCCCTGCCCCAGCTGCATCCACTCGATGGGAAAGACGTCGTCCTGCGCCAGCAGCACCGCCCGCTCGATGACGTTGCGCAGCTCCCGGACGTTGCCAGGCCAGCTGTAGGCACGCATGTGCTGGTATACGGCATCCGGCACCACTTGCACGCAACGCCCGGAGCGAGCGTTGTACTCACCGATCAGTGCCGGCACCAGCTCCGGTAAATCATCGAGCCGATCGCGCAGCGGTGGCAGATCCAGACGGAAGACACTGAGGCGGTGGAACAGATCGCTGCGGAAGCTGCCCTCGCGCACCCTCGCCTCTAGGTTGCGATTGCTGGCCGCGATGATCTGCACGTCAACCGCGATGCACTTCTCCCCGCCGATGCGCCTGAGGCTGCGGTCCTCCAGCACCGTCAGCAGCTTGGTCTGCAGATCCAGATCCATCTCGGCGATCTCGTCCAGGAACAGCGTGCCCTCATGCGCCTGTTCCAGATAGCCGCGGTGGCGCCCCTTGGCGCCGGTGAAGCTGCCGGCCTCGTGGCCGAACAGCTCCGATTCCAGCAAGTCACGCGGCAGGGCGGCGCAGTTCACCTCGATCATGGGGCCATCCGCACGCGGCCCGCCGTGGTGGAGGATACGTGCCACCAGGCCCTTGCCGGTGCCGGTCTCGCCGCCGATGATGAGCGCGCTGAAGGGCACGGCGGCGAGCCGGGCCACCATCTGCCGGGTCTCCTCGGTCGCGGCACTCTTGCCGATGTAGGAGTCTGGCGCGTAAAGCTTGCGCCCGGCCCGGCTTTGGCTCGTGAGCCGCTGCTGCGCCTGGGCGCTGCGCCGAGCACCGGCAACGATAATCTCGAGCCGCGGCAACGGGCACGGCTTCTCCAGAAAGTCATAGGCCCCAAGCCGCAGCGCCCGCACCGAGTCGGGCACGCTGCCATAGCCCGTCAACAGGATCCACTCCCCGGGGACCTTTTGCTTGCGGGTTTGTTCAAGCAAATCCAGCGCATTGCCGTCCGGCAAGCTCATATCGGCGAGGATCACCAGCGCTTCGAACCGGTCGCCGAGCACCATCTGCCGCGCCGCCTTGAGGGTCGCGGCGATCTCGACATCCCAACCCTTGCCGGCGAAGTGCCGCGCCAATTCCTCGGCGAGCACCGACTCGTCCTCGATAACCAATAGGGAATCCGACATCTGGGCGATCCAATCAGCGCGGCTCGCCCCGCACACGCTTGACGGAGTCAGGCTCTGGTCCGGCGACCATGCCATCGTCCTCGGCTGCCTCGAGGTCGAACAGATTGACGACGCCCACTAATTCGCCGTTCGGCTGGACCACCGGCAAAACCGTCGCACGCAGGCTGCGCATCTGCTCGCGCACTTGCGCCACGCCGTCTTCTGCCCGGCACGTGGGCGGATCGGGCCGCATCACATCGCGCACCGTGCGCCGGTCTGAGTCCAGGCCGCCGACGATGGCGCGGGCCACCAGGTCGGCGGCGGACAGCGTGCCGACCAGTTGCCGCTTCGCCACCACCGGCAAAACCGACGTCCCCGCACTGGCCATCTTTTCGGCCGCGCTGGGGAGCGTCGCATCCGGCGCGGTGACCGCGGGATCGCGCTGCATGACTTGGATAAGGGTCAATCTAGCCTCCTGGGAATACTCGGTTCATCGCCGCTCGCCGAGCGCATGGCGGGGATCAACCGTCATTAGCATGCAGATTCCGCACCGATAACGACGCGCAGCGCGATACGGTTCAAGGGCCAGCCTGGTGGACCGCCTTCTCCGGGCTGAGCCAATCGCCGACGGTGGGCGCGTTGGCGCATTTGAACCCAATCACGGTGGATTTGACCACCCTCTGCCGAGCCATTGGCCAACCGAAGAGGCATCGCCGCGCCAGAAACGGCCCTTGGCCGTCTTTGCGCTGACACGAAGGGTCCGCTGCGCTGCGATTGCAATCGGCGCCACCAACCCGGGATTGGCTGCAATCTGCGCCTTCGTTGTTCAGCTCTTTGCATCACCTTACGCTCATGGCGGCGCGCCACCCTAGAGATGAAGCTGGTGTTTCACGTTAACCCGTGATGGTGTCGTCGGTCTCCATGTTCTCCATGTAGACTCGAGCCTCTTCGCCGGGGTCCGGCAGACCCGCGACCTTCCAGGCCTCGACGAGCCCGCCGAAGAGCTGCCCAACACAGCCGGACGCGAGGTCCAGCTCGCGGCAGACGTGTCGCTGCACCGGCAGCTTGCCCTCCGCAAGCCAGACGGTACGCAGACGCTCGATCACCCGCCAATGCGCAACGGTGAGCTCACCGACGCCGAGGTGCCGAGCCATTCGCGTTGCCAGGTGTGCGTCCCAGAGCACCGGGTCGGCTAGAAACCCTTTGGCATCCAGGAAGCCGGAATCGTCATCGTCTCGGTCGTTCATGGCGGCGTGCTTCATCGTGCGGTGCCCCGGTAGTGAGCGGGCCTCAATTGGCCTGTGTTGCTAGCGCGGAGCCGGTCAACCGGCCATCTTCGTTAGACAGCGGACGACCTTGCCCCAGCGCTCGAACCGGCATTCGGCTTGCTGCGCATGACGGACAGGCGGATCACGACCGTCCTCAGCGTAACGGCGACAGTCACGCAGATCGCGCTCCAGTTCCATGAGCTCGCGCTGCAGCCGACCAGCGGACAACTCTGCACGAAAACGCAGTCGGGCGAGCCGATGCAGGCGCTTGCGGGTCTTTGCGACGGCCGCTTCCAGCGCGTGGACGCGGTATGCGTGCAGCGCGATGACCTGCCCGCCGCCCTTGCCGGCGCCAACATTGCCGGCCACCGAGGCCGCAACCGGTTGTCGGCCGCCGCGCGGCACGGTTGGTGCTTTGCTTCGAACTTGCATGCGAGCTCCCCCTTAGCTGAGATGACCACTGCCGGCGTTGACGGGCGTCCGCTGGCGCGACAGCCCCCGGGCATGACTCCAGCAAGCAAGACAGATGCCGAGCCGCACGAGCGTCGCCCTCTTCCAGCGCGCTTCCAGACGCCTGACACCGGGGTGCGCCGCGTGGGGCATGCCATGGCGGGCGTATCGGCACACGCCTAGTCGATGAACCCACTTGCACCGCCAAGCTGCGAAACAACAGCGGCCTCTTCGCAAGCCCTTTTGCACAAGGAGCAACATGGACACCCTCATCTCCGCCGAACAACAGCAGGCTGCATTGTCGCTGGCGCTCGCGCTGGCCATTGGCCTGCTGTTCGGACTCGAGCGTGGCTGGCACAAGCAGCAACCGGGATACGCCGAGCACCGCGGCGGCGTGCGCACCTTCGCGCTGATCGGGCTCCTCGGGGGAGTCGCCGGACTGCTGGCGCGCGAGACGACGCCAACGCTGCTGGGCTGGGCCTTCGCGGGCCTCTCTGCGGCAGTGATCACCAGCCACGTGCTGAATACCCGCGACACCGGCGAGATGGGCACCACCACCCTGGTGGCGGAGCTGCTTGTCTTCGGCCTCGCGGCGCTCGCCACCCTGGAGCATCCAACGACGGCCACCGCCGCCGCGGTGGTGGCGACGCTGCTGCTCGGACTCAAGCCGGAGCTCCACGGCTGGATCGGCAAGCTGGATCAGACCGAGCTACGGGCCACCCTGCAACTGCTGCTCATCTCTGTGGTGCTGCTGCCGATCCTCCCAGACCAGGGGTTCGGGCCCGCGGCTGCGCTGAATCCCTTCGAGCTCTGGTGGCTGGTGGTGCTGATCGCCGCGATTTCCTATGTCGGCTATTTCGCGGTCCGGATCGTCGGCCCCGGGGCGGGAATTCCCCTCACGGGCCTGCTGGCAGGTCTTGCCTCTTCGACCGCACTGACGGTGCAGATGGCCCGATTGGCGCGACGGGCCGACGCCGATCGCAACCTACTTGCCACCGGCATTCTGCTTGCGAATGCGACGCTCTTTCCCCGCATCCTCGTCATTGTCGCCCTGGTACAGCCGGCACTGATCCGCCCGTTGAGCCTCCCGCTGGCCCTGATGACCTTGCTCACCCTCCTGCCGGCGCTGCCGCTTTGGCTGGCACGCCGCCGCGAGCAGACCCTCGCGCCGGTGCAGACGCGAAACCCGCTCGCACTCGCCTCGGCGCTGCGTATCGGGGCCCTGCTGGCGGTGGTGATGCTACTCGGGCGGCTCGGCGCAGAACGCTTCGGCGACGCCGGCGTGCTGAGCCTTGCGGCCATCTCGGGCGTCGCCGACCTCAACGCCATCACCCTGTCGGTGGCGCGGATGCATCCGGACAGCCTGCCCGCAACCACCGCGCTGCTCGCCGTGCTGCTGGCGATCACCAGCAACGCACTGTTCAAGACCGGTGTTTGCGGCTGGATCGGGACGCCCGGACTCGCGCTGCGCGTGGGCGCGCCGCTCCTCGCCGCCTCCGGCGCCGGCCTCGGGCTGACCCGGATCGCCGCTTGGTTGCCGGCACCGCTGGCTGCATGGCTGCCGGCATGAGTGCCCCAGATCACTCACCACTGGCGTTACGCGGTCGCGCTGTCGCGGCACGCCGCGTGTGATTGGCCCTGCGCCGCACGCCGGCCGGGTCGACGCCGGCGACGCAGTGCGCCCTGCCGATTGGCCTCAGGTTTGCAGAAGGCAAATGCGACGAGCGCGGCCACTCTCTGCGCCGCGTTGTCTCCAATCTAGCCTGAGGAGTATCCACAATGATCAAGCAGAAGCGACTCCAAACACGACGCATCGTCGCTCTAGCAGCCCTCACCGCAACCCTGGGGGCCATGCTGCTAGCCACCCAGCCCCTGCTCGCCCAGCAGGGCACTGAGCCTATGGGCCAGGGTGAGCAGCAGGGGGACATGCCGCTGGTCAAGCGGTTGCCCGAGCGTTACCGACTGAGCACCTGGATCGGCAAATCGGTACAGAATAGGAACGGCGACGAGCTCGGCACGGTCGAGGAGTTGGTGATGGATGACCTGGGTCGGGTGCGCTACGTCGTCATGCAGAGCCAGCTCCTGACCGACAGCAAGCGGAGCGACAGGGTCGCAGTGCCAGTGGGGCATTTCGTCTACCCGCTGGCGCGTAAGGACCACCTGATCTTCGACACGACGCCCGGCCGGATGAAAAATGCACCATCCTTCGGCGCCGCCGCTATGCCCGACATGGGCCGACACGAGGTCAGCAGCCTCATCATCGCCTACTGGCTGCCGGAGGGTGACAGTGAGACTCCAGGCCAGGCTCAAGACGCAAAACAGGGCCAACGGCAGACGGGAAAGGGCGATTACGACCCGAACCGGGACATGATCAATCTGACGCCGCGCAAGACCGCGCTCTTCAACGAGCTCGACCAGGATAACGACGGCGCGATCAGCCGCGAGGAAGCCGAGGCGCACGAGCGACTGTCGCAGCAATTCGACGCCGTGGATACCTACGGCAACGAGGCCATCACGCGCTCGGAATTCAGTGCCTTCGAGCTGGAGCAACCTGACGCTGACGGGACCCGCGACCAGACCGCCGAGCAGGGTAGACATCAGTAGCCATAGGGGCCGGCGCAAGGGCGGGCGCAGGGCGAGGCCGGCGTCAGCCAGCGATCACCAGGCCCGCCGGCGACCCTGGGCCAGGCCGCGGCTGGGGAACAGTCCCACAGCCAGCACGTCGGGGCTTCGGAGCTAGTCTGCTCGCGGCCTGGCTCGCTCCCCGGCTCGCATGATGCGTAGGCGCTCACCGCGGCCGTCCTTGCGATGCGGGTTGTGCCCACCCTCATCAAGTGCATACAGGCTCACCATGACCAACCCACTCTACATCCGCGCCCGCGATCCCGATAACGGCAGGCGCGTCCTCGACGAATTGCTCACCTTGGGCGTTCCCCAAAGCCGATTCGAGGTCTACGGCCGACAGATCCCGGCTGGACTGCCGGTCCGGGCCAGGCGTTGGCGCAACACGGCCACGACACTGCCGGCTGCAGCGGCGCTCGGCGCCATGACCTTACCGCTGCTCGGCATGCTGAGCATGGGCGGCATGACGCCGGTCAGCGGTCTGCTACTGGCGCTGCTAGGTGCGCTTGTCGGCGTTCTCGCAGCACAGGCCCTTCTCCGCAGCACCCAGGCCGACCTCGGTCCGCAGCAGGAGGCGCTGCGACGCGGCGACCTCATCATCGTGGCCAACCTGGACCCATCGGACATGGAGCGCGTCGAGGCGCACATCAGCGAGCGCCACCCGGAAATCTTGCTGCTGGGGCGCGACCCGAGCGGCTCACCGCCGTTTCCCTAGTTCAGCGCCGAGATGAGCGCGCGACAGAAGGCCGGCAGATCACCAGGATGGCGGCTCGAAATGAGCGGGCCATCCTGCACCACCTCGCTGTCCTCCCAGTGCGCGCCGGCGTTGACGAGATCGTCGCGGATGGATGGCGCGGAGGTCACCCGGCGCCCGCTGACAATGCCTGCGGAGATCGGTACCCAGCCGGCGTGGCAGATAAAGGCCACCGGCCGGTCAAGCTCGGCCATGCGGCGCACGAGTGCCAGCAGCACGTCGTTGCGGCGCATCTTGTCCGGTGCATAGCCGCCCGGAATCACCAGCGCGTCCAAGTCTTCAGGCTGAACAGAGCCAACCGGCCCGTCCGCATGTGCCTCCAGGCCGTGCTTGCCGCAGTACTCCTCGGCACCGGTGCCGAGTACCACCACGCGGGCGCCCGCCTCACGCAGCCGAATCACCGGATACCAAAACTCCAAGTCTTCGAATAATGCCTCCACCAGGACGCCGATGTTGCGATTCACGAGGGGATCTGTCATGGCTTGCCTCTGCTTGTTGGACCGCTCTTCTCATGGGGTTGCGGGGACGGGGCTTCCGGGGTCGCTCTTGCGGGCTCACGCGGCGGCATAACACCAGCCGGCGCTTTCCCACCTGCATGGCGGGTGCCAGTCGCTCACCCGCGCGTCGAGCGGGCGGTGGTCCGCCGCGAGCGGTGCATCTGCACCACCCAGCGGGTGCAATGGCCCACCCAGCACTGGCCTGATTGCGGCCTGATAGCGGCCTGATACCGGCCTGATGGGCTGCGACGCAATGCCTGCGCCTGGCACGAGCGCTGCTTTCCGCTTCGTTGACAGCGCTGTAGCGCCAAACCCATCAAGCACGACAGACGCGAGCCCAGCAGAAGAGCACCATGCGATCGAGCACAATCAGACCAATCGGTACCGAAGCGCCCCAGCGGAGCCGGCCATGAGCGAGCGCGCCATCGCCGACTACGCGCTGCTTTCCAACAGGCACGGCGCGGCACTTGTCCACCGGAGCGGCAGCGTCGATTGGCTCTGCCTGCCGCGCTTCGACGCACCCGCTCAGCTCGCCCGGCTGCTGGATGCGGACGGCGGCCACTTCGCGGTCACCCCCCGGCACGCGTCGGCCACCAACCGCACCTATCTGCCGGAGTCTCTGGTGCTGGAGACCTGCTTCCATTGCACAGACGGCATCGCCGTGCTGCGCGACGCACTGGCGACCGGCATTGACGAGCAGGTGGAGTCCTTGGGCTACGCCGCGCCGGCGTTGCTCCTGCGGGAGCTGCGGTGCACCCGAGGGGAGGTCAGGGTCGACGTCGACTATCAGCCTCGCCCTGAGTACGGCCTCGTTCGGCCCCTGTTGGAGCCTGCGCCGGGTGGACTGATCACCCGTGGCGGTGCCGGCGTCCTGCGGCTCTCGGGCGACCTGGACTGGTCGCTGACGGACTGCACCGCCACGGCCCAAGTGCGTATCCGCGAGGGCGAGCGCCTGCGCCTGGCGCTGCAGCACAACCCGCTCACTGAAGGGCCATCTGCGCCGATTGCGCCAGAGGGCATCAGCGAGGGACTGGAACTGACCTTGGCGGCCTGGCAGGCCTGGTCAGATGTGCATCAGCACTACGAGGGGCCTTGGACCGAGCTCGTCCGCCAGAGCGGCCGCGTGCTGCAAGGACTCGGCTACCAGCCCACCGGCGCCGTCGTCGCGGCTCCCACCACCTCGCTAGCAACCTGCATCGGCGGCAGCCGCAACTGGGACTACCGCTACAGCTGGGTGCGGGACGCCAGCATGACCCTCGATGCCCTTTGGGTCGCCGCCTGCCCAGAGGAGGCGCACCGCTTTTTCGATTTCCTTGGCGCCACCGCGCTGATTCAGGTGCGTGAGCACGGGGAGCTGCAATGCGTGTTCGGCATACAGGGCGAGCACGATCTTTCCGAGCGCGAGCTGCCCTGGCTCGCCGGCTGGCGGGCGAGCCGCCCGGTACGGGTCGGCAATAACGCCTGGTCACAGCGCCAGCTCGACGGCTACGGCGACGTGCTGCTCGCCGCGCACCGGCTGCGCAACCAGCTC
>CAZGCI010000041.1:0-32534 GCA_964524185.1 uncultured Thiohalocapsa sp. | reverse complement strand
CAACGTCATCGAGGACTTCGACGAGCGCCTGGAGGCCCTGACCCGCGCCTGGTCGCTGGCCGGCACGCTGCTGGTGGTGTCCGTCATGCTCGCCAACCAGAACGACCCCCGCGGCGAGCGCTTCCGCGATGGTGTGATGACCCGGCGTGGCACCTTCCAGAAGTTCTACAGCCAGGCGGAGATCAAAGCGTTTCTGGAAGAGGTGCTGGACGAGGAGGCGATCCCCATCGCCCCCGGCGTGCACTACATCTTCCGCGACAAGGACGCCGAGCAGCGGCTGCTGGTCAACCGCTACCGCGGCCGGCGCAATCTGCTGCATCTGCCGCCGAGATCCGCTGCCGAGCGGCCAGAACGCCCGAGCCGCAACCGCGCGCTCGAAAAATACCAAGCGCATCGGGAGATCCTGGAGCGACTTTGGGCCCTGCGCCTGGACACGGGCCGCGACCCGGACAAGACCGAGACGCCGGATCAGCTGGCGCTCACCGAGGCGTTCGGGTCGGTGCCGAAGGCGTTGCGCTTTATCGCCGCGCGCAAGACAAACGAGCTGGGGGAGGCGGCTGTCAGGGCCGCCCTGGAGCGCTCCTTTGATGCGCGGCGCGATGATCTCTTGGTCTACTTCGCGCTGGACCAGTTCGGCCGGCGCAAGCCCCACAAACACCTGGAGCCCGGCCTGAAGCGCGATATCAAGGCCTTCTTCGGCGACTACACCAACGCCCGCGCGCAGGGGCTGGCGCAGCTGTTGCAGATCGCCGACGTGGACGCCATCGAGCAGGCCTGCCGAGCGGCGGCGGAGCACGGCCTGGGCTGGCTGGATCAGCGGGGTCAGGACGGGGACGAGACGCGCCAGAGCGAGGGTGGGGGCGAGCCGCGCGGCGATCAGGCGCCAGGCGAGTCGGCGCCGAGCGCGAGGTCACTCACCCTGGCGTCCGGCTTGGTCGAGCGCCTGCCCGCGCTGCTGCGGACCTACATCGGCGCCGCCTCCGCGGCCTACGGCGACACCCAGAACGCCGATCTGCTCAAGATCCACATCGGCAGCGGCAAGCTCACGCTGATGCGCTTCGACGACTTCCAGGGCCAGCCGCTACCGCGCATGCTGGAGCGCGTGAAGATCAAGCTGCGCGAGCAGGACGTCGAGTTCTATGCCTACGGCGGGGACTATCCGCCGCCCTATCTGTACTGGAAGTCGCGCTTCCTCAACGAAGAAGACCCGAGCTATCCGGACCAGGTCGCCTTCGACGAGGCGCTGGAGGGGCTCGGGCTGTTCGATCTGTCCGGGTTCGGGCCGTCGGCAGAGGCGCTGGATAAGACGTTGCGCCGGCATCGCTGGAAGGTCGACGGCTTCAGCCTGCGGCGCGGGCGCTGGCAGCCAGAACTCGATGATCCCTGCGGCCGTTTCCTGACCTATCGCGATCTGATCGAGTGCGGAGAGACACAACGCACCACCGGTGTACCGAACCTGCCGGAGCAAATAGAGAGCTACGACGCCCTGCTAGCGCTCGCGGAGAACGTGCTCGATCCGGTCATCGACTGGTTCGGCATGATCCGGCTGACCTTCGGTTTCTGCTCGCCAGCCCTTGCGCGCGAAATACCCGGCCGAATCGACCCTAAGCGCGACCAGCACGCAGCTCACGAGCGCAATCGTCTCGGCAAACTCGTTTGCGATCGACTGGGCGCTGCGGCGGACTTTCTTGTCACCGACGAAGATATGCTCGAGGTCGCTCGTTGGGTGGTTGGGAACACACCATTTGACCGGCTGTATTTTTACGGCGGAACCTTGCCCATTCACGTGAGCTTCCACCCAGACCCCAAGGGCCAGGTCGTGGTCATGAAGCAAACGCAGGCCGGAAGGCTTGTTCCACGCGTCATATCCAAGGACGCTTTCCGCTCGTCGGGGGAAACACTTGGGGGCAGCCCCAATCCATGCCGCTAGCAAGAAGGGCCAGATTGTCAGCGGCGATTTTGCCGCTGTATGTGTTTGGGGGGTGCCGCAAAACGGGACCTCGGCGACGTTCGCCCGGGCGGGCGAGCGTTCCCGCAGGTCCCCGTCGAGGGCGTGCAGGTTTTCTCCGTGGCGGCAACCCGAGTGACGGCCAGCACGAGATGTGGCCCGGTTGGGCCGGTCTGAGCGCCCTCGCCCCCCGTCATGCAATGGGAACAATTGCGGCGGCTTAGGTGCGCCGTGGCCTGTGCCTCGCTAGAATCGTCGCAATTCTGCACCGCAACACACCCATCCGGAGCCCCCAATGCACGACAGCTTCAAGGCCAAGGCCCACCTCGACGCGGCCGGCAAGCGCTACGAGATCTTCCGCGTCGACGCGGTGGACAACAGCGCCCGTCTGCCCTTCTCCATGAAGATCCTGTTGGAGAACTTGCTGCGTCATGAGGACGGCGTGACCGTCAGGCGCGCCGACATCGAGGCCGTTGCCAACTGGAACCCGCAGGCCGAGCCCGACACGGAGATCCAATATCGCCCCGCGCGGGTGCTGATGCAGGACTTCACGGGCGTGCCCGCCGTGGTGGACCTGGCGGCCATGCGCGACGCCATGAGCGCGCTGGGGGGCGACCCGGACAAGATCAATCCGCTGCAGCCGGCGGAGCTGGTCATCGACCACTCCGTGCAGGTGGACAAATACGGCTCCGACGCCGCGCTGGGGCTCAACGCCGAGCTGGAATTTTCGCGCAACAAGGAGCGCTACCAATTCCTCAAGTGGGGGCAGCAGGCCTTCGACGACTTCAAGGTGGTGCCGCCGGACACGGGCATCGTGCACCAGGTGAATGTGGAGTACCTGGCCCGCGTCGTCTTCGGCCGGGAGCAGCAGGGCGTGCTCCAGGCCTATCCGGACACGCTCGTGGGCACCGACAGCCACACCACCATGATCAACGGCGTCGGCGTGCTCGGTTGGGGCGTCGGCGGCATCGAAGCGGAGGCCTCCATGCTGGGCCAGCCCGTGTCCATGCTGATCCCGAAGGTGGTCGGCGTGCGGCTGACGGGTAAGCTGCCGGAGGGCGCCACCGCAACGGACCTAGTGCTGACCATCGTCGAGATGCTCCGGCAGCACGGGGTCGTCGGCAAGTTCGTCGAATTCTACGGGCCGGCGGTGAAGACGCTGCCCATGGGCGAGCGCACCACCATCGCCAACATGGCCCCGGAGTACGGCGCCACCTGCGGGCTCTTCCCCATCGATGACGAGACGCTCGACTTCCTGCGCCTCACCGGCCGCAGCGCCGAGCAGGTCGCCTTGGTGGAGGCCTATGCCAAGGCGCAGGGCATGTTCGACGTCGACGGTAGCTTCGAGGCCGATTACAGCGAAACGCTGGAGCTCGATATCGGCACCGTCGTGCCGAGCCTGGCGGGCCCCAAACGCCCGCAGGACCGGGTCGCCTTAACGGATGTCAAAGCGGGCTTCGAGGCGGCGCTCAATGTGGTCAACGCCGAGCGCGGCGTCGAGACCCGCCGTGGGGTGAAGACCCGCATCGACGGCCAGGACGTGGAGCTCGGCGACGGCGCCGTGGTCATCGCCGCCATTACCTCCTGCACCAACACCTCCAATCCGACCGTCATGCTCGGCGCCGGCCTGGTGGCGAAGAAGGCCGTTGAACGCGGCCTGACCGTACCGCCCTGGGTCAAGACCTCACTCGGCCCGGGCTCCATGGTGGTTACCAAGTACCTGCAGGACGCCGGGCTAATGGAGCCGCTCAAGGCCCTGGGCTTCCACGTGGTGGGTTACGGCTGCACCACCTGCATCGGCAACTCCGGCCCGCTCCGCCCGGAGGTCTCCAAGGCCATCGCTGACGGCGACCTCGCCGTGTCCTCGGTGCTGTCCGGCAACCGCAACTTCGAGGGTCGGGTCCATGCCGAGGTGCGCATGAACTACCTGGCCTCACCGCCGCTGGTGGTGGTCTACGCCCTCGCCGGGCGCATGGATTTCGACCCCTATAACGACCCGTTGGCGACGGACCAGGCGGGCAAGCCGGTCTATATGCGCGACATTTGGCCCACCCAGGGCGAGGTTGCGGACCTGGTGGCGAGCTTCGTCGGTGCCGACGACTTTACCCAGACCTACGCCGACGTCTTCAAGGGCGATGCCCGCTGGCAGGGGCTGTCCGCGCCTGCCGGCAAGACCTTCGCGTGGGATGCCAGCAGCACCTACGTCCAGGAGCCGCCCTATTTCCAGGGCATCAGCATGCAGCCGGAGCCAGTGGCCGCAATCACCGCTGCACGCTGCTTGGCCCTGCTTGGCGACTCGGTCACGACGGACCACATCTCCCCCGCCGGCAATATCAAGGCGGACAGCCCCGCCGGACGTTACCTCATGGAGCACGGCGTCGAGCCCGGCGACTTCAATTCCTACGGCTCCCGCCGCGGCAATCATGAGGTGATGATGCGCGGCACCTTCGCCAACATTCGCCTGCGCAACAAAATGGCCCCGGGTACTGAGGGCGGGGTGACCCTGCACCAGCCCTCGGGGGACTCGATGTCCATCTACGACGCCGCCATGCGCTACCAGGCGGAAAGCGTGCCCGCCATCGTCATCGCCGGCAAGGAGTACGGCTCCGGGTCGTCCCGCGACTGGGCCGCCAAGGGGCCGCGGCTGCTGGGCGTGCGCGCCGTGATCGCCGAGAGCTACGAGCGCATCCACCGCACCAACCTGGTCTGCATGGGCGTGCTGCCGCTCCAGTTCCAGGCGGGCGAGAGTGCGGCATCACTGGGATTGTCGGGCCACGAAACCTTCAGCATCGAGGGCCTGGACGACGGCCGCGCCAAGCAGGTCATGGTGACAGCCACTGCTGCGGACGGCAGCCCCAAGCAGTTTCAGGTCCGGGTGCGCATCGACACGCCCAACGAGGTGGAGTACTACCAGCACGGCGGCATCCTGCACTACGTGCTGCGCAAGCTAGCGGCGTAGCCGAGTAGACCAGCTGCGGAGACAGCCGCGAGGCCCCGATGCGCGCGCGCGACGCTCGAATCGGCGGTCTCTTGCGGCCGCGGCACACTCCCGCCAGCCAGCTCACCCATCAATCATTAGAAGGCCAAGCGGCCTTGTCGAAGGTTGCAGCTCATGGACCTCAGCACCCTCACCGCCCTCTCCCCCATCGACGGCCGCTATGGCGAGAAGACCGCCGCGCTGCGGCCGCTGGCGAGTGAATACGGCCTGATCCGCCACCGGGTGTTGGTGGAGGTGCGCTGGCTGCAGGCGCTCGCGGCGCACCCGGAGATCGTCGAGGTGCCGGCGTTGTCGGCTGCGGCGAGGGGGCGCCTCGATGCCATCGTCGACGGCTTTTCCGTGGACGACGCCGCCCGGGTCAAGGCCATCGAGCGCACTACGAACCACGACGTCAAGGCGGTGGAATACTTTCTGAAGGACCATGTGGCCGACCAGGCCGAGCTGGCGTCCGCCGCCGAGTTCATCCACTTCGCCTGCACCAGCGAGGACATCAACAACCTTGCCCACGCGCTGATGCTGCGTGCCGCGCGGGAAGAGGTGCTGCTGCCGGCCATGGACACGGTCATCGACGCCGTTCGCGACCTGGCCCATCGGTATGCCGAGCTGCCGATGCTCTCGCGCACCCACGGCCAGCCGGCGTCACCGACGACCCTCGGCAAGGAGATGGCGAATGTGGTGCACCGGCTGCGCCGCCAGCGCAATGCCGTCGCCGGCGTCCACCTGCTGGGCAAGATGAACGGGGCGGTGGGCAATTACAACGCGCATCTCGCCGCCTATCCCAACATCGACTGGCCCGCAGTGGCCCGCACGTTCGTTGAGTCTCTGGGGCTCACCTGGAACCCCTACACCACCCAGATCGAGCCGCACGACTACCTCGCCGAACTCTTCGACGCCCAGGCGCGATTCAATACCGTGCTGCTGGATTTCTGCCGCGACGTCTGGGGGTATATTGCCCTTGGCTACTTCAAACAGCGGACCATTGAGGGGGAGGTCGGCTCCTCCACGATGCCGCACAAGGTCAACCCCATCGATTTCGAGAACGCCGAGGGCAATCTGGGCCTCGCCAACGCCATCCTGGGACACCTCGGAGCGAAGCTGCCCGTGTCCCGCTGGCAGCGCGACCTGACAGACTCGACGGTGTTGCGCAATTTGGGCGTGGGCCTTGCGCACACGCTGATCGCCCTGCAAGCGACACGGAAGGGGATCGGTAAGCTGGACGCCGACCCCGGGCGCCTCAGCGCCGACCTCGACGCCAACTGGGAGGTCCTCGCTGAGCCCATCCAGACCGTGATGCGCCGCTGGGGCGTCGAGCAGCCCTACGAGAAGCTCAAGGCGCTGACACGCGGGAGACGCATCGGCCCGGACGCGCTGGCCGCATTCGTCGACGGCCTCGAGATTCCCGACGCTGCCAAGGTAGAGCTCAAGGCGCTCTCCCCTGCCCGCTACATCGGCAACGCCGTGGAGCAGGCGCGCGCCGTCTGAGACACACGGCCGGGCGCCGGCATGCGGCGCCCACCCTGCAGCCTCTGCCCCACCTTCCGCTCCGCTGCGCTGCGGTGTGTTACTCCATACCAGCCGTGGTCTCGGCGGCGATGGCCGCGGCCGGCGCAACCGGCTCCTCGCCGTTCAACAGGCGCGCCGCCGTGCCAGGCGCAAGTCCAAACTCCTCCTCCACCATCGCGTTCCACGCCTCGCGCTTGAAGGTCTGCTCGCTCGGCACGTGGCGGTGGACCAGGTTCATGTGGCAGTCGATGCAGGTCTTGCCCTCCGTCTCCTCTTGGTGGATGGCTGCGGTGTTGGCCCGGGTGCCCTGGATGGCTTCGAGCGTGTGGCAGCGCTGACAGGTTGCGGAATCGCGCTTGCGGAACCAGTCCCGCGCTGCGAAGGCGGCGTCCGGCAGATGCAACAGATTCACCACCGGGTCGTCATAGTCGGCACCGAAGAGCTGCTTGATGAGGTCCTTCGTGCCCACGGCGTGATCGTAGGTGGCCATGATGATCCCCTCGGAGACGTGGCAGTCACCGCAACTGGCACGGACCCCGGAAGCGGAGTTGTAATGCGCGGACTGACGATAGCTGTCGTCGGCATACGTCATGGAGTGGCAGGTGGTGCAGAAGGCGTTGGAGCTCGTGTAGTGGTCGAATTCCAGCAGGAAGAACATGAACACGATGCCGCCCAGGCCGCCCGCCATTAACGCGAACAGCACATGACGTGTAATGAAGGCCGGTGGCTCCAACTTGATCATTGCGCGCCCTCCCCCGTTGTGTTCTCGGCGCTTCGCGTAGTGGCTGCAGTGACGCTAGTAGCGGAGTTCGCGCCTGCAGAGCCCGCGTCGGCGTCCGGCGCAATGCCTTCACCCGCACCGGTATCCTGCTCCGGGTCGGCCTCGGGCTCCGGTGGCATCCAGCCGAGGATGGGGTTGGCCTGCTGCGGCCGCGCGAGCCAGGCGTGCCCCGCGGCGCCCTCGAGGTGGGCCTCTACCAGCTCCGCGGTCCGCTCCCCGGCGACGGCACGGGCCTCGGGCAAGAAACGGCTGTAGAAGTTGCGGCCGACGACGTACATGCCCTCCCACCAGGCGTGGTTCGCGCTCATCATGGACGCACCATGGCGGGCACGGGCGCCCTCGTCGTGCCACAGCTCCCAGTAGGTGAACTCCAATGGCTCGTCGAACGGCAGCGGCGTCAGCAAGCCCGCTTCGTAGAGCCCCGTCATGATGGCCGCCGCCGGCTCGCCAAACTTGCTGTTGTATAGCTCGACGACGTTGTCGAACTGCTGCATGAAGCCCTCGGTCATGGTCTTGGAGTGACACTCGAGACACACCGTGCTCATGACCAAGCGCCGGCGATCCGGCGCAACCACGACCTTCACCGTCGCCGTGCTGCCGTCGGCCTTGGTGAGCCTACTGCCGCGCTTAGGGGGCTCGGCATCGGCGGGCAGTTCCAACTTCGAGTCGTCGTCGAGCACCACCAGGTACTGCTGCACTGACACTGGTGTGTTGAGGTTCCAGGCGTTGCGCAGACCCACATCATGCGTGGCCGGTACCTTGCCGGCGGCGCCCATGTGACAAGTGACACAGGTCGGCGCGGCGGTGTAGTCCTGCCCGGCGATCCAGGTGTCGGCGTGCAGGTTCATGGCATCGCGCTGCGCGGCGTAAAGCATGCCGTGCTTGGAGGCCTCAAAGATCTCCCTATCCGGAGAGTCGGGCCCCGAGTGGCAGCGCACGCAGGCTTCGGGCTCACGTGCCTGCGCCTTGGAGAAGGCGTGCCGGCCATGGCATGAGGAGCAGCTGCCCTTGGAGCCGTCGGGGTTGATGCGGCCGATGCCGGAGTTGGGCCAGGTGGCCGGGTCCAAGGTGCCGTCGCCGCGCACCTTGACCCGCGAGCCGTGGCATTGGTCGCAGCCGGCGGCCTGCATTTCCGAGCCCGTCATGTTGTGCGCCAGCGCCGGCACGCGGTCCTTGATGATGGCGTAAGCCTCAGCGTGAACCGAGCCGGCTTGCTCTCGATATTCCTTCTCATGACACCGCCCGCAGTCCTTGGGCGAGACAATGGTGGCGACGACCTGCCCCTCGTGCTCCATGGCGTCCGCGTCGCCACTGTCCGCCTGGTGGCAGTCCATGCAGTTGACCCCGGCGGTCTTGTGCGCGCTCTGGTGCCACTGCTCCGCGATGCCGGGGGAGGCCTTCTCGTGACAGCTGAGGCAAGTCCCGCCCGCTGGGTGGCCCCACTCGCTGGGGTCGAGCTTGACCTTGTCGGCCGCTGCGGGCCAGGCCAAGGCGGCGCAGAGCACGCACAGGAGCCACGCCGCGGCAGCCTGCCAACGGCGCTGCGACCGCCGGTGCGGTCGGTGGGGAAATGCTTTCATGGGATCTTTGCCTACTGCCTGCGGTTGACTTCAGAGGCCGGCGCGACCTGCGCCGGTGGGCGGAGACGCGATGCGGCGGTTGCCGCCATGGACACCTCGCTCCGCGCTTGACACCGCTTGTCGTGAACCGACGGTGACAGACACCAGAGGCATCCGCCCGCGCGGTTCCGACTGAACCACCATTGACCCGGATCATTATTGAGCCGGGGGACGGGGTGTTGTTCAGTCTTTGCTTATTTAATTATTCACTGTGAGTAGCGGGCTTCTGCACCCGCGGTGCCGAGCCTCTGAAAATTAGAGCAAGAAGCCCAGCACTCGGCAATGAGGCTTATTGACGGCGAGCATGTGATCGGCTGGGCAATACAGAAACAATGGCTGCGCGTTGACACAGCCACGAAATACCGAGGGAGGAACTCGTGAACCGCATCTCCATTCTGCTCGCGCGCCCGCTCACAATCTTGGCGTCGGCGCTGCTTGCGCTGCTGGCAACCACCGGCGCCGGTCCCGTTGCGCAGGCGGAAGAGTCCATCCACCATGTCTCCTCAGAGGTGTGCGCCAACTGCCACCAGGAGATCTTCAAGCAGTGGCAGGGCTCCATGCACGCCAACAGCACCGCGCTGAAGGATCCGATCCACGGCACCTTCTACAAGCAGGAAGTCGGCCCGCCGACCGAAGAAGGTCAGGTGCACAAGAAATCCGGCAAGTACCCGGTCTGCCTGCAATGCCACGCCCCCAACGCCGCCAAGGATAAAACCACCAAACTCGACGCCATGGCGGCCTACAGCGAGGGCGTCAACTGCATCGCCTGCCACACCCTGAAGACCTACAAGGGTATCGAGGGCGAGGACGGCAAGCCGCGCTACGGGGTACTGGCCTATGAGGTCGCCGACAGCCTGCAGGGGCCGCAGGGTATCAACAACGGCCTGGCGCAGCTGGCCAGCGCGAGCGACGACCTGTTCGGCGGTCTCGGCATCGGCGGTGCAGACTCGCAGAAACCGAATCCGCACCTCGGCGAGCCCGTGGAGCTCGACGGCGAGGAGATCCAAGCCCTACCCATGGAGGGCAACCCACGCCTGATGAAGTCATCGGACGCCTGCATGGGCTGCCACGACCAACGCGACAACCCGCACGGCGTACCCCTGTGCCAAACCGGTAACGAGTACCTCGACAGCAAGACCAATGTGAATTGCTTGTCTTGCCACATGCCGGTTGCGGGCGGGGTGGCGGACCACAGCATGGGCGGCGGTCACGACAAGTTCATGCTGCGGCGCTCGGTGCTGTTCGATGTGGACACGGTCAAGGCGGGCGACGTCCTGAAAACCACCGTGTTCATCAAGAACCAGCAGCCGCATGCAATGCCCACCGGTGCGCCCTTCCGCAACGTCTACCTGAAGCTGACGGCCTACAATGCCGAGGGCGAGCCGATCTGGCAGAACGCCGAGGGCCACCCGGCCGAGGAAGACCCGCAGGCCTATTTGTCCTATGCCCTGGCGGATGACGAGGGTATGCCAGCACCGCCGCCGACCGCGACGCAAGCGGGTGAAGACACGCGGCTCAAGCCACACGAAGAGCGGGTGTTGGAGTATGAAATCCCAGCCGAAGGCGTGGCCCTCGTGCGCGGCGAGCTCTACTACAATCTCCTGTGGCCGACGCTGGTCAAGAAGTTCGACCACTTGCCCAAGGACCTCACGGACCCGGTGCTGATCGCCGAGTCCGAACAGCTGATGACCGACGAGTAATCGATACAAGACCCATCGGCTCCTCCGCGAGAGGGGCGCCGATCGGGGGCGGCGCCGCCGCCCCCATTTGCAGGCATCCGTGGCCACGTGCCCCGGGTGCCTTTTTTGTGGGCCGACCCGTGAGACACTATCGCGATCCCGTCGCGCTGCCCCCGGCTTGGGCACGCCCACTCCCGCTGCCGCGGAGCAGCCCACTGACCTTGGGGCCAGTGTTTGTTCAGGATCAAACATGTCAGATCGTCCGCAGACCTCCCTCCTGACGGCCTGTGTGCAATGCCGTTTCGAGGCCGACCCGGCCGCCGCCGAGGCGCTCATCACGCAGGCAGTCAAGGACGTCGCCGCGCGCGGCGCTCGGCTCATGCTGCTGCCGGAGCTGCACCAGGGTCCCTACTTTTGTCAGCGCGAGCACAGCGCGGTGTTCGATCGGGCGGAGCCGATCCCAGGGCCGACGACCGCGCGACTCGGCGAGCTGGCAAGCATGACCGGCAGCGTCATCGTCGGCTCCGTGTTCGAGCGCCGCGCCCCTGGCGTGCATCACAACACCGCGGTGGTGCTCGACGCGGACGGCAGCCTTGCCGGCGTGTACCGCAAGATGCACATTCCGGACGATCCTGGCTACCACGAGAAGTTCTACTTTACGCCGGGAGACCTCGGATTTGCCCCAGTGGACACCGCAGTGGGCCGCCTTGGCGTGCTGGTGTGCTGGGACCAGTGGTTCCCGGAGGCTGCCCGGCTCATGGCCATGGCTGGCGCCGAGCTGTTGCTTTACCCCACCGCCATCGGCTGGGACCTGGCCGACGACGAGGCTGAGCGGCGCCGCCAGTTGGACGCCTGGCGCACCGTGCAGCGCGGTCACGCTGTCGCCAACGGTCTGCCGCTCCTGGCCTGCAACCGAGTCGGTTTCGAGCCGGCGCCGAGCCCCAGCACGCCGGACGACGGCATCGCGTTCTGGGGCCATTCATTCGCCTGCGGGCCCCAGGGGGAGATCCTGGCCGCCGCCTCGGAAACGGACCCGGAAACGCTCATGGTGGACATCGACCTGGCGCGCGGCGAGGCGGTGCGGCGCATCTGGCCCTTTTTTCGGGACCGCCGCATCGATGCTTACGGCGACCTGTTGAAGCGCTGGCGGGATTGAGCCAGCGGCCGCGGGGCGCATGCTTATCGCCGTCCAACCGCGCTTGCCAGGTTGAAGCCTCGCGCAATGACCCCGAATTCCCCGGGGCATCGACGCGCCCGCGCGCTCTCCGCTTTCTCCACAGGCACTTACCAGGCAGTCAGACGCGATGAACGACATCCAACGCACCATGCGCTCCATCATCCAGCGCATCGCCACCGGCCCCGAGCTCTCCAAAGACATCTCCATGGACGAAGCACGACTCGGCATGCAGGCCATCCTGGACGCCGAGGTGGACCCGGTGCAGGCGGGCATTTTCATGATTGCCATGCGCATGAAGCGTGAGACGGATGACGAGCAACGCGGCGTGCTGGACGCCGTGCGCGCCGCCACCCACCACGTCGTGGCTGACGTCGACGACGTAGTCGATATCGCCGACCCCTACGACGGCTACAACCGCTGCCTGCCGGCCTCACCGTTCCTGGCGCCGGTGCTCGCCGAATGCGGCGTGCCCGCGGTGAGCCATGGTCTCGACGCGGTGGGACCCAAGTTCGGTGTGACGCACCGCCACGTGCTGGACGCCGCCGGCTTGCCAGTGGATCTGACGCCCCCGGAGGCCGCGGCACGCCTGGCCGACCCTGCGGTGGGCTGGAGTTATATCGATCAACGGGCCTTCGCCCCGAAACTGCACGACCTAGTCGCCCTGCGCGGGACCATCGTGAAGCGTCAAGTTGTCACCACCGTCGAGGTGATGGCCCGCCCCATTCATGGGCGCAAAAAGACCCATCTGGTGACGGGCTACGTCCACAAGCCCTACCCGCGCATCTATGCCCTGTTGGCGCGCCACGCGGGCTTCGATTCGGCGCTATTGGTGCGCGGCGTCGAGGGCGGCATCGTCCCGTCGCTGCGGCAGCGGGGGGTCTGCTTTAACTACCAGAGGATGGGCGAGGAGCAGTCCTTCGACATCGACCCGAGCGAGCTGGGCATCGAGCAGCACATGCGCGCCGTGCCCTTGCCCGAAGATCTGCCCACCAGCAGCCGTCCCGGTGACGACATCGCCGTCGCCGTGGACGTGCCCGCCACTGCCCGCGCCGCGGCCCAGGCCGGCATGGCCGCGCTGGAGGGTCAGCGTGGCCCCACTTATGACAGCCTGGTCTTTTCGGGCGCCCTCATCCTCTGGCACCTCGGCCACGAGCGCACCCAACAAGCCGGCGCGGATCGCGTTCGCGCCGTGCTCGACTCGGGCGCCGCCGCGCGCCGACTGCGCTGAGGTCACGGGAATGGCAGATCAACTCGTTGACGTCGGCGCCGCCGCCGACATCGCACCGGGCAAGTTCATCACCGCCGAGGTCGCCGGGCGCAGCTACATCATCGCCCGCGTGGAAGACCGCTTTTACGCCGTGGAAGACAACTGCACCCACGAGGACTACCCCCTGTCCTACGGCTGCCTGGATGGTGCCTACATCAAGTGTTCCTTGCATGGCAGCTGGTTCAGCCTCGAGACAGGCGCACCCCAGGAGCCACCGGCCGACGAGCCCATTGCGACCTACAAGCTCACCGTCTGCCAAGGCCGCTTGCTGCTCGACCCAACCAGTCCTCAGTGACGCGGGCGCCGGCCCGAGGCATCGCCTCGCTAGTGCCCTAGGCGTTCGGCCGGGCTTGGTTCGTCCGGTTCCTGGATGGCAGCGTCGAGCTCGGCAAGGAGGGCTTCCTCGTCACTCGCCACAGGTTCGAACCTGGGGTCTGGCATGGACGCTGACGTGGGCACCGCACGTTCAGCCGCCCGCTCGATGGCGTCCAGCAACTGCCGGCGGATATCCGTCAGTTCATAACCGTCAGCCAGCGTCAAGGCGACCAGCGGCAGACCCGCATCGGCACAGGCCAAACGCAGCTGGGCGACCTCCCATCGTCGACGGCGACTCGGCTCCGGCGGGTTCGCCACCACCGCACACAGCGGGCTGACCTCCGCCGCCGAGCAGACGACGAAGTCGAACGCCTGACCAGCCAACGCGCGCGCAGCAGCGCGCTGCCGGCGCCGGCTCAGTGCCATGTCCCCGGCGAGCACGGCGCCCGCCGCCACCCGTGGAAAGACCCGGAAGTCCGGTCCCACAGCGTTCGCGATGGTCCCTAGGCAGAGCTGCTGCTGCGGGTTAAGAAAGTGCTCCCGACGCTCGTACGCCAAGACGCGACGCGGCCGACCCAGCCGCAATAGCACACCGACGACCCGAAACAGCAAGGCGGCCGTCACCAGACCGGCGGTGAAGACCATGATGTAAAACGGCTGCAAGGCGAAGCTCCTCCCAGGGTGTCGACGATGCCGCGGCGCCCGAACGGGAGACTCGGGCGGGCATATCAGACGCTGCTTGGCTCCCTATTCTAAGCGTCTCGGCCTCCACCGCATCGCCCTGCTCGGCGACGAGCACCCTCTGCGTGATCGGTTGTCGTGCCGGCGGGCAGGCTGTATCGTAACGGTGATGGGGAGGCCAGGCGACAGCCCTTCGCCGCGCCGCACCGGGCGCGGCCCCGCACAGGCTCCCATCACTGAGCCCAGTCTCCTGCCCAGCGCCTGAGCCAACACCTGGCCCAAACATGGGCCCAACCTCTGACCGAGCCCGATCCACCAGCACCCCATGCTCGAGGTCCAGGACCTAGCCTGCCGCCGAGGCGACCGCACCCTCTTCACCGCACTCAGCTTCAGCCTGCCGGCGAGCACGCTGCTGCATGTGCGCGGACGCAACGGCAGCGGCAAGACGACGCTGCTACGCGCACTCTGCGGATTGCTCAGCCCGGACGCCGGCGCCATCCGTTGGCGCGGCGAGCTCATCACAGAGCTTGCGGATGACTACAACCGAGAGCTCCTCTATTTCGGTCACCTCAATGGCATCAAGGCGGACCTGACGGGGCAAGAAAACCTGCGTGTGGCTGCCGTACTGGATCAGGACCCCATCACCGACGCCGAAATCTGCGAGGCGCTCGCGCGCATTGGCCTTGCCGGCTTCGAGGACCTGCCCACCCGCATGCTCTCGCAGGGTCAAAAGAAGCGGGTTGCCCTCGCGCGTTTGATTCTGAGCAAGGCGCCGCTCTGGATTCTGGACGAGCCTTTCACTGCGCTGGACACCGATGCCGTCGGTCTGCTCGAGCAGCTGATCGCTGCCCACGTCGCCGGCGGCGGCGCTGCGGTGCTCACAACGCATCAAGAGGTCGCGCTCACGCGCGGCGAGATCCGGCGGCTAGACCTGGGCGCGGGATGACCGCGTACGCGGCCGCGCTGTCCATTTCGTAGTTTCGTACGTCCTCGCAAGGACCGCCCCATGCTGAAGGTTTTCTGGTGCATCCTAACCCGCGACCTCACCCTCGCCCTACGTCGGCGCACGGATGTGCTGACGACACTGTTTTTCTTTGTCATCGTTGTGAGCCTGTTTCCGCTCGGCGTCGGCAGCGAGCGCGAGCTACTGCGGATGCTCGGTCCGGGCGTTGTCTGGGTGGCGGCCTTACTGGCATCCATGCTGGCGTTGGAGCGCCTATTCGCCGCCGACTACGACGACGGCACCCTCGAGCAGCTCCTGTTGGCGGGGCAGCCCCTGTCGCTGTTGGTGCTCGCGAAGATCGTCGCGCACTGGCTGCTGACCGGGCTGCCCCTGGTGGTGATTGCGCCTATTATGGCCATGCAATACTCGCTCGAGGCCGCCGCCGTCTGGGTCATGATGGCTGCATTGGCGCTG
The DNA here is from genome assembly GCA_964524185.1 of uncultured Thiohalocapsa sp. Taxonomy (GTDB): domain Bacteria; phylum Pseudomonadota; class Gammaproteobacteria; order Chromatiales; family Chromatiaceae; genus Thiohalocapsa. Next base: position 17,149 of record CAZGCI010000041.1, on the reverse strand, counting down.
GGCACGCCGGTGCTGAGCCTGCTCGGGGCCATCGGGGCGGCGCTCACGCTTGGGCTGCGCGGGGGTGGCATTCTGTTGTCACTCCTGATCCTGCCGCTCTACATCCCGCTGCTGGTCTATGGCGCCGGTGCCGTGAGCGTCAGCGTCATCGAAATTGCCGACACCCAGCCCTACTTCGCGCTCCTTGGCGCGTTCCTGCTCGGGGGGCTCGTGCTTGCGCCCCCGGCGGCGGCCGCGGCGCTCAGGATCTCCATGGAGTGAGGCCCTTCGCCGCCCGCTCTAGCGCCCTGTGCCTGCCTCGGCCCAGCCCCAGGCCATCCCGAAATTCTTGCGGGTTTTCTTGAGCTTGATGCCGGATAACCACCTCATCGACCCCAGCTGACGGTGATACACTCACGCACCACGCTAGCACTATGAAGATCAACTGGTTCAAATACGCCTCGCCCACCGCCTTCTATCCGGTGGCCGGTCGGCTCATCCCTGTGCTCGGCGTGGCCGCCCTGGCCCTGGTGCTGTTCGCCTTGTACTGGGGCTTCTTCGAGACGCCGGAACGGCTGGGCGGTACCAATCCGCAAAAGGAGTATTACCGCATCATTTTCATCCACGTGCCCTCGGCCTGGATGTCCATGTGGCTATATCTCGTGCTGGCGGCCTGGTCGGCCGTGGGGTTGGTGTTCAATACACGCTTGAGCTTTATGATGGCCAATGCCGTGGCCCCCACGGGCGCCATCTTCACCTTGGTCGCGTTGTGGACCGGCGCCTTCTGGGGTCGCCCCAGCTGGGGCACCTACTGGGACTGGGACCCGCGCCTCACGTCGGAGCTGATCCTGTTCTTTTTGTACGTTGGCTTCATGGCCCTGCACTCGGCCATTGACGATAGCCGCCGTGCGGACCGGGCTGCAGCGCTGCTGGCCATCGTCGGCCTCGTGATGTTGCCCATCATCTATTGGTCCATCAACTGCCCAGACCCGAACAACTGTGCGGCGCTGCATCAGCGCTCCTCGCTCACCAGCATCGAGCCGAACATCCTCACCGCCATGCTCGTCATGACCCTTGGCTTTTGGCTCTACTCCTTCGCAGCGGCCTTCGCACGACTGCGTAATATCATCCTGCTGCGCGAGCAAGACAGCGCCTGGGTGCGCAAGGTCGTGGACGAGGCCGAAAACGCTGCAGCAGCGGGCCATGCAGGCGGCGACGGGCGCGCAGCCAACCGCGGGGTGAACGCCTGATGCGAGGACTGATCGACTTCTTGAGTCAGGGCGGTTACGCCTTCTTCGTTTGGAGCGCTTTCGGCATGACCTTCGCACTCCTTGTCGGGGAAGTGGTGACCCTGCGCCGCAGCCGCCGAACCATTTTGCAACGCGTCGGTCGATTAGCTCGACTGCGCACGCAGAACGTGCCACCGGGAGAGCCTCAATGAAAGCAAGACAAAAACGCCTGATCTTCGTCGGCGTCGCTGTGATCGGCGTCGGCGTCGCCGCCAGCATGGCGCTGAGTGCACTGAACAGCAACATCGCCTACTTCTTCAGCCCCAGCCAAGTGCTCGCCGGCGAGCATCCCAGCGACGCCGTCTTCCGCGTCGGCGGGCTGGTGGTCGAGCAGACGCTCAAGCGCCAAGAGGACGGACTCACCGTGCGCTTCGACGTGACCGACAACGCCGAGACCGTCCAAGTCAGCTACACGGGGATCCTCCCGGACCTGTTCGGTGAGGGTCAGGGTGTGGTGGCCAAGGGGCGCATCGGCACTGACGGCGTCTTCTACGCCGATCAGGTGCTCGCCAAGCATGACGAATCCTACATGCCACCGGAGGTCGAGGCCACACTCCAAACTGCCCACGCCAAGGGCGTGGGACAAGAGGCGGCCCAGTCCTTGGCGCCAACAGCTCAAGTGGTGACGCAATGATTCCAGAGCTCGGACACTTCGCGCTGATCCTGGCCCTCTTGCTGGCCATCGTCCAGGCGGCCTTCCCGCTGGCGGGCTCACTCTCGGGCAACCGCGCTTGGATGACCATGGCCCGACCGCTAGCCTACGGTCAGCTGACCATGCTCGGCGTCGCGTTCCTGGCGCTGGTGCAGGCCTTCCTCACCAGCGACTTCTCCGTGCTCTATGTCGCCGAGCACTCCAATACCCTGCTGCCATCGGTGTACAAGGTATCTGCTGTCTGGGGCGGACACGAGGGCTCGCTGCTGTTGTGGGTGTTGTTCATGGCCGCCTGGGGTGCCGCTGTCGCCCTCTTCAGCAAGGAGTTGCCGCTCACCGTCATCGCCCGCGTGATCTCAGTGCAGGGCATGATCACCATCGGCTTCCTGCTGTTCATGCTGCTCACGTCGAATCCCTTCGATCGATTGTTTCCGGTGCCGGCGGAGGGCCGCGATCTCAACCCGCTGCTACAGGATCCGGGTCTCGCCATCCACCCACCCATGCTCTACATGGGTTATGTGGGCTTCTCCGTTGCCTTTTCCTTTGCCGTCGCCGCGCTCATCGGCGGACGCCTCGATGCCGCCTGGGCACGCTGGTCACGGCCCTGGACCACGGTCGCTTGGGTCTTCCTGACCATTGGCATCATGCTCGGCTCGTGGTGGGCCTATTACGAGCTCGGCTGGGGCGGCTGGTGGTTCTGGGACCCGGTTGAGAACGCCTCGCTCATGCCCTGGCTGGTGGGCACGGCGTTGATCCACTCGCTAGCGGTCACCGAGAAGCGCGCCGCGTTCAAGAGCTGGACGGTGCTGCTGGCGCTCTGTGCCTTCTCGCTCAGCCTGCTCGGCACCTTCCTGGTGCGCTCCGGCGTGCTCACCTCGGTGCACGCCTTCGCGACGGACCCCGCCCGCGGGCTGTTCATCCTGCTCTTCCTGTGTGTCGTCGTCGGGGGTTCCCTGGCCCTGTACGCCTGGCGTGCCCCGACTGTCTCGGACGGCGGACGTTTCGATCTCGTGTCGCGCGAGTCGGCCTTGCTCGGCAACAACCTGATCTTTGTCGCATTCACAATCTTGGTGCTCTTTGGCACCCTCGCGCCGCTGCTGTACGAAGCCGCCGGATGGGGCAAGATCTCCGTCGGCTTCCCGTGGTTCAACAAGATGTTCCTCGCGCTGGCGCCATTCCTGGCGATCCTCCTTGGTCTCGGGCCGGCCACGCGTTGGAAGCGCGACGAGCCCGTTCGGCTGCTGAAGACACTATGGTGGGCACTCGGGCTCAGCGTCGCCGTGCTGGTCATCAGCGCACTGCCCATGTTCAACACCAGCACGCTCTGGGTGCCGGTCGGTTTGGCACTCGCTGCGTGGCTCCTCTTTTCCCACGTCGCCATCGTGCGGGAGCGCCTGCGCAACAAAGGCGGCCTCACCCGCATGGGTCCGGCCATCCTCGCTGACTTGCGCGGCAGCGGCCGGAGCTTCTATGGCATGGTCACCGCACATGTCGGCGTCGCCATGTTCGTCGTGGGCGTGACCGTGGTCTCCAACTACCAGCTGGAAGAAGACGTGCGCATGTCCCCGGGCGACAGCCATGAGCTTGCCGGCTACCGTTTCGAGTTCCTCGGCGCCCAGCCGGCGACCGGACCGAACTACATGGCCCAGCGCGGCGAGTTTGTGGTCTACCGCGGCACGCGTGAGTTCACCCGTCTCTATCCGGAGAAGCGGGCCTACCTCGGCGGCAGCATGCCCATGACGGAGGCCGCCATCAATCCCGGCTTCTTCCGCGATATTTACGTCTCGCTGGGTGAGGCCGTGGGTGACGGGGGCGACTGGGCGCTGCGCTTGTACTACAAGCCCTTCATACGGTGGATCTGGCTCGGCGCCATCTTGATGGCACTTGGCGGTGCCCTCGCGGTCTCCGACCCACGGTACCGGCTCGCCCGCGCTGCAGCGCGGAAGCCAGCCGCAGACACAGCAGCGGCGGCGGCCTGAGGGTAACCACCATGACGCTGCCCAAGCCCACGCGCTACCTGACCCCGCTCATCGTCTTCGCGGGCCTCGTGGTGCTCTTGGTTTGGGGGCTCGGCCACGATCCGCGGGAGGTCCCCTCACCGCTGATTGGAAAGCCGGTCCCCGAGTTCAGCCTTCCGGCGCTCGGGGACCCGAGCCGTACAGTGAGCCGTGCGGACCTGCTGGGAAAGATCTCGCTGGTGAACGTCTGGGCCTCCTGGTGTAACTCCTGTCGTGCGGAGCATCCAGCACTCATGGCCCTGTCGGAGATCCCGGACTTCCAAATCGTCGGCCTCAACTGGAAGGACGAGGCAGCTGATGCACTACGCGTCTTGAATGTGACGGGCAATCCTTACGACCTGAACGGCTACGACCCGGACAATACGGTCGGCATCCATTGGGGCGTCTATGGCGCCCCGGAGACCTTTGTCGTCGACCCGGAGGGCATCATCCGCTACAAGCACATCGGACCCATCAACCGCGAAGTCTGGGAGAAAAAGCTGCAGCCGCTGGTGGCTGAGCTGCGCACAGGCCGGTGACGACGCGCGTGCGGCGAGCCGCGACTTGCTGACGCCTCGTCGGCGAGATGGACTGAGATGCCAGAAAGGGTCGGGCCTCCCGCCGTCAAGCGAGTCGCTCTGGGCGCAGCGGCCGACCGGCAACCTGACACACCAATGGCCTCACCGAATCGAGCCCCAACACGAATCGATCTAGAGAGCTGATGTCACCACTGATCAAGACTACCCTGCTTGCTGCGCTGCTCGCGTTAGGCACTGCAGCATCTGCCTATACGCTGCAGGAATTCCAGTTCGACAGTCCCGCCCAGGAAGCGGAGTTCCGGGGGCTCATCGGCAAGCTGCGTTGCCTGGTCTGCCAAAATGAGTCCCTTGTTGGCTCCCAGGCCGAGCTCGCGCAAGACCTCCGCAACGAGGTCTATCGCATGATGCGTGCCGGCCAGACGCAGGATGAGATCCTCGACTTTCTTGTGCAGCGCTACGGCGACTTCGTGCTGTACGATCCGCCCCTCAAGCCCTCGACCTATATCATCTGGTTCGGGCCCTTTGTCATCATCGGCGTTGCGGCATTCTTCATGGTGCGCGCTGTGCTTCAGCGTAAGCCCGCCACCGACGAGGCGATCTCCGATGCTGAACGCGAGCGTCTGCACGCCCTACTGGAGCTGGACAATACCTCTGGCGAGCCAAAGCAGCCCACCTGATCAAAGCCGTCGCCCCGGACTGTTTCCTTCACCCTTGTCATGACCATTTTCTGGATCTTGGCCGCCGGCCTCACCGGCCTGGCGGTGCTCTTCGTCATTGCGCCCCTCATCGGCGGACGCGCCAGCGCCGACTCCGCAGCCGACACCGACGAGGCCCGCCTCAATCGGGAAGTCTTCAAGCAGCAGCTTGCAGAGCTGGAAATGGACCTTGCCGCCGGCAAGCTCGATCGCTCGCAATACGAGGCGGCCCGCCGGGATCTGGAGCGCGAGTTCCTGCGCGACAGCGCCGACCTTGGCCCCGAGGACCCGAAGCCCGTCGCCCATTGGAAGCTGCCCGGCCCGCTGCTCACCGCGGCGGCACTGGTGCTAGCGCTGCCGGCCTTGGGCTTCATGCTCTATCTGCTCCTCGGTGAGCGCCATATGATCCCGCAACTGGAGCTCGCTGCCGCCGGCGCGGGTGCTGGTTCGCAACAGCACGCTGGCTCCGAGGGCATGCCCTCCCTGGGCGTCTTGGTGCAACGTCTCGAAGAGCGCCTGCAACAGGTCCCGGACGACGGCGAGGGCTGGACCATGCTCGGGCGCACCTACTTCGCCATGGGACGCACCGACGACGCCGAGCAAGCCCTGTCCCGGGCGCACGAGCTTCTGCCGGACGACGTGCAGGTCACCCTCGCCTACGCCGAGAGCGTCGCCGCCAATAACGATCGGGACTTGGAGGGCAAGCCCGCGGCGCTGATCTCAGCGGCATTGGCGGCCGATCCGGACAACGTCACGGCCCGTTGGCTGTCCGGCATGGTGGCCTTCCAGCGTGGCCAGTTCCAGTCCGCAGCAACGGCCTGGAAGCGCGTGCTGCAACAGGTCGAGCCCGCCAGTGAAGACGCCGACGAGCTCCGGCAGCTCATCGCTGAGGCCGAGCAACGCGCGGGTGTGCCACCGACGCTGCAGCTCGCAGCGAATACCGAAGGCATGCAGGCCGATGCGGCAGCGAGCGACCAACCCAGCACCGAGCCCCCCGTGGAGCCTCGGCCGGAGCCAGCCGCCAGCCCAGGTCCCGCCAGCCCAGATCCCGCCAGCCCGCAGCCCGCCAGTGAAGAGCCCAACGGCGCAAGGGCGACCAACGCGGGTCCCACCGAGCCTAGCCAGGTAGAGACGCCAGCCGCCCCAGCGGCGCAGCCGGCGCCCGCAGTGGAGTCACCACCCCCAGCGCAGGTTCAGCCCGACGCGGTACCAGCACTCGATGTGAGTGTCTCCTTGGCACCGGAGCTGGCCGAGCGCCTGCCGCCTAACACGACCGTATTCGTCTTCGCCCGCGCCGCGGCCGGACCGCCCATGCCGCTTGCGGTGCAACGTCTCACCGTTGCGGACCTGCCGGCGACCGTGCGCCTTGACGACAGCATGGCGATGATGCCGCAGATGCGTCTGTCCGCGTTTCCGCAGGTGGTGGCCGGCGCCCGTGTGTCCCCCAGTGGGCAAGCCATGCCCCAGCCCGGTGACTTGGAGGGAGAGACCGGCCCCGTCGACGGCAGCACAGGCGCCGCGGTGAGTGTCACCATCAACCGCGTCCGACCCTAGCCAGAGGCAGGAACGGCCCCGGATGGCTAGGGCACGCGGGGACCAGGCACGCTTCCAGCCGCTCCTGCCGATGCTCACGGTCGCTGTTGCGACGCTCGCGTTGCCACTGGTCGGCGCCCTGCTCGCCGGCATACCCCTCGCCGAGCTCTTGCACCTGCCGTTGACGGCGCGTGGCTGGGATCCGCTGGGGCCCAATCTCCTCTTCACCTCGAGCGTCGCCACCCTGGCGCTCGCACTCCTGACTGCGGCGGGTTTCTTCGCCTGGCCCCGTCGGGCTGCGGGGCACCGCGCCGGCGCTACCGTCCGTGGGCGCATCCCGCGTTTGATATGGCTCGGCGTCTTCGCCTTGTTGCTTGCTGTCATCACCGCCGAGGGCCAGGCGGTGAATGCAACCGGCGCACTCGTCGTCGTGGCGCTCACACTCTTCGCCAACGCGGATACCGAGCGCCGCACCGGCAGCTGTCTCATCACCCAACAGCCCGGATACTTCCGCAGCCTATTTGCCGCAAGCCTTGGCGCCGGCTGGCTCTTTTATTGGCTGAACCTATACCTGCAGCTCTGGGTGTATCCCCCGGCGGCAGAGTTGGTGCCCTTCGTGTTGGGTAAGTCGCTCGACTACGCCGTGCTACTGCCAGCGCTGCTGAGCCTGCGGCAATGGCTCGCATCCTTTCCAAGGATGCTGCAGCTGGTGAGCCGCGCTAAGCCGCTGGGCCTTGCACCAGCGACGGCACAGGGGGCCTTGCTCCTGCTGCTGCTCGCCGTGCTCGGTCTCGTCGGCGCCGCACTCTGGCGGGACTGGATCTATCCGCTGACCCTGACCGCTCCGCTCTTAATGGCGCTTGGCCTGCAGCAGCTGCGCGCACGGCCGACGCCGTTCGCCGGCGTGAGGCACGGCGACTGGAGCCGCATTCTGCTGCCGGCCGCGGCGGCCCTGTTCCTTGCGGTGGTGGCACAGGGGCTGAACCTCCTGCTCGGCCCTGCCTGGGCGATCCAGCTGCCCCTGCTCGGCGGCCCGCAATTCCTCGGGCTACCGCTGCCGGGGTGGGTATGGCTCGCGCTACTCGGCCCCTTCGGGGTTTGGCTGGGTGACCAGGTCACCGAACCCTGGAAGCAGCGCCCACAGCAGCCAACGCTGGGCCACGGCTTTCCGATGGGGCACCACGGCTGACGACTGCATGCGAGTGCGCTCCTCGGCCCATGCCAGTGAACGAGACGCCGGCATGGCGGCGACCTGGTCGCTCCCCCGTCAGTGCCATCGCCTCGTCCGTGCGCGGGTTGACTCGCCCCTGTCGCCTCACCGCTTACGGGCGTCTTCGAGCCGCAACGCGAACGACGGCTCGAGCTGGATGCCCTGCACCGTGTCGCGCAGCACCAGATTCTGCCGCCAACTCGCCACCGTGACCCAGGGCGCGTCGCGCTGCACCAACCGCGCCAACGCACGATAGTGCCGCGCGCGCTCACTGCGCTCGGCGGCCCTGCGGGCCTGGGTGATGAGCCGATCGACCTCGGGATTGCAATACCAACCGGAGTTGAAGCCCCCCGCAGACGGCACCGCGTCGCAGCGCAGCGCGAGCGACGGCAGGGTGTCCGGGTCGTTGGTCATCCAGGCCATCTGGGCCAGGTCCGCGTCTTGATCGAGGCCGTCGTTGATGCGCGCGAGGTAGGCGTTCCACTCAAAGCTCTCGATGCGAGCGTCCACACCCACCCGCGCGAGATCGCCCTGGATGGCGGTGGCCATGGCGAGCGGCGCCAGCATGCCGGAGCCGCCCCGCGGCACCAGGAATTTGAGCGAGAGTCCCTCAGCATGGCCCGCCGCCGCCAGCAGCGCCCGCGCCCGTGCGGGGTTATGGGCATACGCCGGCAGGTCCGGATCGAAGGCCCAGCTGAATGCCTGGGGCACTGGACCATCCGCTAGTACGGCCGTCTCGCGTAATACGTCCTGCACCAGGGTGCGCCGATCCACGGCCAGGTTCATTGCCTGGCGCACGCGGACATCGGCCAGCGGCCCATCACGGGTGTTCAGGATCAGGAACCACAGGTGCGGGCCCACGGCCTCCAAGACACGGTAGCCCGAGCGCTCGCGGAAGGCGGCAACGTTGTCCGGCGATAGCTCCAAGGCCAAGTCCACGCCACCCGCCATGAGCTCCGCGACGCGGGTCATGGGGTCCGTCAAGGGGCGAAACACAATGACCTCCAGAGGCGCTAGACCCCCGTGCCACTCGGCGAACCGCATGAGCCGGACCTGTCCGCCGCCCTGCCAGCCGGCGAACCGAAACGGCCCGGTGCCACTCGGGTGGCGGCCATACTCCGTGCCCCAGCGTTGCACGGCCGCCGGCGAGACCATCAGCGCCGTGGGATACGCCAGATTCGACAGGAAGGGCGCGAAGGGCTCGCGCAGCTCGAAGCGGACCGTCAACGGGTCCTCCGCGACGACCGCCTCCACCTGCTCGAAGAAGAAGGCCAGCGGAAACGGTCCGGTGTCATGGAAGGGGTGGCCCGGGTCCAGCATGCGCTCGAAATTGAAGCGCACCGCGCTGGCATCGAAGGGGCTGCCATCGTGGAAACGGACCCCTTCCTTGAGCTTGAACCGGTAGCTCAGCCCATCTGCAGACACCGTCCAGGAGGTTGCCAGTGCCGGCATCACCTCCAGCGTGCCCGGACGATAGCGCACCAGGCCCTCGTAGACATTCACCAGGATGCGAAAGTCGTTCAAGGCCGTCGTCACCTGCGGGTCCAGGGAGCGTGGTGCCCCCACCTGGCCCACCACCAGCGTGTTTGCGGGCGGCGTTTGCCGGGTACAGCCGGCGGCGAACAACGCCGCCACCAGCAAGAGACCCAGCCGCAGCCATGCGCTACTCATGCGATGGGTCCGTCCCGCAGCGGACGCCGGCAGTTGCGACGGCGGTGCCTGGCGCCCGCCTGCAAGACGCCGATCAGCGTCCCGGGGGCTCGGGGATGATCTCCCGCTGCACCAGGTAGTCGATCACCTGATGCGCCAGTGCCTCCGGGGTGCACTCGTCGGCACGCAAGGTCAGCTCTGGCGCCATGGGCGCCTCGTAGGGGTCGTCGATCCCGGTGAAGTGCTTGATCTCGCCGGCGCGGGCCTTCTTGTACAGCCCCTTGGGATCACGCTCCTCACAGATTGCGAGCGGCGTATCCACGAACACCTCAATGAACTCGCCATCTGCCAGATTGCGCCTAACCCGATCCCGGTCCGCCCGGTACGGACTAATGAAGGCCGTCAACGCGATCAACCCCGCTTGACAGAAAAGCCCGGCTACGGCGCCGATGCGGCGGATATTCTCCTCCCGGTCCGTGGCCGAGAACCCGAGGCCGAAGCGCTGCGCAAAGTCGTCCCCGTGGGCCTCACGCAGGATGCCTGGACCCGCGTTGAGCGCGTGGCGCACGTTGTCACCGTCTAACACGGCACTGTGCAGCCCGTAACCCCACAAGAGGTGGTCCAGGGTATTGGCCACTGTGCTCTTGCCAGAGCCACTGAGGCCGGTGAACCAAATGACACAACCCTTGTGCCCATTCAAGCGCTCACGCGCCTCCCGTGTCACCTGGTGCTCATGCCAGGTCACATTATTGTCATTCGCCATGAAACTCTCTCGCAACGGAAACGGCTGCCGCCACCAGGGGAACAGTCAAGAGCGGCCGGAACGGCCGGGCAGGATCGGGGGATGACCCCAGGGCGCGAGTGTACGCATCTGCGCCGAAGAGCGCCAACTGGGCCAGACAAACCCACTGTTCGCGAGGCGAGGCCTCAGGCGCACGAGCGTCCGAGTCGGCGAGTGTGAATCGTAGTCATGCGTGATCCTCGGCCAGTCGGATGCCTTTGAACTGCCAGCGCTCCCCTGGGTAGAAGAAGTTGCGGTAACTGGCGCGGGCATGCTCCTGGGATGTGGCACAGGAGCCCCCGCGCAGGACCATCTGCCCGCTCATGAACTTGCCGTTGTACTCCCCGAGTGCACCTGCCGGCGGCCGATAGCCCGGATAGGCCAAATAAGCGCTGCCGGTCCACTCCCAGCAGTCGCCAAAGAGCTGGCGCAGGCCACCGCTAGCATCGCGCGCAGGCGCCGGCATCGGGTGCAGGCGCCCACTGTCGACGAAGTTGCCAAGCACGGGCTCGCTGGCCGCCGCGGCCTCCCATTCGGCCTCCGTTGGCAGCCGCTTACCGGCCCAACGGGCGAAGCCCTCTGCTTCGAAGTAGCTGACATGGCAGACCGGCTCCGCGGGATTCAGCGCACGCAGCCCGCCGAGGGTCATCTGCTGCCAGGCGTTGGCGTGCACCAGGTCGTCGCCATCGGCGCCCTCCGCCGGCTCCCAGTAGAGCGGTGCCCGCCAGCCGTGCGCCTGCACGGCACCCCAGCCCTCGGCGAGCCATAGCGCGGGGTTGCGATAGCCGCCGTCGGCGATGAAGTCCAAATACTCGGCGTTGGTCACGAGCCGGTCCGCGAGGCGGTAGGGTTGCAGCAGCGCCCGGTGGCGCGGCGTCTCGTTGTCATAGGCAAAGCCCCCGGTTGCGTCGGCGCCGACCTCGACGATGCCCCCGGCGAAGGCCGCGAAGCCAAGGTCATCGGGGGCGGTGAGGATCGCCTCCGGCAGGTCGACCCGATAAGCGGGGCGCAGCGGGTTGTAGGCCAAGTTGTACTTGATGTCCGTGATCAGCAGCTCCTGGTGCTGCTGCTCATGGTTGATGCCAATGGCGAGCCGCTCGGCAACCGTTGGCCAATGCACGTCGGGACACGTCTCCAGTAGCCGCGCCATGGCCGCGTCCACGTGGCGGCGGTAGTCGTAGACCTCTGCCACCGTAGGCCGCGACAGCAGTCCCCGCTCCGGGCGAGGCCAGAAGCCGGTCTCGGTCTGCTCGTAGTAGGAGTTGAACAGATACTCATAGCGCGGGTGGAACACCGCGTAGCCGGGTAAAAAGGGCCGCAGCAGAAAGGTCTCGAAGAACCAGGACACATGCGCGATGTGCCAGCGCGGGGGGCTCGTCTCCACGGCGGTCTGCAGCACGTAGTCCTCCACCGCGAGCGGCTCGCATAGCAGCTCGCTGAGGGCCCGCACGCGCCAATAGTTGGCGGCGAGCCCACTGCGGTCCTGAACCGCGGATCGATCGCCGGCTGACGCGGGGCGCCCCGGTCGGCTCGGCTCGGTGGACGGTGCTGTCTGCATGGGTGCCTCCTTCTCTCGGGTGCGCGCCTCTAGCTCTGCGCGCCATTCGATCTGATCTGAGACTGGACGCGGCGCCTGACCGTGCCGGTCTGCACACCACTCAGCGCGCCAGTCGATGCGGGTCTCATGGGTGTCGTCTTGGAACTCGGTTCGGGGTCGCTGGATCTCGGTGCTCGAAGCCTAGCGAGGCGGATACCTCAGACCAACGAGCGACGAGGGCGCCAGCACGCCAGCGGGTCGTTCACTGGCCAGGCGTAGGGTGTGTGCGCGAAGCGTGCGCACCGAGGATCGGCTCGATCCGATAAACGATCGAGCAGGGTCGCTCGATGAGCTCGCGGTCCTGGAGGACGTCCACGGCTTGCAGCTCCGGCACCACGCGACCAAGCTCGGCGGGAAGGCGAAGTGCCTCGGCCCGCTCCTGTAAGCGCTCGAGCATCGCGCCGGCGTTTTCAGCGCAGTCCTCGGCGATGAAATCGACAATGCACTCCAGGTCGACATGGGCAGTCTCGGTCCAGCCGACTCGACGCTCATGCATCGGCTGAGGACGTACCCCGCCCTCGCTCGCGCAGCGCCGTGAAGACGTGCCCTTCATCGGTTAGCCTTGCGGCGCGTGCATCTGCCTCCCCTTCCCGCACCATTTTCGGACTGGATCCGGTCGATCAAGCTTGGCTGGAGGCGCCCGTCGAGTCCACTGTAGATACGGCGACAATTGAGCGAACCGCCCCAAGTGGTTCGGCGCCGGCGTGATCCTACCCGAGCCTAGCGAGGCAATGCCTCAGACCGAAGAGCGACGCGGGCGCCGGGGCGCAACCGCTGACGCCCGGGGTGCGAACGTCCCGTTGCCGCCCGAGGATGGCGCGTCCAGCGTGAAATTCAACCTCGCCTGCGTGGCTCGCTCGGGACGAGCCGTCGGCCCGCCTCAGCTCGGCACCCGCCCAACGAAGCAGTAGTAGGGGACGCGCAACAGGGGGAGATAGGGCACCGAGGCCAGCGCCTCGTGCAGGCTGTGCTCCGGCAGCAGCGCCCGCAGGGTGGTCAGGTGCTCGGGGTTGGGCCGCACGCCGTCGTGGGCAAACCAGCGCGGCCAAAAGTGGCGTGCGAAGCTGCCATGTCGGGCGAGTCCCGGTGCCGGCTTTGCCGCGGATACGTAGAAGTCCACGACGCCGAGCACGCCCCCGGGCTTCAGCATGCCGACGGCGTTGTGCAGTGCGGCGCGCCAGTCCGGGATCATGGTCAGCGCGTAGGACAAGTACACCGCATCCACGGGCGCGTGCGGCTGCCAGGAACAAGCATCGGCCTCGGTCACCTGGACGTTCGGCCGGTCCGCGACACGCCGGCGAGCTTCCGCCAGTAGCGGGCCGCACAGGTCTATGACGTCCACGTGGCCGAGCCGGTCCAACCGCTCGCCAAAAAAGAGCAGATTACGTCCGGTGCCGCCGCCCAGCTCCACGACATGCGCGCCATCCAGATTGCCCCGCTGCGCCTCGAGCACCCGCAACAGCTCGTCCAGCATCGGCGCGCGGCCGTGCAGCAGCCGCTCACGAAAGGCGTCGTACTGGCCCGCCTGGGGACCGTAGAAGGCGGCAAGGCGCTCGGCATGGGAACCGCGCTTTGGCTGCCCACGCAGCATCGCGAGGAGCACACGGGCATCACCGGCGAGGGACATGCGGGGCGCTCAGGAGGGGCCGTAGCGGGGAATGGGGTCGATCAGGCCAACACGTCGGCGACGTGGAAGCCCGCATAGGTGTGCACCCGGTCCAACGGCTGCAGGGCTGCAGCCAGCTCGGGGTGAAAACGCAGACGCTCGTGCAGCGAGGCGCGCTCCGGGCCAATCTCCAGCTGCTCGAGGTAACTCGGCGCCGCATGGGCGCTGCGGAAAATGATCCGCGCGTCGCGCTGGGCGCGTTTCAGGATCAGGGCCCACTCCTCCGCCAGCGCATCCGGGTCGTAGGAGCTCATCCAGTCCATGTGATCGAGCAGCACGTATTTTGTATAGCGGCGGTCGCTCTCGCTCAGCAACTCCGCCACCGTTGCGGTGTGCAGCGAGATGCGCTCCACGAGTCCGTGCTTGAGCGCGGTGAAGTTATCGGCTTTCAGGTACTCGGGGCAGCAGTGCTCGCTGTAGCAGCCGCGCAGATAGACCATCCAGAAGTAGTTGGTCCACACCGGCAGCTGGCGGAAGACGTATTCGATGGACTCCCGCACAAAGCCCGCCACACCCCGTTCATGTTGCTGCTGCACCTCTTTGCGCTGGGGATGCGGCACCCCGAGCATGCTCATGGTGAGCTGCCGTGAGAGGGTCCAGTTGACATCGGGCGTCCAGAATAGCGGCCGCACTTCGTCGTCATAGATGCGGCGCTGGTCGTCGAGCGAGCGGGTCTCGAAGAGATCGCGGATGCTCCCCGCCAGCCGCGGACGCACCCGTAGATAGGCGTGGAAGGTCTTGGCGACGATGCCGGACAGCCCGTGAAAGTAGAAACTGCCGCGCGGGTTGCCGAACCAGCGCACGCGCTTGTCCCAAAAGCCCTGCGCAAAGGGCGACAGATCCGCGCGGAGCGCGCTGCGGTAGAGCTGCTCGAAGCCTGGGTGGTAGCCGCGACCGAAGGCGGCGAAGAAGTCCTCGAATTCCAGCCGCCGAATGCCGGCCAGCTTCAGCTCCAACAGCGCATTCTGCCGCGGGTTGGCATCGACGGCGTGAATCTGCTCCGGGCCCAGCAACACATAGTCCAGCACGTTGCAACCGGCACTGGTGATCACCAGCATGCGATCGCCGGCACCGATCTTGAGCACCTGGCGGTCCACCGCAGGGTCTTCCCAACAGGTGTTGTAGACCAGCGCCCGGGAATAGATGGCATCGAAGACCTTCTGGTCGAACTTGTCCCCAAGCGTGGGTTTGCGCTTCGCCGCCATGCCCGTTGCGTCTCTCTACAGGTGTGGATTTAACCGACCAGCCTACCGCAACTTGATGACAGTCTCATGGCAGGATGCGTGGCAATGATGCCACAAGCGCCGCCGCGCGATGTGGTGGATTACACCACGGGTGCCCGGCCGTACTGCTGCACCAGGCGCGTCAACCGCGCCGGCACCTCCGCGGTGACCTGCTCCCAGGTAAAGCGCCAGGTCCAGTTGTGCTCTGCGGTGCCGGGTGTGTTCATGCGATGCGCCGTACCCAGATCCAGCACGTCCTGCATCGGCAGCACGGCGAGATTGGCGCGGGAGCCGAGCGCCGTGCGGATCAGCGGCCAGGGCATGGGCTCGCCGGGCAGCCCCAAGTAATCGTCCACCGCGGTGCGGGCCTCTGCCGGCAGCGACTCGTACCAGCCGAGGGTAGTGTCATTGTCGTGGGTGCCCGTGTACACGACGGAATCGCGGCTGTGGTGAAACGGCAGATACGGGTTGTCCGGACCGCCGTCAAAGGCAAATTGCAGGATCTTCATGCCGGGCATCCGATACTTTTTGCGCAGCGCAGTGACGGCCTGCGTGATGACGCCCAAGTCCTCCGCCACCAGCGGCAGCCGGCCGAACTCCTGCTCCAAACGGGCGAATAGCGCATCCCCACCCGCAGGCACCCAGCGCCCGTTGACGGCGGTGGCCTCCTCGCCCGGAATCTCCCAAAAGGCCTCGAAACCACGGAAGTGATCGATGCGCACGATATCGAAGAGCTTGAGCTGCGTGCGCATGCGCTCGATCCAGAACGCGTAATCGCTCGCCGCGAGCCGGTCCCAGCGGTAGAGCGGATTGCCCCAGCGCTGGCCCGTCGCCGAAAAATAGTCAGGCGGTACGCCGGCAACGTTGCGGGTCTGGCCGTCGGCGGTGAGGTCGAAGTCCCCGGGCCGCGCCCAGACCTCGGCGCTGTCGTGGGCGACGAAGATGGGCATATCGCCAAAGAGCAGCACCCCCCGCGCCGCCGCATGCTCATGCAGGGCCCGCCACTGGCGGAAGAAAACGAACTGTTCCCAGGCCAGGTAGTCGAGCTCGGCGGCCAAACGCCGCCGCGCCTGCGCCAGCGCTCGGGATTCCCGTCCGCGCAACCCCTTGGGCCACTGCCACCAGGGCGCACGGCGCTCGGCGTGCAGGGCCTGGTAGAGCACATAATCCTCCAGCCAATAGCCATGCTCGGCGCGGAAGCGATCAAACGCGCTGCGTGCGGCGTCGTCGGCGCGCAACCTGAAGCCCGCATATGCGCTGCGCAATGCGCGCTGCTTTGCGGCCGCGTCATAGGGCGCGCTCGGCACGGCATCCAGCCAACCGTCCTGCACCAAGGGGTCCAGCCCGATGAGCTGCGCCCAGCCCGCATGCGCGGAGCTCGTCTGATACGGCGACAGGCTCCCCTGCGGCGGCCCCACGGGCAGCATCTGCCACAGCGTAAACCCGCAATCCGCCGCGAAATTGACGAAGTTATGCGCCTCCCAGCCGAGATCACCGGTGGGGGCCGCACCGGGCAAAGAGGTCAGGTGCAACAGCAGGCCGGCACGGCGCCGGTCGAGGACATCTGGGGAGGACAGCGAGGAGGCGGACATTGGGGGAACTACAAGCGTTGCGGAAGTGCTGACGCGCGATGCTACCGGATCGACGCGCAAGAGGCTCAAGCGGTGTCGCCGGCACGCGTGACGACGCGGGCCACGCGGACCCGTCGCTTTGGCCGTTGCAATCGCTCCAGCTCGCGCTGTCGATGCTGCGCCGTGTCAACCGCAACCGGTTGGCCCACTCCCCTGCACACCGACCGGGACCTGCACCGCCGGAGCCGCACGATCTCGCGCCAGAGACAAGGGTCCGGACTGGGCCAACGCCTCTCCGCGGGCAGGGTCGCGGAGCCGAGAGCGACGTTCGATACGCGTACGCCCAGCGTCACTGCAGGGGGCGCCGCTTAGCCGCTACGAGGTCCCCCAGCCGTTGCTACGTCCCCTGCCGGCGGCCCGCATCACCTCATCCGCGGCCTCACTGTCCGGCACCTCCGCCGACCGCGTGCGGACACCAACCGCAGCTCCACCGAGCCAGCCTCGGCCAGGACGATGCTTCTGAGCAGCAGCAAGAGCCCCCTCCGGCGTCCGGCTGCCGGCAGCCTCCGACGCCGCGCCACACCTGTCCACCCGGCCGGCTCCGCGGTGTCACCTGCGGCGCCGATGCAGACCGGCGAGTGGAGGTGCGGACGTGGGCTCCGGCTCGCTCGCCCGAAGGGATTTCTGAGGCTAACGTGACCGATTCATCCGAGACACACAATGTTTGGCAAGCAGACGTCGCTGGGCCCAACGAAGGCTGCGTCCGC
>CAZGCI010000040.1:0-34091 GCA_964524185.1 uncultured Thiohalocapsa sp. | reverse complement strand
GCGAGCGCGCGGGCAAGGCCCACGCGCTGCTGCATGCCGCCGGAGAGCTCATCGGGGTAGCTGTTCACATGCGATTTGAGGCCGACCTGGTCGAGGGCGGTCAGCGCACGTTGCTCGCGCTCTGCCGCGGGCACGCCCGCCAGCTCCAGCCCGAACGCCGCATTCTGGCCAACGGTGAGGTGCGGCATCAGCGCGAACGACTGGAACACCATGCTCATGTCGCGCCGGCGGAGCTCCATCAGCTCGGCATCATTCATGGCGGCAATGTCGCGGCCGTCCACCATCACCTTGCCGGCGCTCGGCTCGATGAGCCGGTTCAGCAGACGTACCAAGGTGGACTTGCCGGAGCCTGACAGCCCCATGATGACGAAGATCTCGCCGGTGCGGATCGAGAAGCTTGCATCGCAGACGCCGACGGTCTGCCCGGTGCGCGCAAAAATTTCGTCCTTATCGACGCCCTGTTCCAAGAGGCGCAGTGCGTCCTGCGGGTGGTCGCCGAAGACCTTGTACAGGTGCTCGACGACGACTTTGTCAGCCATAGCTGTTATTCGCATCCGCTCCAGCTGGGATGCGCTCCGGTTGGCGACGACAAGCGGCGGGGAAGTCGTGCGAAGGCGTAGGCCTTGGTCATCCAGCGCGTCAGGCAGGATCTGCGGCCGTCGTCATGATCGGGGGACCTCCTCCTGTGCCAAGCCTAGGCGCAGGGCCCTCTGCGCGAGTTCAGCACGTTGGGTGCGTCGCCCAATCGATCAGGTGGGTACATGTCGCCAGGGTCTGCGAGCCGGGTCCTTTCGCGCTAGTCCCGAGAGCTGGGCGTGTCCCAGCGGGAGCGCCGCCGGTCATCCGATCACAGTTTCGATACAAAGCTTCGAGCCCGAAACATCTCGCTAGGCTAAGGCGGGATGTCTGCACTGTCAAACGCCCGGCGCCACTCGGGCGCCGGGCAAGGCCCGTGAGGGCGCAGCTGGGGTGGCTCAGAAGTAGTAGCCGAAGTTGATATTCAGCCGGTAGTTCCAGTAGTCATTGGCGTTCACGCCGAAGTCCCCCGCGCCGCCGGTGGGCGAGAAGATGTTGGTAAAGCCCTCGGGCGTGCCGTCTTTGGTCTCGTTGCCAACAAAGAAATTGCCGTCGGAGAAAGCGAGGTCGGTGTAGATATACCAGCCGCCACGCGCCCAGGCGGCACCGACGGTGACCAGTTGACTGTCGTTGAAGTCGCTGTCCTGCTTGACGACGTTGCTGTACTCGACATACGGGCGCACCGAATCCAGCCAGGGGATCTGATTGGTCTCCCATAGGTAGCTCAGGGAGACGGCGGGAATCCAGGCATCCGTGGCCACCGGCCAGGCAAAGTCGAAGGCGCCCATGGGCACGAGCTGGTCGGTGTTCAGGAAGGGGTTGTCGTCGACCTCGATCTTGTAGCGGGTCAGCTGGGTGGCCAACAGCCAGTTGTTCCAGCTGTTTTTCATGTGGATGGACGCGGCCCAATGCTCGCCGTCGTCGGTGCGTCGACCCCTGAGCTGGCCCCATTGCAGCGACGTGCCGAGCGCCGTCGGCACCGCGATGTCGTCGAGGTTATAGATGGCGCGGACGTTGAACTGGTTGCGCTCCTCCCAGCCGTTCGGCACGCCACCATAGTTCACGGTGCCATCTGCATCGATGGATGTGGTCCAAGGCACGATGTCGTAATCGTAGCGCGCGCTGTCGAGGCTGGTGCCTCTGCCGTTCCACTGGGCGCGGTTGTAGTAGGCAAAATCCAGATCCCAATCGCCGATGCTGGTGATGTACTTGATGCCCAGATCCATATCATCGGCGAGCCCCAGATAGTAGTGTTGGTCGAAGAACCAGCTCTGTGACACGCCATAGGGACCTGGTCCGAAGGGCACGCGATTGACCCCCACCTGCACCTGACTCCCGTTGTCGAAGTTCCAGCCGAGCCAGCCGGTGTGCAGGAAGTTGGTGCCGTTGTACCAGCGATATTCCAGCTTGCCGATGAGGTTCTCGTAGTTGAGATCCATATTGATGCGGAAGGTCTCGAGCTCGAAGTCGCCGCCGTGGCCGCCACGCGACGGGCCGTTGCCGCCGCCCGGATAGCTGCCGAGGATGTAATTGGCCCGCAGCGCACCACCGATGGTGAGTGGGCCGAAGGTGATCTTGTCGGCGGGCGCCTGGCCCTCGTCGGCGAGCTTTTCCTGCGCCGCCGCGGCCTGCGTGTAAGCGGTTTCGGTCTCTTCTTTTGCCTGGATCAGCTCCTGGCGCGCCCGGTCGAGCTCGGCCTCAAGCTCGGCGATGCGCCGTTCCAGCGCCGCCGCACTGGCGGCGGAGACCCCAGGGGCCGCCAGCAGCGGCAGCATGGCGGCGACGGCGAGGGCAAGCGGACTCCTGCGGGCGTGTCTTGGGCGGCGCTGTTGGGCCGCGGGGAGGGTGAGGGCGTTGGAGGACATGAGGCACCTGCTATCGGCGGTTTGTCTGTTGCGGTACAGCGACGAATGTTCTCTTTTCGCAACTGCACTATAAAAAATACACCGCTAGTAGCGCTCTCGCAACGTCAGTTGTTGTATCGACACATCCATCTTGGCGCGGCTGATGGCCCGCCGGCGCTATACTGCAGGCGTCTGCCTGCTGTGCCCGCCGAGGACCGATGGATGCCCAGACGGTCACCCTGACCACCACATTGCTGCGTGCTGTGGACGCTCTGTCCACAAGTTACTGGCATCTCCTGCTGGCAGCGCTCGTGCTCGTGGTGCTGTGGCGCATCGGCTGCCGCGTGGTGGGCGAGCGCCCGCTGTTCGAGCATTTCCCGCGAGCGACCGCGGCGCTAGATATCGTGGTGCTGCCCTTCAGCTGGATGGTCGCGGGGGGCTTACTGCGTGTGGCCAACCGCCTGGTGGGGCTACCGGCGCTGGATGAGGCTCTCAGATGGCTCACCGCGCTGGCCACCTACCTCGCGCTCGGCTGGGCGCTGGCGCGCTTCATCGAAGTGCAGCTCCTGTTGCGTGCCGAGGCCCGGCGCCGCGAGCGTGTACCGCAGCTCATCGTTGGCCTCATCTACATCTTGCTGATGCTGGTGGCCGTCGGGTTCTTCATGCACCAGCGGGGCTATTCGCTGTCCGGCGTTTGGCTGTCCACCGGCGTGGTGGCGGCCTTGGTTGGCTTGGCGCTGCAGCGGACGCTGGGGGATCTGTTCTCCGGCATTGCCATGGGCATCGAGCGGCCCTTTCGCATCGGCGACTGGCTGGAGCTGAATGACGGCCGTGTCGGCGAAGTGGTGGACATGAACTGGCGCTCCACGCGGCTGCGGGGCTGGGACAACGCGACCTTGGTAGTGCCCAATTCCAACCTCGCGAGCCAGAGCTTCAAGAACCTGCATGGCGAGCACCATGTCTACGCCCCCTGGTACTTCGTCAAGCTGCCGGCGGACGTCGATCCCCGCTATGCCACGGAGCTGCTGCTGCAGGCGGCCATGCGCTGCGACAGTGTGCTGAAGCTGCCGCCGCCGGTGGTGCGGCTCGCTGAAGGGGGCGGCCTGCCTTACAGCTACATGGTTTGGGTGCACATGCGCCAATACCCCGCCATGTTCCGCGCCCGCGAAGAGCTTTATCGCGAGATCCACAAGGCCTTGCAAGAATCCGGCATCGAGGTGGCCCCGCAGGTACAGGAGATGCGCACCCGCCGCGCCCGAATCACCAATGCGGAGCCGCCGACGCTGGCCTTGGCGTTGAAGTCACTGGAGTTCGCCGGTGACCTCACCGAGGAGGAGCTGGCCGAGCTGGCCGCCCGCAGCGAGTATCGCCACTTCGACGCCGGTCATGTGCTGCTTGCGGAGGGCAGCGTAAGCGATGCGCTCTACGTCATCGCCGGGGGGCTCGTGGACAGCAATGTCCTGCTGCCGGATGGCACTCACAAGGAGTTGGAGACGCTGTCGCCGGGCAGCTACTTCGGCCTCACCGCCATGCTCACAACAGAGCCGAGCTTCGAAGAGTTCATCGCCCGGAGCGATGTGACCCTGATCCGGGTGGACTTGGACTGTGTCCGCGCCATCGTCGACGCCCGCCCGGAGCTGAAGGACAGGCTGGTGGAGCTTGTGAAGGCCCGGTGGGATTTGGCGGAGGCTGCGCGTACCCAGAGCCGCCGCCGCACCCGCCGTCTGACCCTGCGAGACATTCGCCTCGGCATCGAGCGCCGGCTATCCGGTCCGCGCCTGCCGCGGCCCTGATGCAAGGCCAGGCGGTCTGTTTGTTGACAGAAATCGCCTAAGCGGGTGTCGCGGCGGCGACCGGCTATCCTGGGCCTGGCACTGCGCTGTCGACATCCCCATTAACCGGGGGCCTGAACTCGATCCATCCACCCGTTCGCCGCTGCGCACGCCTCAGGCCCGCAGGGCAGCACTTATCGGAGACATCACCATGTACCAGCCGGCTCAACCCATGCCGCTTGCGGCGGCCCATCGCGGCCACGTTCGCACCATCGCGCTCACCTGTGCCGTCGTTGTCGCGATGATAGCCGGTCCCGCCGCTGCCGGTTGGACCCTGGACCCAAGCCGCTCCCACTTGAGCTTCGTGACCATCAAGGCCAAGGACGTGGGCGAGGTGAACAGCTTTCAGGAGATGAACGGCACAATTGGTGACGACGGCCAAGTCACCGTGGCCCTGTTCCTTGACAGTGTTGAAACGCTCATCCCCATTCGGAACGAGCGGATGCGGGAATTCTTGTTCGAGACCGCTAACTACAAGGGCGCGCTATTGACCGCCAAGGTGGAGCCCTCGGTCATCAACGGGCTGCAGCCCGGCCAGATCGCAGAGATCACTGCGGAGGCCAACCTACTCCTGCACGGCCAAACCCAGCCCATGACGGTCACCATGCAAACGGTGAAGCTGCCGGACAACACCCTCATGGTGGCCAGCACTAAGCCGCTGATCGTTGACGCCGCCAAGTTTGGGCTCTCCGAGGGCGTCGAGAAGCTACGCGAGCTCGCAGGGCTGGACAGCATCAGCCACGCAGTGCCGGTGTCCTTCGTGATGACGTTTGTACCCGCAGAGAATTAGCGGGGGAGTGGCTGAGCTCAGCACGAAGAGCCGCGCTCACTCGACTCGCAGACACGCATGACTTGGTATGCGTGGCCGCGTCTCAGCACGCCTGTTGTGCTGAGTCGCGGCGACGTTCCATGCCGAACGCGTTAAACACCTGCGAATTTCTCGTTTGTGCGCGCTATCGGCGCAGGCGGAAGCGATGCGCTCTGACCCTCCCAGATGCGCACGTCGGTCGTCATCACTCTATCAACGCGGTTGGGTCACCAACACCGAGCGCCGCCCGCTTGCCGTCATCGCTCGCCGCAGCGCACAGTTGCGTTGGATGCACCAGCGTACGTAGAGCATGAGGCTTGTCGCACTGGCGCCGAACACGAGTGCCGTGCCGACCAGCTGTGCGGTGGACGTCAGCGCCATCAGATTGAAGGTCGCCCAGGCGGGGAACGACACAATGGCGGCGAGGGCCAGGGCGAAGGCGAACGGCCAAAGGGCTCGGCAGCTCTTGCAGTGGGTCATGGGCGAGGTGCTCCAGGTTGTTCATTGCTTCCTCATAGCAGAGGGATGGAGCATGCCACTTGGACAAAGTCTAGTCAACCAAGGCGACTCGGGGTTTTCCATTACACGGTTTCGGGATCAACCCTAGCGAGGCGGATGCCTCAGACCAACGAGCGACCAGAGCGCCGGCACGCCAGCGGGTCGTTCACCGGCCAGGGCCGAGGGCCGAGGCGCAGACCCAAAGCCCTGGCATGAGCGGTTGCGCCTTGGCCCTCGGCCCTTTTCCCCCTGCCGGCGCCTGGCACACGACGCGGCGTGGAAAACTTGACGCATCTGCAAACCTGCCGCAGCGTCGATGCTGGCCTCGGAAGACGCGCCAATCAGTCGGTGATGGGCGCAAACAGTTCATCGATATCCGATGTCGTAAAGGCGGGGCTACCCTCGCCACTGCCCTCACGATAGATGCCCTCCGCCAGCGCCTGCTTCTTTTGCTGCATCGCCAGGATGCGCTCTTCCACCGTCTGCTCCGTCAGCAGCTTGTAGACAAACACGGGTTTGTCCTGCCCGATGCGATGGGCACGATCTGCCGCCTGCGCTTCGACGGCCGGGTTCCACCAAGGATCGTAGAGAATGACGGTGTCGGCTTCGGTGAGATTCAGGCCCAAGCCACCTGCCTTGAGGCTAATCAGGAACAGGTCCACCGCGCCGTCTCGGAAGTGCTCGATGACCTCATCGCGCTTCTTGGTGCGTCCGGTGAGTTTGGCGTATTGGATGCCGCGACGCTCAAGCTCCGGCTCGATGAGCTGCAGCATACTGGTGAACTGACTGAACAACAGAATGCGCCGGCCCTCATCCAGCTGCTCTGGCAGCAGGTCCATCAGCAGCTCCAGCTTGGCGGAGTGCTTGACCCGGCGCGCCGCCGGCAGATCGAGCAGGCGCGGGTCGCAGCAGGTCTGACGCAGCTTCAAGAGCGCATCCAGGATCGTGATGCGGCTGCGGGCCATGCCGTGCTCGGCAATGGCCTCACGCACCCGCTTCTCCATGGAGAGTCGGATGCCCTCATACAGCGCCGCCTGCGCCTCCCCCAGCGCTACACTACGCACGATCTCGGTCTTCGGCGGCAGCTCTGTCAAGACGTCCTGCTTGCGCCGGCGCAGCAGAAAGGGCGCCACGCGCCGGGCCAGGCGCTCGCGCCGCTCGCGGTCGCCGTGCTGCTCGATGGGCGTGCGCCAGTGGCGCCGGAAGCGCTGCTGGTCGCCCAGGAAACCCGGCAGGAGAAAATCGAACAGTGCCCAGAGCTCGCCCAAATGGTTCTCCATGGGCGTGCCCGTAAGGCATAGCCGGTGGCGGGCATCGACCCGGCGCGCCACCTGCGCCGCCTGTGCCCGCGGATTCTTGATGGTTTGCGCCTCATCCAGAATGAGCAGGTGGAAACGCTCCTGCGCCAAGCGGTCATGGTCCCGCGGCAACAGCGGGTAAGTGGTGAGCAAGAGGTCGTGGTCTTGGATCTCGGGAAACCGCAGATGACGCTGGTTACCATGCAGCACCAGCACGCGCAGGTCCGGCGTAAAGCGTTGCGCCTCGCGCCGCCAGTTGCCGATCAGGCTGGTGGGGGCCACCACCAGCGCCGGGTGATCCAGACGGCCTGCTTCCTTCTCCAGCAGCACATGGGCCAGGGTTTGGATGGTCTTGCCGAGGCCCATGTCGTCCGCCAGGATGCCGCCCAGGTCGAAGCTGCGCAGGAATTGGAGCCAGTTCAGCCCATGCTGCTGATAGGCCCGCAGCTCGATGGTTAGTCCTGCCGGTGGCGCAACCGCCGCGATGGTGGATAGGTCCTTCAGCTGCTTGGCGAGGTCCTGCAGGCGCCGACCGCCCGATAGCGCAATGCCGCGGGCGGCGAGGTCGTCCAGCGCCGGAGCGTCGAAGCGCGAGAGGCGGATCTGTCCCGCGCCGTCCGGCGGCACGTCGCCGAACAGCTCCCGCAGCGTCTGCAGGACCGGTCGGATGCGCTCGCCCGGCAGGTCCACGTAGCGCTGCTCGGCGTCGTCGCCGTCCCGCGGGGGAATGGGCACGCTGACCACGGCGGGCAGCTCCGCCTCGGGCCCAAGCGCCAACAACGGCGCGACGATGGGCACCAGGGGCAACTGGCGGCCGTCCACTTGCAGGTCGAAGCGCAGCCCGAACCAGTCGTTGCCACCGGCCGCGTCCTCGTCGTCGATGGCGGCCTCCCAGTCGCCGGTCTCGAAGCGCAGCCGAAAACTGTCGTCGAACGCCACGCGCCAGCCCAGCGCTTGCAGCTGTCCGAGCCCCTCGCGCAGCAGCGCGGACCACTGCCCGGCGCGGGTCAGCGCATCGGCGCCGTCTGCCCCGAGCTGAATGGGGCCGCGCACCGGCTGGCCCTGATCGGTGGGCAGGAAGCCATGCTCGGCTAATACACTCAGGGCCGCGGCCTCAGCGCCTGGATCTCGGAGCACGTCCACCAGGCCCGCCTCGGTGTCGATGATGCTGTGGGATTCCACCGGCCGGGCCGGCACCGCATAGCCGCCGTACTCGAATGCGAGGTGCAGCCGATGCGCATCCGCGCCGCCGCGGCCGCCGTGCAGGCTCAGCGCAGGAACGGTTGGGGCGTCCGTCACCGGGGTGAGGGTCACCGGCGTCGGCGTCGGCACTGGCAGGTCCGGGAACTCCTTGAGCAGCAGCCGTGAGACACCCTCTGCGCGCTCCTGCGGCAGGCGCGGGGCGCGCTTGAGCTCCTTGAGCTGGGCCGTGCGCAGGCCGTGCGTGTCCAGGTCGCCCACCGTGTGACGCAGCGGGTCAAGGTAGCTCGGCGGATCGGTCAGCAAGACCTCGGGGGCCAGGCCGGCGCCGCCGGTCGCGGCGCCCTCGGCCTCGGCGCCGTCGCCAACGCTGAAGGCCAGGTTCAGATAGCCGTCTGCGTCCTGTTCCCAGCTGATCGCCAGGGGCCGCGGCTCGGCACCGGTCAGCGCCGGGGCGTCCTGCTGCTGCCAATGGCAGCGCCCCGTGGCGACCATGTGCTCCAGCGCGAGATGTCCGAGCGCACCCGTGAGCACGGGCACCATGGGCCAGCTGCCGCTGCTGATACCGCGCAGCAGCTTCAGGATCTCGGTGTCCCCGGGCTGCATGTAGGCCGGCTCCGTGTGGCTCTCTGCCAAATTGCCAAGGACTAGCGGTCGCCCCTTGGAGAGGCGCTCGCTGGTCTTGAGCGGGCGCACGACGCGCAGCTCCACCTCCACACCGCGCGTCGCCGGCTTGAGCAGATACAGCAGGCGCTCTTGCCCGGCCGCCTGCGTCAACTGCCCGGCTGCGACCACCCGCGTCAGCCAGCCCTTGGCCAGATCGCTGCCAGTGCCGTGCAGCACCCGCTCCGGGGCGGCTGCAAACTCCAGCAGCGCCGCTGCCACATGTTTGCAGTTGTAGCCAACTGGACAGTCGCAATCCCCATCCAGTGAGGCCCCATAGGCCTCCCAACGGATGGCGATGGTCTGCCGATACACCTGCCCCTGGCGCCCCAGCACCTGCGCGCGCAACCGCACGCCGTGGGCATCGGCGCGCACCGGCTCAACCGCCAGTACGCGGCCCTGCTCGAAATAGGCGAGGCCACGCGTGTAATACGTAGAGCCGACATAGGCGCGGATGTCGGCACGGGAGAGGCGGGGATGGTCGGACATGCGGCGTAGGCGTCCGGCGGCAACAACCCACCAAGCTTACGCAAACACCGCCGACACCGAAACCTATCGCACCACCTTTCGGTGCAGGTCTGCGCCGAGGTGACCCGGCGCAAGGCGAGCGAGCGCCCGCGCCGCGGCAGGCGTGAGTATACCCGTCACACATGGGTTTTCGGCCGCGATGCACGCCGCTCGCACCCGATCGCAGCTGACGACTCCTCGCCATAGTGGTGACTATGACGCGTCGTCGTGCCTTGCGCTCGGGCACGAGCGACGCACCTCGCTTTCCCGAAAACCCATGCGCGACGGGTATAAAACCGCCAACACAGACAACGGCGGCATCGGCAGGTGCCGGTGCCGCCGTTGCGCGGTGGAATCACCGCCGCTCGGGCCAGTCGCAGGGTCAGGCGTTGCGGTTGCCGACGGCGGTGAACCATAGGGCCATGAGGAGGAGGACGACCTGGAACTCCATGCCGCCCATGGGGTGGCTGTCGCTCGGGACGAAGCTCCACTGGCCCCAATGGACCATAACAATGGCGCCGAGCAGGACGGGCGCGGCAGCGAGACCGGCCAAGCGGGTGATCCAATCACGCCGCACAAGCGGGCCGACGAGGACGCCCAGGCCGGCAGCCAGCTCGGCGAAGGTGACGAGCCAGGCGACGTTGAGGGGCAGGTTCATCATGCTGGCGAAGCCAGCGACGTCGGCGACTTTGCCGCCGCCGTGGAACAGAAACACGGATGCGAAGGCGACGCGCGGCAGCCAGTGGGCGTGGCGGGCGGCGAGGTCCGCGAGACTGTCCAGCTGCGCACTCGTGCGGCTGATGGTGTTGTGACGTGCGTTCGCGGTGATTGCGGTCATTGCGGGTCTCCGTTGGGGTGAGGCGACTTGCACCCCCTGAGACCCGGTTGCGCGGATTGTTCTTTCAGGCTGCCACCCCTGACGAGATTGCTGGAGCGCACCAGCCGTTCGCAGACGCGTGCAGTGGGGAAGGGCCGAGGGCCGAGTTGCAACCGCTGACGCCAGCGGTTCGAGTCCGATCCTAGGCCCTGGCCAGTGAACGAACCGCTGCCGTGCCGCCGAGCCGGCCGCTCCTCGGCCTGGGTCAGTGCATCGCTAGAGCTCTTTGCAGGCCTCCAGCATGACCGGCTGCTGGGTGCGGCCGCCGCGGCTGCCCTGCGCCTCCATGGCCTCCACCACGTCCATGCCACCGACGACCTTCCCGAAGACGACATGCTTGCCGTCGAGCCAAGGGGTAGGGGCGACGGTGATGAAGAACTGAGAGCCGTTGGTGTTCGGACCCGCATTGGCCATGGACAGCAAGCCGGCCTCGGTATGCTTCAGCTCGAAGTTCTCATCGGGGAATTTCCCGCCGTAGATGGACTTTCCGCCGGTGCCGTTGCCGTCGGTGAAGTCGCCGCCCTGGATCATGAAGCCAGGGATGATGCGATGGAAGGGGCTGCCCGCGTAGGCCATGTCTTCGCCCTGCTCCCCGGTGCACAGGACACGGAAGTTCTCGGCGGTCTTGGGCGTGACATCTTTAAACAACTCGATTTCGATGGTGCCGGCGGGCTCGCCGCCGATGCTGACATCCAGCGCAACACGCGGGTTGTCGGCGGCGGCGGTGCCGGCGACGCCGAATGACGCGCCCAGTGCGGCGGCGAAGGCGAGGCGGCGGGCGGACTGTGTGGGCATGGCTGGCTCCTGCGGGTGAAGTCGATGGTGTGGTTGTGTGCGACGCCGGCTCGGGTCCCGGCTCGGGTCCAAGGTGGGGTCCAAGCCGGCGGCCGGCGGTTCGGCGCGCATTGTAGCGGTTGCTCAGCTGGCCGTCCGGCCGCTCTCCGTGGCGGCGTCGCGTTCCAAGGGGGTGGTGTAGCCGGCTAGGTCCGCCGGCGGCGGAAAGCGCTCTGCCAGGCTATCCTGCACCTCGCCGCGGCCCGCCTGGTAAAGGGCACCGGACTCCAGCATGATCAGCGTCATCACGCCGAGCAGCAGCGGCACCACCCCGATGCGGGCCCAGATGGCCATGCCCATGTCCTGGGAGGCGGCCTTGCTGCGCTCCATGGTCTGTATGGCGGGTGGTAAATCTGCGATGCGGGCCTCGAAGGCCGTCGTGTCACCGTCGCCGTCGAACAGCGCGAGGCTCACGATGACGCCGCTCACCAGGTACGCCAGCAGGAGTACCCGCCAGCGTTGAGCCGTGAGCCGCCAGTGCGCGGCGGCGAACCACGGCCCCTGCCGGGCGGCTCGCGCCGCCCGGACCCAGGTGAAGGCCATCACGGCCAACGACGCCACCAGCGGCAGCGCGACTGCTGGCCACTTGAGGCGCGCGATGAGCGAGTCCGGTGCCGCCATGGAGCCCGCCAGCAGTGCCACGCCGATGAGCAAGTTAAAGAGCAGTAGATTGATCATCGCCAGCTCGTGCGGCGCGCGGCCGCGGCGGCGTTGGGCCTCGTCGACGGCGTAAAACATGCTGCGGAGCTCCGAACAGAATCGTGCGGAGTATTGTCCGTGAGCGCCTGGCAAGACGGCAACCGCTGGCCGTGGCTCTGGGCTTGCGGCGGTGTGGCAGGGGGCAAGATACTGCCCCGGGGCGGTGGGCGCATAGCAACAATCAGGTTCTTACGTTGGGGGGCTTGCGATGACAGACGGCATCCTGGTGGGCAAGGGCGCACGGCCGGTGCTGATCCGCCCGGACATGGCAAACCGCCATGGGCTGGTGGCGGGGGCCACCGGCACGGGGAAGACGGTGACCTTGCAGCGGCTCGCCGAGCGCTTCAGCCGGCTCGGTGTGCCGGTCTTCGTTGCGGATGTGAAGGGCGATTTGGTGGGTATCAGCCAGCCGGGTGGCGACAACGCCAGGGTGGCCGAGCGGGTTGCGGACATGGGCCTGGAGGTTGAGGAGGGCTTCAGCTATGCCCCATGCCCGGTCACCTGCTGGGACCTCTACGGTGAGCAGGGCCACCCGGTGCGCACCACCATCAGTGAGATGGGGCCGCTCTTGCTCTCGCGTCTGCTGGAGCTCAATGACGTCCAGGAGGGTGTGCTCAACATCTGCTTTCGCGTCGCTGATGACAACGGCCTACTGCTGCTAGACCTGAAAGACCTGCGCGCGATGCTGAACCACGTAGCCGACAACGCGGCAGCCCTGCGCACCAACTTCGGCAATGTCTCCGCGGCCTCCGTCGGCGCCATTCAACGGCGGCTGCTGACGCTGGAGGCCCAGGGCGGCAACCTGCTATTCGGCGAGCCGGCGCTGGACCTCGCAGACTTGATGCGCCGGGATGCCGCTGGTCAGGGTGTGGTCAATGTGCTTGCGGCCGATCAGCTCATCCGCAGTCCTCAGCTCTACGCCACCTTCCTGCTCTGGCTGTTGTCGGAGTTGTTCGAGCAATTGCCGGAGCTTGGCGACCCGGAGCAACCAGTGCTGGTGTTCTTTTTCGACGAGGCGCACCTGCTTTTCAACGGCGCGCCGAAGGTGTTGATCGAAAAGGTTGAGCGGGTGGTTCGGCTGATCCGCTCCAAGGGTGTCGGGGTCTACTTTGTCACCCAGAGTCCGATGGACGTGCCGGACAGCGTGCTGGGGCAGCTCGGCAACCGCGTTCAGCACGCCCTGCGTGCCTTCACGCCGCGGGATCAAAAAGCCGTGCGCGCGGCTGCCCAGACCTTTCGCCAAAACCCGGAGCTGGACACTGAGGCTGCCATCACCGCGCTGGGCGTTGGTGAAGCCCTGGCCTCGACCCTGGATGCCGACGGCATCCCGGGCATCGTCGAGCGCATCAAGGTGGCGCCGCCTGGCAGCCGGCTTGGCCCCATCAGCGCCCATGAACGCCAGACCTTGCTGCGTGGCTCACCGGTGGCGGGTGTCTACGAGCAGGTCGTGGATCGCGACTCCGCTTACGAGACCTTGAAGCTCATGGCCGAGCAAGCGGCGCTGGCCGCGCAGGCGGCGGCCGTAGCTGCGCCGCCGACAGCGAGCGCCAGCCGCTCGGGTGCTCGCTCGGGCGGCAGCCGCCAGACCCCGCTGGAGGCCCTGGCGGTGAGTGCGATGCGCTCGCTCGGGACACAGCTCGGTAAGCAATTGGCACGCGGCAACCTCGGGTCCTTGCTCGGGGGGCCACGGCGGCGCTGACGACGCAGACGCAGCGGTTGGCAGCCACACCTGCTCGCCCGCGTGGGTGCGTGCGGGCCGTTGCGGTGCTTCGACGAGAGTGCTTGATGGCGCCATCGCGCCATCGCGCCAGATGTCTGCGGATGCGTCAAGTGCCCCACGGCGCGTCGTATACCAGGCGCCCGTGGGGGGGGGCGAGGGCCGAGGTGCAACGGCTGATGCCGGGGATGCGAGACCGCGTCTCCGCCCTTGGCCCTGGCCCGTGAATGACCCCCGGTACGCCGGCGCCCCAGTCGCCCACCAATCTTAGGCATCGTCTTGCTCGGTTAGACGGCAGGTCAATCGGTACCCCTTGGGGCTCAGTCCGCGACGCCTGAGGCGACCTGCTCATTGGCGATGATATAGACCTCCACGCGGCGGTTGCGGCCGCGGCCATCAATCGTGGCATTGCTGGCGATGGGGCGATCGGGGCCCATGCCCTCGGCGCTGAGCCGCGCTGCCTCGACGCCGCGCTCCGCCAAGGCCGCCATGACGGCCTGGGCCCGCTGCTGTGACAGCGACTGGTTCAGGGCCGGGCTGCCGACGCTGTCGGTGTGCCCTTCGATGCGCACCTGCAGCTCGGGGCGGTCGGCGAGATATGCGGCCATGCGGTCCAGGTCCGGCAAGTCCCCAGCGGGCAGGGTGGCGCTGCCGCTCGCGAAGCTCAGCCGGTCGCCACCGAGGTTGATGACGACACCCTCGTCCGTGACGCGCCCGCCCATGGCCTCCGCCATCTCGGTGAGGGCCTGCGCTTGGGCTGCGGTCGCGTGCACCTCGCCGAGCTGGGCTTGCGTCTCAGCCAGGCGCTCATTCAAGTGCCCGATCTCCCGATCTGCCGCAGCCTTTGCGGCGTCGCGCTGCTCGCGCACCACCGCGAGCTGCTGCCGCAGGGCTTCACGTTCCTGTTCCTGGCGTGCGTCGCCGGCGGCAATACGCGTGTGCAGGGCCTCGAGGGCGTCGGCGTGCTCGCGTTCGAGCGCAGCGATGCGGGCCTCTGCCGTCGCCATCATGCCGTCGCGCTGCGAGCGCACCACGTCGAGCTGCTGCTCCAATGCGTGTCGATTTTGGTCCAGGCGCGCCTGCAGGGCGGCGACGCGGTTCTGTAGCGAGTCGACGGCGTCATGGTGCTGGTCGGGTGGGATGTGCGTTGCGACCTGCGCGTGGGCGGCGTCGCGCTGGGAGCGCACCACCCTCAGCTGCTGACCCAATGCGTGGGTCTGCTGGTCTAGGCGCGCCGCGATGGCGTCGAGCTGACGCTCGGCGCCGGCAATGACTGCAGCGTGCTCGTCTTGGGCCACGCGCGTCTGCGCTTCGGCCAGCGCGACGTCGCGCTGGCCGCGGACGACTTCGAGCTGCTGGTTGAGCGCCGTGCGCTGCTGGTCGATGCGCGCCTGCATCGCCGTGAGGCGCGCTGCGGCGGCGTCCATGGCGTCGGCATGCTCCTCTCGCAGGGCCTTGTCGACAGCATCCCGCTGCCTGCGCACGACCTCGAGCTGCTGCGCAAGGGCCGTGGTTTCTTGATCCAGCCGGGCCTGCATTGCGACGATCTGCGCTTGGGCCGCGTCGAGCGACTCGGCGGTCGCCGCGCCGCCTGCGAGTGCCTCGTCCTTGGCATCAAGCTCGGCGCGCAGATCTTCGACCTCGATCGCCAGGGCCTCGGCATGGGCCGCCGTCGCGTCACTCTGCGCCTCGACAAGGGCGGTGTCGGCGTCGCTGGTCACTGCGCCACTGTCGGTGAGGGCCTCCAGATCGGATTCGGGCACGGCTGGCGCGCCGTCCTCGGCGGCTGCTGTGGCCGTCGCTGCAGGGGGCTCGGGTGGTGCCGCTTCGTCCTCGACGGCCTGCTCTGTCGCCGGGTCCTCGGCGGGTTGGGCGTCGAGCGCTGTGTCGTCCGTCTCCTGCGGGGATTCGGGCGTTGCGTCGGCAGCGCTGGCGGTCTCCAGCTCTTCCCGCACGCCGCGGAGTCGGTCCATGAGACCCGTCAGCACCGCCTCGATCTCTGCCATCGTCATATCTTCAATGGCGAGGGGCTGCTCTCCAGTCGCCGCCGCCACGACGCCCCCCGACTCGGCCTGCGTTGCGTCCACCCTCGTCGACGTGCTCGACGCCGTGGGTGCAAAGACTTGGACGATATCCGTCAGCTTGGCGACGCGCTCTGGTTCCTGCCAGAAGAAGAGCGGGCTCAGGAAAGGGCGGCGCGCGGCGCCTGCAGCGGACGCTGCTTGGGCGCTAGCGCCGATGTCGGTGGGCTCGCCCCTGCCGGCGTCGGCCAAGCCGGTGTCCGCGGCCGATGGCTGCTGCGCGTCGGCGGCAGCGGCTTCCGCTGCAGCTGCCGCTTCGGCCGCGGCGATTGCCTCGGCTGCGGCGGCTGCTTCGGCGCGCGCTATTTCGGCCTCCTGCTCCGCGATCGCCTCCTGCTCCGCGAGCCGCTCGGCTGCAGCTGCCGCGAGCATCTCGGTGAACAGAGTGCGCTCGTCCACCGAGGCGGGAACAGCGCCCTCGGGTGCCCAGGCCACATTGATGACGCCGCCCTCGGTTGGGTCGGGCGAGAGCCGGCCGGGCAGAACGCCGCGCATGGATGGGTAGTCCGCGAGCATGGTCTGGCCGAAAAGGGGCTTGTAACTGCCCTTATGGCAGGTGCCGCAGGCCGCCTTTGGGGCATCACCGCGGGTGCCGAGGCGCTCTTCCGGATAGAGGGGTTGCAGGGGATTCAAGTGCTCATTGTTGATCTCGCGCACCATACGGATGCCGTGCCAGGCGGTCACGCGCTGTGGCGTGCTCTCTTCCCAAACGCCCATGGCGCGGGTCTGATGGCAGTAGGTGCAGTTCACGCCCAGCGCATTGGACATGTACATCATGAGCGAATAGGTGTACTCCGCCTGTTTGATGGACTGGCGGTTGCCGTGGGGCAGCTCATTGGTGCCCTGGACGCGGATCTCGTTGTCTTCCAACAGAAAGGGCGTCAGCGGATCATAGGGCAAGGACGAAAAGCCGCTGTTGGCGACCCCGGCGAGATTTTGGCCGCCCTTCCAGCCCGTGGTGCCGGCTGACGGGCGCGGGGGATCCGGCTTCTCGAACCAGATGTCCGAGGGCACCGGCTCGCCGCGGTGGCAGGTCCAGCAGGTGACGCCGGTGTCGGCAACATGGCTTTCCCAGTTGGCGTTGATGTCTCGGGTCATCTTGAGCATTTGCCGCGAGACGAGTTTCGTGTACTTGCTGTCTTCCGCCAAATTTTCGGGGTTATGGCAGTAGGCACAGCCCGCGTCGGGCGCCACCCAGGTGGTCATGGCATTCATCAGCCGCGCGAACTCCAGCGCGTTCAGGTCAGTTAGCACCTGAACGTTCTCATGCACCTCGGTGGCCATGGGAAAGGTCGGGTCGTAGGGGTCGCTCGGCTCCGGGTCGGGCAGCAGGTTGCGTTCCCCCAGCGCCGAGACGTTCGTCGGGTTGTAAACCTGGATCATGGAGTTGCCGCGGAAACCCCACTGGACGCTCTCGGTCGGCGGCTTGCAGCCGGCCAGCAGCACCAGGGCGCAGGCGAGGCCTGCGCTGGGCAGGTGCCGTGCGCCTAGCCGGGGCCGGCGCATGCGATGGCCAAAGACGCCGCGCTTGGCGGCCCCTTTGATGAGGTGGTCTGGATAGACTGAGTGGGCAGCCGAGCCTGCTGTATGCCGCATGTGGGTAGCCTCCAATGGTCGCTTGCGCCGCGGGGCGCGCGTTCGGCGGGTGTGTTGGATACGGCAGCCGGGCGCCCGCCTACGCCTCACCGATGCAACTGGCTTGTTGTTGACAAGCCGCCGGGGGCTTGTCGCCAAGCGCCTGTCGTACAAGCTCCGATACCTTTTGGGTCTTGCGTGACCATCCGCCCCGGCGCTGCCCACCGGAGACGTGTGCTGAGGCACCGCGAGACGTGCCTCGGTACCGAGCGGCGCATCCTGGCGCCGCAGACGTCGGCCGCCCCAGAGAGCGGCTGACGTCCACAGTCCTGCTACGCCGCTTCCTTGGGCTTGAAGTTGCGGCACCAGCCCGTCGCGGGCACTTGGCGGCCACCGAAGAACGAGCAGGGGCCTTTCTCGGAACCATCCGGGCCTTGATAGAGCTGGCACTTGGCGCAGGTCTGCTCGGGGCTGTGCTTAGGAAACTTCTCGGAATCCGCATCGGCGGAGTCCACGACGAAGCCCATGGCCTTTGCGTAGGCGTCATCGGGATCCAGGTCCGGCTTCGCGTCCTCCGCGCTGACGAATCGCGCCAGGGTGAGTGCCGAGGCCCCGGCGGCGACTTGGAAGAGGAATTTGCGGCGATCGATGGGGTTCATGGCTGTAGCTCCTCGCTTTGGCTTGTTGTAGGGATGTGTCGCTCTAGCGATGCCGGCGCGGTGTTCGACCGGCATCAGGTGCGTTCCATCGGACTGCCCGCGGCAGGGCGGGCGTGTCCGACGGCGTCCTGGGTCTGGCATCCGGGCCGGCCGCGTGGCGTGGCCTCAGGCCAGGCTGGCTTCCGCTGTCTGCCGAGTGCCGCGGTTGTCGCGCCAATGCACCCGCAACAATGCGCCCGTTGGCACGGATTCGAGCCGGAATTGCAGCAACGGATCCTCGGCGACTGCGATGCTGAGCCGTGCCTCCAGCACCACGCGGTCATCCACCAGCACGGTCGCATCCGTGATGAAGTGGGGGGGCAGTGGCCACCCCTCGGTGTCCGTCCGCAGTCCTGATTCCATCGGATGCAGCATCAGCACCATGACGTCCACGCCGTGCTCGTGGCGTCGGCTGCGGATACGGATGGCTGCGCCCATGCCGGCTGTCCGCTGTGTCCGAGCGGGCGGTTTCAGCTGCACCCGCCAACGATGACGTCAGCCTTGGCAGTGGTCCAATAGAGACCCTCTGGGGTACGCACCGCGCCATAGACGCGGCCGCTGCCGGCGAGCTTCACGCGCACAGACATCTGCCCGGCCACGCCCGGGCCTAACCGAAATTGGGCGGCGATGGGCATCGGGTTCATGTCTGCGAGCACATAGATCTCCTGCACGTCGGTCAGGGTCGTTGCCACGGACACGGGGACTGAGGCGCCGTCCTCGATGAGCCCCGGTAGGGTTAACCGGATCTGATCCGGCGTCCGCCTCGAGCCCGACACGGTGCCTGCGGCGAGCGCTGCGAGTGCTGCATCGACGGTGCCCGGGGGCGGCGGCATCAGTGCATCGGCGGCCGCTGCTTGCTGCAAGCCGCAGCCGGACAGGGCGAGACAGGTCGCGGACCGCATAAAGGCGCGACGAGCGTGGCTCGGGCCGACACCTGCACGCTCAACTGCTGCAGCAGTCCTGTTGATTGCACGGCTCATTGCGCGCTACGCACAAGCCGCACATGGTGCGCCAGGTCTTGGGCGTGCGGTTCCACGCCCTCCGGTCCGAAGCTCAGCGCGAAGTAGCGCTCGTCGCGATCGGCCTCCCGCGCGGTGTTGGTCCAGAAGAAGTCGGAGGCCGTGTTCGGGAACACGGTCAAATTGATGCGCGGATCGGCGCATTCGCGCTCCACAATCATCGCGAGATCGCGCAGCCCGGGCACACGCCAGTCGCTGAAGAAGTGCTCGCCGCTCGTGTTCACGGCATCGGCGGCGGCCTGCGTTGCGGCCCAGGCGTAAGTGTCGGCGTCGCCGGCGCAGGTCTCGCCGGTCCACGCCTGCCCGAGTGCACAACGCATCCACATGAGCCCGGAGGCCTTGTCGGTAACGGTGCCGTCGCCGTTGTCGATGAAACCCTCCGTGGGCGCGGAGAGGGGATGCTGGCTGGTATCACACCGCTGCTCGGCGAGCGCCGGTGTCAACGCGGGCAGCAGCAACAAGAGAAGCGGAATACGCATGGGTCTGTCGTGACGGGTAACGGTCGGTGTTGTGTCCAGTTCGCGTCCGTGTTTGGGGCGCATCCGTCGCCCCGGTTCGAGCGCTGTGCCGCGGCGCCGAACCGCCGCGCGAAAGTGCTCAGCGGCGCTCGGGCATGTAGTCGCGCGTGTCGACGCCAAGACCCGTGGGCTCACGCTTGAAGCCAGTGCCGAAGGCCACCGGCACCGCGGCTGTCTGCTCGGATGCGAGGCCCGGCTGTATCGGGAGCCCGCGGTGCAGGTACATGGCGTAGGCCTTAATGGCCGTCATCTCGTCCGACTCCGCGCCGAGGCGCTCGCCGAGCTGGGGGTTTTCGATGCACCAGTTCACCATCTCCTGCCAGGGCACCACCTTGCCGTACATGGTCATGTACTTGGGGAAGGTCTGGGGGTTGGATGCGGCCGTGTCCGGGTGGCAATTGGCGCAGGCGAGCCCGTTGCTCGTCATGCTGGGCTCGCTGCCGTGCCACAGGTCGTAGCCGGTCTGGATCACTGAATAAAGGGTATCCATCTGTTGCTCTAGCTCTTCCTGGGTGAACGGTGCGCGGGCAAAGACGGTACTGGCGACCACGGTGGCTACAGCGAGGCCACCGAGGCCGAGGGCGCGACGGATTGCGATGTTGGTTTTCATGAAAAGTAACTCCTCCGGGTGCGTTGAGGCCGGCCGCACCGCACGACCCCATCGGGCTCTGGCGAGCGGCCTCGTGTTTTGGTGCGCGACCGCAAGATGCAGCGCGCATTGCGTCGCCGGGCTGGCCGACCACTACCTAGGGCAGCGGTCGGCAGAGGGAACGCGTAATCAGACCGTGAATCCGTCTTGCATGAATGGCGTCAGGCCATCCTCGAAGGGCTTGTATTGCACCAAACCCTCGAAGCTCTCACTCAGGTCGATGAGCTGCACGCCCTGGCCATCGGTGGCAATGGACGGATCGGCGCGATTCATGCGGGTTTCCGGATAGGCGAGTGCCACCGGCGGATAGGGCCAGGGCCAGGATGTACTCATGGCCGCCACGGAGGACATATTGCCGATCCTGTTATAGAGCGTCTGATGGACATGGCCGTGGTAGGACATGACGTTGTCGAACTTCGACAGGATTTCCCGGATCTCGGGGGCATCGGAGGTTTGGAAGTTCCAGCGGGGGTAGTAGTCCCACAGCGGTGAGTGGGTGAAAATGACGACGGGCGTGCTCGGGGCCAGGTCCTTCACATCCTTGGCTAGCCACTCGAGTTGCTTCTCATGCACGCCCCAGGGGCCCGGGATGGGGCTCTCCAGCATTTCCATAACCGTCATGCGCTCCTTCGGCGACAGGCCGGCCGGTGTCCAGAAGTCTTTCACCAGGATGGAGTTGAGCCCGATGAAGTGCACGCCCTTGTGGTTAAACGACCAGGTCTCGTCGCCGAAGAGGCCGCGCCAGGCCTCGCCCATATCGAGATACCAGTCGTGCTCGCCCGGAATGATCTTCATGGGCACCTTGAGCTTGGACAGGATCTCTTTGCCCTTGACCAGTTGGTCTTCGGTGCCGTTCTGGGCGACATCCCCACCAAACAGGACGAAGTCCGGCATCGGCTCCATGTTGTTGACTTTGTTAACAGCGTCGATGAGCTGTTGGTCGAACTTGTGATCATCCATGCTGTAGAGATGTGCATCGCTGATGATCGCGAACCGAAACGGCTCCACTTTCCCGTCGCTCGCGGCCCTGACGACATCCACAATGCCAAGGTTGATGCCTGCGGCCTGGGCCACCAGCGTGGCCACGC
Source organism: uncultured Thiohalocapsa sp. (assembly GCA_964524185.1). Lineage (GTDB taxonomy): Bacteria > Pseudomonadota > Gammaproteobacteria > Chromatiales > Chromatiaceae > Thiohalocapsa. Next base: position 13,110 of record CAZGCI010000040.1, on the reverse strand, counting down.
CGGCCTTGCCGCTGAACGCGAGGAAGTCGCGCTTGCTCTGATTCACTTCGGACATTGGCTTCACTCCACCTTTGGTTTGGCTTATACGGCAGTCGCTTCGGGCTGCCTTTTTGCTGCGTCGCCGCTGCCTGCCACCCAGCTGCAGCGGCTCTGGTCTTCAGGGCGCTAGCCCTCGCCCTTTGGCTTTTCCTGGCTTTGCCGTGAGTTGAGCGCGGTCTCCCTGAATCGGGGCGTGAGACCCCCGATCCCCACGCTGTACAGATCTTGTCTAGCCTGCACTGGCTTACGCTGCTCTCTGCATTCGGTCGACGCTGCTAGGTATCTGCGAGCTTCACGTACTGTTGGCCGCCGTGAAGGCCAGCATTTGTCCTGTTCACGGGCAGCTAAGGATATAGGTAGGGCAATGTGAGTCAAGCGGAATTGATAAATTTGTTCCTATCGCGATCATCATCGGCGCCTATCCAGGCGATCTATTAATTTGGTAAGTACTAATGTACTTTTGATTGAAGCGCGTTAGCGACGTCCGTAATCGCGAGCGGTGCTCATCGAACCGCCCGGATGTGTTGCGGTTGTTTACGAGTTGGGGCAGGGAAATCCGATACGTGCCGCTATATCATTGCGTCGCAATAGCGTGCGCTCGTGCGACAGTGCGGCTTGTCTGAGGAAACGCCGATTTATTGGCGTTTCCTGTTCGGGACAGGACGCCGTCCGAGTTTTGGCCAGGATGGCCAATAAATCGGTATCTCCCTAACCGACGCGCGGCACCCTGCGTGATTCAGCCTGGGCTGGCGTTGCTCGAACGGACACACCGGCTTCAGTGTGTCACGTAGCGGTCAACGCCTCTTTTTTGGGTTGAATGCTTAGGCGAAGCGGCGCGTCTCGCCGCCAGCAGTGACGTTATCGACGCAGCGTCCGCAGAGCTCGGGATGCGCCGGGTCGCTGCCGATGTCGGCACGGTGGTGCCAGCAGCGGGTGCACTTGGGGTGGGGGCTGGCCCTCACCTGCACCGCGAGGCCGGTGACGTCCGTATCGCTGGCAGTGGCGGGCCGGTCTTCTAGGGGATGCACGCGGGCGGCTGAGGTGATGAGCACGAAGCGCAGTTCGTCGCCGAGGCGGGAGAGGCCGTTCAGCAGGTCGGGCGCGCAGTAAAGGTCCAGCTCCGCATCCAGCGCGGCGCCGATGAGGCCGCCCTGGCGAGCCGCCTCCAGGTGCTTCCCCACGGCCGTGCGGGCGGCGAGCACCCGCTGCCAGAAGTCACGATCGAAGGCATCGTCGGCGTCGAGGGCAAAGAGGTCCGAATACCACGTGGCAGTGAACACATGCGGCTCCCGCGCTCCCGGGATGTGCTGCCAGATCTCGTCGGCGGTGAAGCTGAGGATGGGCGCCAGCCAGCGGCTCATGGCCTCGATGATGTGGTACATCGCCGTTTGGCAGGAGCGCCGCGGCAGGCTGTTCGCCTGCGTCGTGTATTGCCGATCCTTGATGACATCCAGGTAGAAACCGCCCATATCCACGACGCAGAAGTTGTGCAGGCGGTGATAGATCTGGTGAAACTGGTAGTCCGCGTAGGCTGCGCTGATCTGCTGCTGGAGCTGCAGCGCGCGGTCCACGGCCCAGCGGTCCAACGCCAACATATCGGCGGGCGCCACCAGGTGCGCCGTCGGGTCAAAGCCATGCAGGTTGGCGAGTAAGAAGCGTGCGGTGTTGCGGATGCGCCGGTAGGCATCGGCGGTGCGCTTCAGGATCTCATCGGACACGGCCATCTCGCCGCGATAGTCCGTCGCGGCCACCCACAGCCGGATGATGTCGGCGCCCAGGGTCTTCATGACGTCCTGGGGCTTGACGACGTTGCCCAGGGACTTGGACATCTTGCGGCCCTGCTGGTCCACCGTGAAGCCGTGGGTGAGGACCTGCAGGTAAGGCGCGCGCCCGTGCATGGCCACCGACGTCAGCAGGCTCGATTGGAACCAGCCGCGGTGCTGGTCGGAGCCCTCCAGGTAGAGGTCTGCCGGCGCCGTGAGACCCGGCCAGCCATCCGCCGGATCATTACGCGCCAACACACAGGCGTGGGTGACGCCGGAGTCAAACCAGACATCCAGGGTGTCCTGGACCTTTTGGTAGTCAGCGCCCTCGGCCTCACCCAACAAGTCCGCCGGATGCAGCTCGAACCAGGCGTCGATGCCCTTCTGCTCGATGCGCTGGGCCACGGCCTCCATGAGCTCGGTGCTGCGCGGGTGCAGCTCGCCGGTCTCCTTGTGCACTAACAGCGCAATGGGCACACCCCAGGTGCGTTGGCGCGAGATGCACCAGTCCGGGCGGTTGCGCACCATGGCGTCGATGCGCGACTCGCCCCAATCCGGCATCCAGCGCGTCTTTTGGATCTCAGCCAGGGCTGCCTGCCGCAGCCCGCGCTGATCCATGCTGATGAACCACTGCGGCGTGGCGCGGAAGATGATGGGCGTCTTGTGCCGCCAGCAGTGCGGATAGCTGTGCTTGAAGCGTGTGCCGAGCAGCAAAGCGCCGCGGGCCTTCAAGGTCTCTACGACGTGCTCGTTGGCGTCCCAGACCGATTCGCCGGCAAACATCGGCGTGTCGGGCAGGAAGCGGCCATCACCGCCCACCGGGTTGTCCACCGCGAGGTGGTAGCGGCTGCCGACGATGTAGTCCTCCAGGCCGTGGCCGGGGGCGGTGTGCACCGCGCCGGTGCCAGCCTCGAGCGTCACGTGCTCGCCGAGGATGATAGGCACCTCGCGCTGATAGAAGGGGTGCCCAAGCTTTAGCCCCTCAAAGGCGTCGCCGCGGCCGTAGGCGATGACCCGGTAGTGCTCGATACCCCAGCGATCCATGGTGTCGCGCAGCAGGCCCTCGGCAACGAGCAGGCGCTCGCGGCCGTGCTCCGTGGCGCCCTGACCGTCGGTCTGCACCAGGGCGTATTCCAGCTCCGGGTTCAGCGCCACGGCCTGGTTGGCGGGCAAGGTCCAGGGCGTTGTGGTCCAGATCACGACGGACATGGGGCCATCGCCATGGCCATTCGGCACCGAGTGGCACCGCGCGAACAGGGCCTCCTCGTCCAGTACCGCGAAGCGCACGTCGATGGCCAGGGAGTCCTTGTCGGCGTACTCCACTTCGGCCTCGGCCAGTGCCGAGCCGCAGTCGATGCACCAGTGCACGGGCTTACTGCCCTGGTGGATGTGCCCGCGCGCGAAGATGCGCGCCAGTGCGCGTACGATGTCCGCCTCGAAGCGATAGTCCATGGTGAGATAGGGCTTGTCCCATCGCCCGAGCACGCCGAGGCGCTTGAAGTCCATGCGTTGGCCGTCCACCTGGCGCGCGGCGTACTCGCGGCAGGCGTGGCGAAACTGGGTCACGCTGATCTTCTGCCCGGGCTTGCCTTGTTTCTTTTCCACCTGCAGCTCGATGGGTAGCCCATGGCAGTCCCAGCCTGGCACATAGGGCGCGTCCAGGCCGTCGAGCGTGCGCGCCTTGACGATGATGTCCTTGAGTACCTTGTTTACGGCGTGGCCGATGTGGATCTCGCCGTTGGCATAGGGCGGGCCATCGTGCAGCACGAAGCGCTCGGCGCCGGCGCGGGCCGTGCGCACCTGGCCGTAGACGTCGTCCGCCTCCCAGCGTTTCAGCATCTCGGGCTCCCGCTGGGCCAGGTTGGCTTTCATCGGGAAGCCCGTCTTCGGGAGGTTCAGGGTGTGCTTGTAATCGGTCACTGCAGCGATTCCTCGGCCGGCAGCCCAGGCTGCGGATGGTCCGCAAGGGGCGCCAAAACGGTCAAGAATATCAGAGATCTTGCAGGACCTCGGCGTGCCCGAGCGCTTTGGCTTTCCGGCCGGTGCGTTGTCGACGCACCTCCGGGCTGCGGCGCCGGTGCGAAGCGCGCGAGACGGCCTGCTACCCCATCAGGTCTGGAGACTGACGTTGCGTCTTTTCAGCCGCTCCTTTGGCCTTGCCGGCTGGCGTTACCGGCTGAAGTCGCAGGTCAGGAGGCGGCCTCTGCGGCGCCCTCGCGCATGGTGGCCGACAGCTCTGCATAGACCTCTGCCCAGGCGGCGTGCACGTCGGGCGTGAACCGCTCGCCCAGGGCGTCGGCAAAGCTGTCGAGCAGCACGGCCGTGAACTTGTCATAGTCCCCGTCGGCGACACCGTAGTCCGCATGGCGGACGCCCGCCGTCTTGATGAGCGGCACCACCGGCTCCGGGTTGTCGAGCGCGCTCACCACGGTGTTGAGCATGGTGACGAACAGCGCCGTCTGGCGCTCGAGGTCACCCTTGAACAGCGCTCTGAGCTCTGGATGTCGGGTGAACAGTCGCTGATAGAAGTCGGCGCAGACCTGCTTGCGCATTGGGACGATGGTCGCCCAGGACTCGCGCACGAGCGCGGCGGTTTGCGGATTCATCGTGTTCGTCCGGTGGCCGGTTGCAGTGGTGGCGCATCGGTTCCGGCGCTGGCCGTGCCGGCCGACGCCGGCCAGCAAGACCGGGGCGCTTGCTTGGATACTAGGCGAGCATCTGCGGCGGTTCAACGCCGGGTCATTGCCGGCGGCGCCCGGAGCCGCGGCGCTCAGGTGCTGCGGCCTCGAGCGCGACCAACGGTGGAGCATCTGCACCTCGGGCGACATGCGCGCCGCCGTGGCCGAACATCGGGATTTGCGCACGTTAAGATAGGCGGCCGCGGCGTCAGCCCGGCCCGATCCTGGGCGCAGACTGCGCCCATCGCACGACGCACGAGGTCAGCATCATGTCCCCACGCTTACGGCACCTCACCATCAAGGAGCTTGCCGCCGCAGCGTTTTCGGTATTCGCCCTCTGGATGGCGGGCCAGGTGCCCTCGGTAGAGATCGCTTGGGTGGTGGCCGTGCTGGCGCTGACCGTTTACCTCTTTGCCTTCGAAGTGGTGAGCGTGGATCTCGCCGCTGTCATCGTCATGGTGCTGCTGGGCTTGACCACGCTGTTCGCGCCCTTGATGGGCATCGAGGCCGGCTTGGTGCCGATGACCAATCTGTTCGACGGTTTCGCGTCCAACGCGGTCATTTCCATCATCGCCGTGATGATCATCGGCGCCGGTCTGGATAAGACCGGGATCATGTCCCAGGTGGCCGCCTTCATCATGCGCATCGGCGGGAGCACGGAGACGCGCATCATCCCGCTCATTTCTACCACCGTCGGCGTGATTTCGTCCTTTATGCAGAACGTGGGTGCCGCGGCGCTCTTCCTGCCGGTGGTGAGCCGTATCTCGGCGCGCACCCGGCTGCCCATGAGCCGACTCCTGATGCCCATGGGCTTCTGCGCCATCCTCGGCGGCACCCTTACCATGGTGGGCTCGAGTCCCCTGATTCTGCTCAACGACCTCATCTTGGCGTCGAACCAGGCCTTGCCGGAGGGCGTCGCGCCCATGGGCACTTTCCGCCTATTCGATGTTGCGCCCATTGGGGTCGCGCTGTTGGCCACCGGCATCGCCTATTTCGTGCTCTTCGGCCGCCTCGTCCTGCCGTCGCGCGGGACCGAGCGCATTGAGGCCACAGACCCAAGCCAGTATTTTGGCGAGACCTATGGCGTCAGCGACTTCACCATCCGTGAGGTGCGGGTGCCTGCCGACAGCCCGCTGGTGGGCACCAGCGTGGACGACCTGGAGCGCCGCTGGCACGTGCGCGTGGCCGCTGTTGAGAAGGGGGATGGCGTGCGTTTAGGCGCCTCCGGGGTCGACCGCAGCGTGGGCATCGAGGCCGGTACCCGCTTGGGTCTCCTCGTCGGGCGGGAGCAGTTCGACACCTTCGTCGCAGCGACCGGCGTGGATGTGAAGGCCGAGGCCGAGGTCTTCGCCGAGGCGCTGTCGCCCGCTAAAGCCGGCATTGCCGAGATCGTCATCCCGCCCGGCTCCAGCCTCCTCGGTAAGTCCGCCCGGGGTGTATGGATGCGCAAGGTGTACGGCCTGTCTGTGCTCGCCATCCGTCGCGGCGATGAGACCCTGACCTACGCGACCGGCGGCGTGCGCGATCGGCCCTTCAAGGCCGGCGACACCCTGGTGGTGCATACCACTTGGACGGACCTCACGCGCATTGAGCAGGATCGGGACTTCGTCGTGGTGACCACCGAGTACCCGCACGAGCAACTGCGCCCGCAGAAGGTGCCGATGGCACTCGTGTTCTTTGCCATCACCCTGGGGCTGGTGCTGTTCACGGACCTGATGTTGTCCGTGGCGCTACTGACCGGCGCCGTCGGCATGATTCTCACCGGCGTGCTCTCCATGGACGAGGCCTACGAGGCCGTGAGCTGGAAGACCGTCTTCCTGCTCGCCTCCCTGATTCCGCTCGGCATGGCGGTGGAGAGCAGCGGTACGGCGGCCTGGATTGCCGATCAGACGCTGACCGCACTGGGCGATGTGCCCATTTGGGTCATCCAGGCAGCGTTGGCGGTGCTGGCCACCTTCTTCACGCTGGTCATGTCCAACGTCGGCGCCACGGTGTTGTTGGTGCCGCTGGCCGTGAACATGGCCCTCGGCGCCGGCGCCAACCCGGCCGTATTTGCACTGACCGTGGCCATCGCCACGTCCAACTCCTTCCTCATCCCCACCCATCAGGTCAATGCCCTCATCATGGGCCCCGGCGGTTACCGCGTGCCGGATTACATGAAGGCCGGCGGCATCATGACCGTCCTATTTCTGGTGGTATCGCTCGTGATGCTGAACCTGGTGTTCTGAACCCCGGCGGCGCCGGCCAAGACTGGCGCCACCCGCGCTCTGTCCAGACTAGAAGCGCCGACCATGAATGGCGCTCGCTTCCGGCGGAGGCGAGGCGGCACGCCACCATTCGACGTAAGTTCCTTGGTCTGCTGGCCCACATCTGCGAGCGCCACGACGAGCGAGGCGCCCGCCCCGCAGTATCTGTGCCGCGATCGATTGCTTGCGGCCTGCGCCAGCAGCGCCGGCGGCCCGCGCTGGGTCGAGCCGCTTTATATCCCGGCGTCGCTGTGACAGGACTGCGCCGGGCTGGAGATCCTCCAGCTCAGAGCGCCTTCTTACAGAAGTACCAATCCGAGCACTCATAGCCCTCGGCCATTCGTGCCTCGGCCTGCTCGGCGGTGGCCGGTGGCGGCACGATGATCTTATCGCCCGGCTGCCAACCCTCGGGGGTGGCAACGCCGTGCTCATCGGAGGTCTGCAACGCCTTGACCAGGCGCACGAACTCGTCAATCGAGCGGCCGTTGCTCATCGGGTAGTAGACCATCGCGCGCAGCACGCCATTTGGGTCGATGATGAAGGTGGCGCGCACCGCTGAGGTGTCGCTCGCGCCCGGCTGGATCATGCCGTAGGCCTTGGCCACCTGCATGGAGAGGTCGGCGATGATCGGGAAGCCAATCTCGACGCCAAACTTCTCCTTGATGTTGCGCTCCCAGGCAATGTGGGAGAAGTTGCTGTCGATGGACAGGCCCAGCAGCTCACAGCCCAGCGCCTGAAAATCGGCATGACGCTTGGCAAAGGCAATGAACTCGGTGGTGCACACCGGCGTGAAATCGGCCGGATGGGAGAACAGCACCAGCCACTGGCCACGGTAGTCTTCGAGGGTCTTGCGGCCATGCGTGGTCGGGGCATCGAAGGCCGGGGCCGGCTCGTTCAAGCGCGGCATGGCGGGGGCGGTGGGGGTGTCGGTATTCATGGACATGGCAAATAACGCTTCGCGATTGGTGGAGAGGTCTCACTGGACGCTGCCGCCCTTGCTGTGAGGTTGCCGCCAGAGTAGGCCCCGCACGCGGTGAGCTGAAATCGTTTGATCGAATCACCCACATGGGGCCGCCCTATTGTGTTTTGTCAATCGATAGGCGCGGCCTAAGGCGTAATCTCGCAGACGCGCGGCTGTGTCACCAGCGCCTGGCGCTCGGCGGGTCCTTCGGCCGGCACTGCACGCGGGTCAGTCGGATCTCTTCCGGAATGACAAAGGCAAACGGCAAGACCTGACATGGGCGGCTCGCGCACGCGACGCCCTAGGCTGGGCGCTCAGCCTCGTGGTACGCCGCGCTTGGTCGCTTGGTCGCTCACTGATGTGGATAATGTCCGCTCGCATGGGGCGGCGTCGGTGGTAGCGGTGTTGTGGTGCTTTGATGCGCCGCGCTTCAGGCAGGTCAGTTGCGACGGCTCGAACAGCCGAGCGCGGCGGTCGGCACGGTCTGAGTTGTTCCGCCGTGCATCCAAGTTTGCAAACAATTTAACGGAGGCGACCTAGTGAAGGACGCGAAGAAGACGCCGCTCAAGCGGTTCCTGACGTGGTTCACCAAGCAGACGGTGCTGTGGTCCGGCTTGATCATCGGCATCCCGGTTCTGCTCGCGGCGCTTTGGATCGGCATCCTGATCTGGGTCTGGGACACGCCCGACATCAACGCGGAGTTTCAGGATCCGGCCAATGTCGACCTTAGCCGATCCGAGAAGGGTGCGCTGCTCGCTGAGGCGATCACCTATCAGTTCAAGCGGCGTTTGGGGGATCAAGGCCACTGGGTTCCGAACGACCTGGTCGTCTTCTTCCAGCGGAATGCTGCCTGCGCGGCCGGCGTGAAGGGCGAGCCCGGGGGCATCTGGTACCTGACAACGGAGATCTTCGAAGTCTTCGCCGATCGTACCGCCCGCATCGGCGGGTCGTCTCAGGACGATCCCCGGTTGACCAACGCGGCCAAGAAGTTCAACTACGACCCACGTCGCTGGGGCCTTGCCTGGCTCGGCGGCGCGGACTCCGAACATGAGTACAGGCTCGGTTTCGACGACTTCGAAGACTACGTGGCAGAGCTGCGGGCCGGTAACGCGGTCAGCAATGTCCGCGCCGACGACCTGGCTGCCTTGCTGGCTGAGCTCGGTGGTCAAAATGGCGCGTTGGACAAAATCTACTCGCGCCTGAACGACGCCCATAAGGTGCCGCCCAAGGAGCGTCGCGAGCGTGTCTACTCTGCCATCTGTGCCTCCGCGGTCGCGGCCGACACCTTGGCGGCCATCCGTTCCGCCTATGCGATGGACTTCGAGCCGGACGCGCTGACGGCGCTGGATGAGGCCATGCGCGAGCTCTACAAGTTGTCGCAGCTGTATCCGCCCGTCGTCCTGAATGGTGCCGACGACAGCCTTTGGCTGGTCAACCATCCGCGTAACATCGCAGCCATCATGTCGGCGACCTTCGATCCGATCCTCGACGCGGCGCGCTCATTGCCCGGTGGTGATATTGCTCGCTGAGGAGGGGCGGGCGGGGCCAGTCCCGTTGGAGTCAGGTCCTGCCTCCTGCCCCAAACGAGTTACGCTCGCCGCGGGCGCGATGCTTTGCCACTAAAGCCCTGAGCTCGGCTTCAGTGAGTCTGTGGCCTGCGGTTTCCTTGGGCACGCGGTAGTCGCAGCCGGCGCGCCAGCGATTGCAACCGAAGGCTTGGCGACCCTCGATGATGCGGCCCTGGCCGCATTGGGGGCAGATGAGTGGATCCGTGCGAAGGCCTTCGACGCTGGGCGGGGTGTCGGTGGCGTTGGCGGGCGCGCCGGTGGTGTCGTCCGGGGGCGCTGTGTCGTGCGCTTGCGCCGGGGCGAAGTCCAGCTCCACCGAACCGTTCTTGCCAAGCCGCAGTCGGGCGGAGAACGGCTTGCCGGCCTTGGACCGGAAGCCGTCGATGACGTCGGTGTGGCCCTGTTCGATCAGCTGCGTGATCTCCTGCCGGCCGAGCCTATGGCCGGCGACGGTCTTCCAGATGGTGAGGCCGCAGCCGTCGCGCCAGCGCGCGCAGCCGTAGGCGCGCGGGCTCTCGATGATCTCGCCCTGGTTGCACAGGGGGCAGGTGCCGAGTCCGGCGGCCTTGGCCGTCGCATCGCCGCCGTGCTGCTTGGCTCCCCTGCCGCCCGATTGGCCGCGCCGTTTGCTGCCGCCGCGTTGCGGGGCCGCCGCCCTCGCTGCGGCCAGCTGGGCCGCGGTCATGGCTGGGCCGGCGGCGACCTGCGGGATGAGCGCCCGCACCTGGGTGCAAACGTCGCGATAGAAGCCTTCGGCATCGGCGGCCCCCTGCTCGATGTCCTTGAGCCGCTGCTCCCAGGCGGCGGTGAGTTCGACGCTACGCAGCGGCTCGGCCACCAGCGCAATCAGCGCCTTGCCCTTGTCGGTGGCGCGCAACTGCTTGCGCTGCCGCTCGATGTAGCCCGTGCGCAGCAGCTTTTCGATGGTCTCGGCGCGGGTTGCAGGGGTGCCGAGACCGGAGGATTGCATTGCCGCCGCCAGCGCATCGTCGTCGATCTCGCGTCCGGCATGCTTCATGGCATTCAGCAGGGTCGCATCGTCGAAGGGGCGCGGCGGCTTGGTCTCGCGCTCCACCACATCCAGCGCGTCCACGTGCACCGTCTGGCCCTTTTCCAACGGCGGTAACGGGCGATGCTCCGATGCTGCGGACTCCGCCTGCGCTTCGCCGCCCGCCGCGCCCTGGGCGGCGGCAAGGCGGCGCGGCTCCACCCGCTTCCAGCCGGGGTCCAGCTCCACAGAGCCCCTGGCGATGAAGGTCTCGCCACCGATGTCGAGCGTCACCCGGGTCTCCTCCACACGCTGCTCCGGCAGGAACACGGCGACGAAGCGCGCCGCGACCAAATCATAGATCTTGCGCAGCGCCTCCGGCAGGCGCGTCGGTGGGCGCCGGGGCGTGGGCAGGATGGCGTGATGATCGGTGAGCTTGGTCTGGTCCACGTAGGCCTTGCCCAGCCGATGGCCGGCGGCCAGCCGGGCGGCGGCCTCGACCGCCAACGGGTGATCCACCTGCGCCAGGATGTTCGGTAGCTCCGGCAGCATATCCTCGCCGATGTGGCGGCTCTCGGTGCGTGGATAGCTGATGAGCTTGTGGGTCTCGTATAGGGTCTGCGCCAGCTCCAGCACCTGGGCGGCGGTGAAGCCGAAGCGCCGGTTGGCGTCGCGCTGCAGCGTGGTGAGGTCATACAGCGGCGGTGGACGGTTGTTGCGGACCTGCTGATCCACGCCAGTGACGGTGCCGGTGCGCTGCGGCTCGATGGCGGCGTCCAGCCGGCGTTGTAGCCGCTCGGCCTGTGCTTTGTTGTCGATGCGGGTCTCGCCGTCCTTGCTGTATTTGGCCGCGAAACCTTCCCTGAGCTGGGCCACCAGCTCGTAGAAGTACGCCTTGGTGAAGGCGGCGATGGCCGCATCGCGGGCGACGATCAGCGCCAAGGTCGGCGTCTGGACCCGCCCGATGGTGCAAAGCACCCGATTGTGCACGGTATAGGCGCGGGTGAGGTTCATGCCCACCAGCCAGTCCGCCTGGGCGCGGGCGCGGGCCGCGGCGGCTAGGGGCGCGTAGTCGGCAGCCGGACGCAGTGCGGCGAGCCCGGCGCGGATCGCCTCCGGCGTCAGGCTGGAGATCCACAGCCGCTGCATGGGCTTGCGGCAGCGGGCATGCTCCACGATGAGGCGGAAGATCAGCTCGCCTTCACGCCCCGCATCGGTGGCGCAGACGACGCGCTCAGTGTCTGCAGCGGTGAGTAGGGCCTTGACCACACGGAACTGCGCACTGGTCCTCTGGTCCGTGCGCAGCCGCCAATGCTCCGGGATCATCGGCAACTGGTGCATGGTCCAGCGCCCGGCCCAGTCGGACCCATAGTCGTCCGGCTCGGCGAAGTGCACGAGGTGGCCGAGCGCCCAGGTGATGCACCAGCCGTTGCCGCGCAGGCAGCCCTCGCCGCGGCCAGACGCGCCCAACACTGCCGCGATATCGCGGGCGACGCTCGGCTTCTCGGCGACGACGACGGTGGTCATGCGCCAAGCTTATACCCGTTGCATAGCAGCGTTGCGGTGAGCCAGCTGCGCGTCGCCCGCGGCGCAACCGCGACCGGCGCGACGCTCGCCGCGCGGCCGGCGGTGAGCAGATGCGCCCGGGGGCCCTGCGGCTCAGCCCAGCAGGCTGCTGCCGAGCAGCGGTGCGATCACCAAGCTGACGATGGCCATGACGTTGATGAGGATGTTCATGGACGGCCCAGAGGTGTCCTTGAAGGGGTCACCGACGGTGTCGCCCACGACTGTCGCCTTATGGGTATCGGAGCCCTTGCCGCCGTGGTTGCCCTTCTCGACATACTTCTTGGCGTTGTCCCAGGCGCCGCCGGCGTTGGCCATGGTCAGCGCCAACAGCACGCAGCCCAGCAAGGCGCCGCCCAACATGCCGCCGAGCGCTGCGGGCCCGAGACCGAAGCCCACCACCCAGGGGGCGGCGATGGCGATGACGCCGGGAAGGATCATCTTCCTCAGCGCCGCCGAGGTGGCGATGTCCACGCAACGGGCGGTGTCCGGCTCCGCCTCGCCCTCCAGCAGGCCCTTGATCTCCCGGAATTGGCGGCGGATCTCGTTGATCATTGCAAAGGCGGCTTCACCCACCGCCTCCATGGTGATGGCGGCGATGGCGAAGGGCAGGATGCCGCCGATGAAGAGCCCGATGATCACCAGCGGGTCGCTCAGCAGCAGCTCGAAGCCTGGCACATGCAGGGACACGCTCTCGATGTAAGCGGTGATGATGGCCAGTGCCGCCAGCGCCGCGGCGCCGATGGCGAAGCCCTTACCGATGGCCGCAGTGGTGTTGCCGAGCTCGTCCAGGGAGTCCGTGATGCGCCGCGTCTCCACGCCGAGGCCGGCCATCTCGGCGATGCCGCCGGCGTTGTCGGCCACCGGGCCATAGGCGTCGATGGCCATGGTGATGCCAACAGTGGCCAACATGCCGACGGCAGCGATACCGACGCCGTAGAGGCCCGCGAGCTGGTTGGAGATGTAGATGATGACGCTGATGGTGAGCAGCGGCACGATCACCGAGCGCATACCCACCGCGAAGCCGGTAATGATCACCGTTGCCGGGCCGGTCTCGCCGGCGTTGGCAATGCGCCGGACCGGCTTGGCGGACGTGTAGTACTCGGTCACCAGTCCGATGACGATACCCCCGAGGGCGCCGATGAGCACCGCGCCCCACGCGGCGGCAGCGACGCCGGTGCCGACGATGATGAGGTAGGAGACCAGCATAAACAGCGCACTCGCGCCGATGGTGCCGATGCGCAGCGCCCGCTCCGGGGCCTCACTGGAGAAGTGCTGCACCAGCCGGATGCCGGCGATGGAGC
>CAZGCI010000039.1:0-35120 GCA_964524185.1 uncultured Thiohalocapsa sp. | reverse complement strand
CGCGGGCTCACCCCAGCCTACGCGCCCAGTCGCGGCACCGAGAGTGCCGCTCCCACGGGGAGGGTGGTTGTGGGAGCGGCCCTGGGTGTTGTGTTGTGGGAGCGGCACTGCTGTTTGTGCCGCGATCTGCCGCGCGCCCAGACATCCCTCAGTTGCTGCGCGCGCGTCAGTCGCGGCACCGCGAGTGCCGCTCCCACGGGGCGGGTGGTCGTGGGAGCGGCACTGGGTGTTGTGTTGTGGGAGCGGCACTGCTGTTTGTGCCGCGATCCTCCGCGTGCCCAGGCACCCCTCAGTTGCTGCGCGCGCGTTAGTCGCGGCACCGAGAGTGCCGCTCCCACCGGGAAGGTGGTTGTGGGAGCGGCAATCGGTGTTGAGTTGTGGGAGCGGCACTGCCGTTTGTGCCGCGACGTTCCGCGCGCCCAGGCACCCCTCAAGTTGCTGCGCGCGCGTCAGTCGCGGCACCGCGAGTGCCGCTCCCACGGGGAGGGTGGTTGTGGGAGCGGCAATCGGTGTTGTGTTGTGTTGTGGGAGCGGCACTGCCGTTTGTGCCGCGATCTTGCGTGCGCCCAGACACCCCTCAGTTGCTGCGCGCGCGTTAGTCGCGGCACCGCGAGTGCCGCTCCCACGGGGAGCGGTGTTGTGTTGTGGGAGCGGCATTGCTGTTTGTGCCGCGATCTTGCGCGCGCCCAGGCACCCCTCAAGTTGCTGCGCGCGCGTCAGTCGCGGCACCGCGTGTGCCGCTCCCACGGGGAGGGTGGTGTGGGCGGGCGCGCCCGGTGCGGTGTCACCCGATGCGGTTAGTACGCGGGTATACTGTAGACTTTTCGCCAGCCTGATGAGATGACATAGCGATGCTCCAAAGCCCTTCTATGAGTGCGGTTGATGGCCCCTGTGATGGCTTTTGGCGGGAGCCCATGCGGCTTTGGCTCATTGCGGGCATCGCCGTTGTCGCGCTCGTGGCGTTGTACTTCGATGCGACGGCACAGCTGTTCCGGCAGTGGAATACCCGAGAGGAGTACGGCCACGGCTATATGCTGCCGCTGGTGAGTCTGTTTTTGGTGTGGCAGCGAAAGAACCAATTGGCGGCGATGACCTTCAACGGGGCTTGGTTGGGCCTCGGGGTGCTCATATTTGGCGTGCTGTTGTATTTTTTGGGGATGCTCAGCACCGTGTTCCTGGTGGTGCACTACTCGCTGATCGTCGTGCTGACCGGTCTGGTCCTGTCTCATACCGGTCTACCTGCGCTGCGCGTCCTGTGGGCGCCGCTTGCGCTATTGGTCTTCGCGATCCCCTTCCCCCCCTTCCTGCACAATCAAATGTCGGTGGCGCTGCAGCTGATCTCATCGGAGCTGGGTGTTGCGATGATCCGGCTCCTCGGCATCTCGGTCTTCCTCGAAGGGAACGTCATCGACCTGGGCGTCTATAAGCTCCAAGTGGTGGACGCCTGCAGCGGTTTACGCTATTTGTTCCCCCTCATGAGCTTTGGTTTTTTGGTGGCCTATTTCTTCAAGGCGCCATTATGGCAGCGCTGGGTCATTTTCTTGGCGACCATCCCAATCACGGTGTTGATGAACAGCTTCCGGATTGCGGTGGTCGGGGTGCTGGTGGAATATTTCGGCCTCGAGCTTGCCGAGGGCTTCGTCCACGACTTCCAGGGCTGGGCCATCTTCATGGCCTCCACGGCGGTGCTGTTGTTACTCGTCTGGTCGTTTAACACGTTGGCGCCGACGAAGCAGCGCTTTCTGGAGCGCTTCAATCTGGACCTGCCGGAACGGCTCCCGTCTGAGCAGAAGACGTGCACGCGGCCAGTGCCGCGCTCGTTCATTGCGGCCGTGGGTATCTTGGTGCTCGCCGCGGTGGCAGCACAGGCGAATGACGCACGGGTGGCGACGCTGCCGGAGCGGCGGTCGCTGGCGGCCTTTCCGAGCGTCCTCGACGGCTGGATCGGTCGGGGTGGCTCATTGGAAGAAAACGTTCTGCAGGCGCTTGATCTCACCGACTACTATATCGGCGACTTCTCTGGCCCAAACGGCGAGGTGGTTAATGTCTATGCCGCTTACTACGCGTCGCAGGCGGCGGGCGAAGCGGCGCATTCACCGCGCTCGTGCATTCCTGGTGGGGGCTGGAAAATCGCGGATCTGGAACGCCGCGAACTGGGTGAGACCCTGGTCGGCAGCCAGCCCTTGGTGGTGAATCGGCTTCAGATCGAGCGGGGGGACGTCAAGCAACTCGTGTACTATTGGTTCCAGCAACGCGGCCGCATTTTGACCAATGAGTACGCAGTCAAATGGTTCCTATTCTGGGACGCGCTGACGCGGAATCGAACGGACGGGGCCTTGGTGCGGCTGACGACGACTATCGAGCCCTGGGAGGATTGGACAGCCGGTGATCGCCGTCTCATGGCGCTGACGCCCAAAGTGAGTGACGAGCTGGTGTGGTACGTGCCGAACTAGGGAGATACCGATTGATTGGCCATCCTGGCCAACAATCGGACCGAGCCGGAAGACGCGGTCTCCCGGCTCCTCCATGTTCCAGCGCTTGGGTGCTTGAACATGGCGAGGCGTCCTGCACCGCACGGGAAACGCCAAGCAATCGGCGTTTCCCTGGCTCGCCGTAGGGTGTCGAATCCTGGCGACGGTTTGACGTCGCATTGGCCCCGTTCAGTGCTGACACATACTCGAACGCAAAATCCGCGATGCCGTTTGGATGGGGGCCGCGGGGATCTGGGTCTGCGGTCGCTGGAAGGACGTTCCCGCGACGGTGTCCCTCTGTACGCCGTTGGCCTACAATTACGGCGCAAGCCGTGGGCCGGATCTACACGTTCTGTACCTAAAACGCGGCAGCAGGGGAGTTGTGATGCCCTACGTGTTGAGTCTGATCGGTGCGCTCATCCTTAGCATGGCCCTCGTGCCGTTGGCCATGCGCATGGCGCCAGCCCTGGGGCTCGTGGATCTGCCGGACCCGCGCAAAGTACACGCATTGCCGATTCCTCGTGTCGGCGGTGTGGGCATTGTGGTGGGCGCCTTAGGGGCATCGTTGTGGTGGTTGCCGCCCGATCCCCTGTATTACTCTTTTCTGCTCGGCTCGCTTGTCTTGTTCGTGTTCGGCCTGTTGGATGACCGATACCAGACTGGACACTACACCAAGTTTATTGGGCAATTCATTGCGGCGGCACTTGTCGTCTTCTACGGCGATTTGTATGTCGAACGCATGCCCTTTCTCTCGCCTCATCTGATCGATCCACTCATCGGCAGGCTATTTACGCTGGTCGCTCTGGTCGGGGTCATCAACGCCGCCAACCACTCTGACGGGCTCGATGGTCTCGCGAGCGGCCTGACTCTGATCAGCCTCAGCGCGATCGCGCTCATGGCTCATCACGCCGGCGGTAGCGGCTCTGTCATCCTTGCGTTGGCAGTGATTGGAAGCATTCTGGGTTTTCTGCGCTTCAATACGCACCCGGCGATGGTGTTCATGGGCGACTCGGGCAGTCAGTTCCTCGGTTTTGCGGCCGGGTTCTTGGTGGTCTTGCTGACACAGCAGGTCAATCCGGCACTGAGCCCCGCGGTGGTCGCACTACTGCTGGGCTTGCCCATTGTCGACATTTTGGCGGTGTTTTATCTGCGCGCCTCGGGCGGCATGAACTGGTTCAAGGCGACACGGAACCATATCCATCATCGCTTCCTGGATGCCGGGATTCCCCACCAGACCACCGTCATTCTTATTTACGGCGTACATTTGCTGTTCGTCTGTAGCGCTTTCGTCCTCAAATACGCATCTGATGCGTTGATCTTGGTTGTCTACGGGCTGTTGGTCAGCGCGCTTTTTACCGCTTTGGTGTGGTTGGAGCGGTCAGGGCCGCGGAGCGCGGTGGTGGATTTGGTTAGGCGCATCAATGACCACGTCAGTGATTTCCGGCGAGTGAGTGCGGTCCGCTACGGGCCCATTGTAGTCATGGCCGCGCTGATCCCGCTCTATCTTCTTGTGGCAGCGCTGTCGAGCAGTTCTGTGCCAACCGATTTCGCGTGGTTTTCGGTCGGTTTATTGCTTTTGGCCGTTGGCTTGATTGCGAGCGGTCGGCTGCGACGACTGAGTCTCGAGCGATTAGTCGTGCTGCCCGCCGCGGTGTTTTGTCTTTATCTTTGCGAGACGCACCCGCCGCAGGTCATCCCCCACTTTCATCTCATACAGCAAATGGGTCTTGGCGTGATCGCCGGCGCCATTATTCTGGACCTGAAGTTCGGGATGCATTCCGGCTTTCGCACGACGACACTCGATTACCTAGCCGTGTTTCTCGTCGTGCTCGTCACGGTATTCGCTCCGCTCGAGTTGGCGAATCTCGCCGTTGCTGGGTTCGCTGTGAAGATCATCGTGCTTTTTTATGGTTGCGAACTGGTGCTATCTCGTGCGGGGTATTTATCGTCCCTTCTTTTCGCTAGCGCAGTAGTTACGCTGGCGATTCTGAGTGTGAGAGGCTTCGGCGCTCTATCCGTCGTGTAGACGGCTCCCGCCAGGCGACGGGCCACGATCACGTCATTGGGGGCCGTCCAGGAATTAGGTCTCCACGGGTGACCTGGGTCATGTGATGTCTCGCCCGACACGCGCTCCGGGTCGCGCTCCGAGGCGAGGCATGCAGGGCGGGGCGCGCCGGGCCATGGGCGGCCCTTCTGCCCTCTCAGCTGAGGCGGTGACGCTGTGCGATGGGCGACCGAGCTTTGGTCGGCCAGGGTCTAGTGAGGCCATGGCTCAGACGGAAGAGCGACCAAGGTGGCGGCAGGTGAGCGGGTCGTGGACAGGCCCCGGCAGTCGCCTCAGGCACAACCGCTGGTGCCCGGGCCAGGACTGCGTGCCCGCGCCTTGGCCCTTTTCCCCTGCCGGCGCTTGGGGCGCGAGGTGGGGTCGAATATTCGACGTCTCAGCAAGGCATGCGTCGCCGTCAGCATCCAGTGTTTGGGCTTGTCCAGAGGCCAGCACAGCCGGCCCGCTACAATAGTAAGCGCCGAATATCCCCGAGCAGGCTCCCCAGCAGCGTCGTGAAGCGCACGCCATCGGCACCGTCGACGACGCGGTGGTCGTAGGAGAGCGATAGGGGCAGCATGAGGCGCGGGGTGAATTCCTTGCCGTTCCAAACCGGCTGCATCTGCGAGCGGGAGACGCCGAGGATGGCGACCTCCGGCGCGTTGACGATGGGGGTGAAGGCCGTGCCGCCGATGCCGCCGAGACTCGAGATACTGAAGACGGCGCCCTGCATGTCGCCCGGCAGGAGCTTGCCGTCGCGGGCCTTCTGACTCAGCGCCATCAGCTCGCGGGCGAGGTCGAAGAGACCCTTCTTGTCGACGTCCCGCAGCACGGGCACCACCAGCCCGTTGGGCGTATCAACGGCGACGCCGAGGTGGGTGTAGTGCTTCATTATCAGGGACTCGCCGTCGGCGGCGAGCGAGGCCTTCAGCGTTGGCATCTGTGCCAGTGCTCCGGCGACGGCCTTGAGCAGGAAGGGCATGAAGGTGAGCTTGACGCCGGCCTGCTCGGCGGCGGTCTTCTGGTCCTTGCGGAAGGCCTCGAGCTCCGTGATGTCTGCCTCGTCGAACTGGGTGACGTGGGGCACCGAGAGCCAGCAGCGGTGCAGATGGGCGCCGCTTAGCTTCTTGATCCGCGGCAGGGGCTGGGTCTCCACCTGCCCAAACTTCCCGAAGTCCACCGCCGGCGCCGCAGGCAACTGGAAGGGCAGGCCGCCGCCGGCGGGTGCCGCCGGTGCTCCGGCGCTCAGCATCTGCTTGACGAAGGCCTGGACGTCGTCCTTCAGCACCCGAGCCTTGCGGCCGCTGCCCTTGACGCGGGCGAGGTCCACACCAAGCTCCCGCGCGAAGCGACGTACCGCCGGGCTCGCGTGGGGTGTGCGGCCGCTGGCGATGGCCTGCATGTCGGCCGGGCGCGGCAGCACCGGGGCCTTGCGCCGCTCGGCTTCGCCGGGCAGGGGTGCGGCTGGCGCATCGGGCTTGGGCGTGGCAGCCGGCGCTTGGGCGGTCTCGGACTCCTCCGCGGAGCTGTCCGGCTCGCCGTCGGCTGGCACCGGAGGTGCGGCGCCGCGCAGGGTCAGCAGCAGGTCGCCCTGGTTCAGCTGGTCGCCGACCTTCGCGCTGACGGACTCCACCTCGCCGGCGGCGGGTGAGGGGATCTCCATCGTCGCCTTATCGGACTCCAAGGTCAGGATGGACTGGTCCACGTCCACCCAGTCACCGGGCGCCACCAACACCTCGATCACGGGGATCTCAGCGAAGTCGCCGATGTCCGGCAGGTGCACCGGGATGGATGCGGCGGCAGCCGGTGCCGCGGCGGATGTCTCGGACTCGGGTGGGGCGGCCGGCGTCGGGCTTGCGGTTTGCGCTGGCTCCGCGGCGGGCGCGTCCGATGGTGGGGCCGATGCTGGGGCCGATGCTGGGGCCGATGCGGGTGTGGCTGCTGGGGCCGGCGTCGGCGCGGCTTGCGCTACCGCAGCGGTGTCCTCGCCGCTGTCGGTCTCGACGATCATCAGCAGCGTCTCCTTGCTCACCTTGTCGCCGACGGCGACTTTCAGCTCCTTGACCGTCCCGCCGACCGGCGACGGGATCTCCATGGTCGCCTTGTCGCTCTCCAGCGTCAGGATGGACTGCTCGGGCTCGACGGTGTCGCCTGGGGCGACGAGGACCTCGATGATCTCCACCTCGGTGAAGTCGCCGATGTCCGGCAGCTGGACATGCTCTAGCTTTGCCACGGTGTGTACTCCTGGATGCGGTTCGTGCTCTGGCGAGTCGCGGTGGTCGCAAACAACACCGTGGTCAGACGGTCACCGGGTTGGGCTTCTCGGGGTCGATCCGGTACTTTTCGATGGCCTCGCGCACGCGCCCCGGTCTGATGTGGCCTTCGTCAGCGAGGCCTTTCAGCGCGGCGACGGCGATGTACCAGCGATTGACCTCGAAGAATTTGCGCAGCTGGCTGCGCATGTCGCTACGGCCATAGCCGTCGGTGCCCAGGACGACGTAGCGCCGCTGGAGGTAGGGCCGGATCTGGTCCGCATAGGTGCGAATGTAATCCGTGGCGGCGACGATGGGCCCCTCGGTCTCGCCGAGCTGCTCGGCGACATAGGGCAGCCGCGGGGACTCATCCGGATGGAGCATGTTCCAGCGCTCGGCGTCGATGCCGTCGCGGCGCAGCTCATTGAAGCTGGTGACGCTCCAGACATCGGCGGCGATGTCGAAGTCCCGCTGGAGCAGCTCCGCCGCGGCGATCACCTCCCGCAGAATGGTGCCGCTGCCCAGGAGCTGCACGCGGTGCTGACCGGACTCCGCTTGGCTGAAGCGATAGAGGCCGCGGCGAATGCCATCTTCGACCCCCGCCGGCATGGCGGGCTGCGGATAGTTCTCGTTCATGACGGTCACGTAGTAGAAGCAGTTTTCCTGCTCCTGGAACATCCGCCGCATGCCGTCGTGCACGATCACCGCCAGCTCGTAGGCAAAGGTTGGGTCGTAGCTGACGCAGTTCGGGATGGTGGAGGCCGCCACCAGGCTGTGCCCGTCCTGGTGCTGGAGCCCTTCGCCGGCCAGCGTCGTGCGTCCAGCGGTGCCGCCGAGTAGGAAGCCCCGGGCTTGCATGTCGCCGGCGGCCCAAATCAGATCCCCCACACGCTGAAAGCCGAACATGGAGTAATAGATGTAGAAGGGGATCATTGCCTGGCCATGGTTGGCGTAGGCGGTGGCGGCGGCGATCCACGACGACATGGCCCCGGCCTCGTTGATGCCCTCCTGCAGGATCTGGCCGTTCTTCTCCTCGCGGTAGTACATCACCTGGTCGGAGTCCACCGGCTCATAGAGCTGGCCGATGTGGGAGTAGATGCCGAGCTGGCGGAACATGCCCTCCATGCCGAAGGTGCGCGCCTCATCCGGCACGATGGGCACCACCAGCTTGCCGATCTGCTTGTCGCGGATGATCATTGTCAGCATCCGCACCAGGGCCATGGTGGTGGACATTTCCCGGTCGCCGCTGGCTTCCAACAGCGGCTGGAAGGTGTCCAGCCCCGGGATGGGCAGTGGTGCGAAGTCCGCCTTGCGCGCCGGCAGCGGGCCGCCGAGGGCCTCGCGGCGCTCGTGCAGATACCGCATCTCTGGGCTATCTGCCGGCGGCTTGTAGAAGGGCGCGGCGCCGATTTGATCGTCGGAGATCGGAATGTTGAACCGGTCCCGGAAGGCCTTGAGTGCCGCCTCGCCCATCTTCTTCTGCGAGTGGGTGATGTTCATGCCCTCGCCAGCGACACCCATGCCATAACCCTTGACGGTCTTGGCCAGGATCACCGTTGGCTGCCCCTCGTGGCGCATGGCAGCGGCGTAGGCGCTATAGATCTTGGCCGGATCATGCCCGCCGCGATTCAACCGCCAGATGTCCTCATCGGTCATGTTGGCGACCATCTCGGCCAGCTCGGGATATTTGCCGAAGAAATGCTCGCGGGTGTAGGCCCCGCCCTTGGCCTTGTAGGCTTGGTAGTCGCCGTCGAGGCATTCCTCCATGCGCTTCAGTAGGAAGCCTTGGTTGTCGCGCGCCAGCAGCGGGTCCCAATAGCTGCCCCAGATGACCTTGATCACGTTCCAGCCGGCGCCGCGGAACACGGCTTCCAGCTCCTGAATGATCTTGCCATTGCCGCGCACGGGGCCGTCGAGCCGCTGCAGGTTGCAGTTGACGACGAACACCAGGTTGTCGAGGCGCTCGCGGGCGGCGAGCGAAATGGCGCCGAGGGATTCCGGCTCGTCCATCTCGCCGTCGCCCAAAAACGCCCAGACCTTGCGGCCCTCCGTGTTCAGCACGCCGCGGTCGGTGAGATAGCGCATGAAGCGTGCCTGGTAGATGGCCATGATGGGCCCTAGCCCCATGGACACCGTCGGGAACTGCCAAAAGCCCGGCATCAGCCAGGGGTGCGGATAGGACGACAGCCCGGGGCCTTCCACCTCCTGCCGGAAGCCGTAGAGCTCCTCCTCGCTGAGCCGCCCTTCTAGATAGGCGCGGGCGTACATGCCGGGTGCCGAATGCCCCTGAATGAATACCAGATCCCCGCCAAAGTCCTTGTTGGCGGCGCGGAAGAAGTGGTTCAGGCCCACGTCATAGAGGGTTGCGCTCGAGGCGAACGACGAGATGTGTCCGCCCAGCTCCGTCGACAGCCGATTCGCCTGCACCACCATGGCCATGGCGTTCCAGCGTACGAAGGATCTGATCCGCCGTTCCATCGCCCGGTCGCCGGGGAAGCGCTCCTGCTGTTGCACCGGGATGGTGTTGACATAGGCGGTGTTGGCGCTGAAGGGGAGGTGCGCCCCGGAGCGCCGCGCCTTGTCGATAAGGCGCTCCAGCAGGTAGTGAGCACGCTCGACGCCCTCGTGCTCCAGCACGGCGCTGAGGGCGTCGAGCCACTCCTGGGTCTCTTGTGGGTCGATGTCAGGCTTATTGGCCATGGACCTTCCTAATGCAGTGGGGAGCAGGGCTGGCTGGCGTCGGCCCGACGCTGGCCTACCGCCGGGGTTGCGCTAGGCACAGGGCACATGCTGTGCGAAGGCCGGCGAAGCACCAAAGGGCAGCGGCGCGCAGACGCGCACGCTAACCCAGGGGCTCAATATTGGCAAATACTGATGATTGACCTGACGAATGCTGCAGCCCCGCGAGCGCAACCAGCGTCGCCCCAATGCTGTTGCGATCGGGAATCAAAAAACCCCGGTCAGGGGGACCTGGACCGGGGGTTGGGCGGGCACGCGTGCCGACGGTGGGCCCGCAGCGGCGGTAGGGCGCGTGTGCTGGCTGCGCCGCGTGCGCTACTCCGGCGACGTCAGCCCGCTGGGGCGCCCGCAGCCGCGCCGGCCGCGGGCTGATCGCCTGATGCCGGAGCGGAGGCCGGAGCCGATTCCGGTGCAGATGCGGCGTCAGACGCAGCTGGCATCGGCGCCCCGCCGGAGCCGAAGGGCAGTGGCGCGTGGCGGTACGCCGCGGCGGCGCGGCGCTGCGCGGCGATCTGCTGCATGGCGGCACGGCGCTCGGCGATCTGCTGCTGCATCTGCTCCCGGTACGCCGCGTACTGCGCTTGTCGCGCCGCGCGCTCTGCCGCGTAGTCCGCTGGTGCGCTGCCGCTCCGCTCGGGTGCGCCGGCAGCCGGCTCCGACGGGACCTCCGGCGGCTCCGTGTTGGGCGGTGTGGTGTCGGGCGTCTGGGGGCCGAACGCCTTGGGCAGGCTGGGCGCCGGCGGCCAATCGGGCATGCTGAAACGCTCCGGCAGGGCAGGCATCTCGGGGGCTTGTGGCCGTTCACCGAACGCTGGGGGCTCGAACGTCGGGGTCGGGATTGCAGGCAGCTCCGGCATGGCCGGGCGCTCGAAGCCCGGGATCTCCGGCCGGCTGGGTGGCTCGCCGAAGGCAGGCGGCTCCGGCAGCTGCGGCGGGCGTCCAGCGTCGGCCAGGTGAGCAGGCAAGGGCGGTGCAAGCCGCTCGAAGTGCGCGCGTTGCTGCTCCAGCATGGCCCGGATGGCCTTGTCCTGCTGCTCGGCAAAGGCGCGGTGGCGTTGCGCGAGGGCTTCGAATGCAGCGGGGCTGCTCGGAGCGAATTGCGGCCCGTGGAAGGGCATGGCGCCATTGAGGCCATAACCATAAGGGCCATAGCCGGGGGCCAGCCACTGCGCGGCGACCGCCGTGGTGGCGGCTGCAAAGGCAACGGCGGAGATGGAGAGGACAATCGTCTTCATGCGTTCACACCTTGTCAGGTCTGCCGCAGCGGCCGAGGGGGCCAGCCTGCTGCGGACTCGGTCGGTTTCCGGGTCAGCAAATAGCGATCTTGTTTGTTGCTGGTCCCCGCCGCGGGCAACCTGCTGCCTGACGAGGACTGCCCCAGTTTATAAGAACACGCTGAAATGGCAATAGACCCATCTGCCGCGGGGTCATTCCGGCTTACCGGTCGCCTTGGCGTTGTTCCCGCAGCACCTGCCACAGGCTGCCCACATTGGAGCGGTCCTTCTGCAGCACCAGCGTGATGGCAATCTCCTCCAACGCGGCCAAGACGGCCAGTACGGCGGCGACACGGAAGGGCCACGCCGCCACGCCCAGCAGTAGGAGGAACAGCGCAACGACGGTCGCCGCCACCGCCACTTTCACCAGCCGGGTGTGATAGCTGGTAAAGCGGCGAAAGCGCAGCAGGCCAGCCAACGCCGGCAGGGTGAAGCTCGCCACCAAGGCGCTGAACGCGACGCCCTCCTGGCGCACCAGCTCCGGCCACAGCAGCAGCATGGAGATGGCGATGGCGGCGTAGACGGCGACGTCGGCCCAGGAGTCCAGCATGGCGCCGAAGCGGCTGGCCTGGCCCGTCAAGCGTGCCAAGGTGCCGTCCACAGCGTCCGTGAAGAAGGCCGCAGCCAGCAGCCAGAGGAACGCGTCGCGGTAACCCTGCAGGGCCAGCAGGACGAGCATCGGCGCCGCCACCAGGCGGGACGCGCTCAGGAGATTCGGTAGGCGCCAGCGTCCGGTCTCAGTCATAGCCGGAACCATGCTTGCAGCGGTGTATGGTCGGAGAGCCGGTGCCAAGGTGCGAGCCCGAGCCGCTCTGCGCCGAGCGGCACCACGCCCCGGCAGTAGATGCGGTCCATCGGCAGAACGGGTGCCACCGCCGGCCAGGTGCGCGCGTGCTGGCCGTGCAGTGCGCGGAAGACCTCCCGCAGCCCCAGCTCGACGTTGAAGTCCCGCTCGGCGCGGCCGGACCAATCGTTGAAGTCGCCGGCTACGATCAGCGGCTCCGCGTGGGGGACATGGGCCTCGATGCGCGCACACAAGCGGCGAATCTGTGGCCGCCGCTCGGCGCCGAAGAAGCCGAAGTGGACACAGACGACGTGCACCCGCTGGCTTGTCCCCGGCACCTCGATGACGCCGTGCAACAGGCTGCGGCTGGCGGCAAACGGGTAGGGTGAGACGCCGATGTTCTCCCATTGGCGAAAGGGCCAGCGGCTCAGGATCGCGTTGCCGTGGTGGCCCTCGTCATAGATCGCGTTCTGGCCATAAGCATGGTGCGGCCAAACGGTGTCGGCCAGGAACTCGAACTGCGGATACTCGGGCCACTCGTGCAGACGCCGGGCGTGGCTCGCGTGCTCGCCCAGCGCCTCTTGCAAAAAGACGACATCCGCGCGCGTCGCCGCCAGGGCGTCACGCATGCGGTGCAGCACGAATTGCCGACCACCCATGCTGAAGCCCTTATGGATGTTGTAGGTGAGAATGCTGAAGTCGCGGGTCATGCGGCGGTGCGGACGGCTGGCTGGCGACCCGGATGCGGGTAGACAAGTCATGAAAGACTACCAAGGACGGCGGCGAATACCGAGGCGATAAAGCAGCGGTGAGGCGACGGCGTCGAACAGACTGAACAGGATAACCAACGCCAGCACGTCCAAGGCGGCGAGTTTCAGCGGCAGCATTAGACCCAGCCCGGGCAGGAGCGACTCGGGGACGGTGTCCAGCAGTGCCGCCCGGCTGCTGCGTGGCCGCCCCAGCCGCCGTTTGGTGAAGCTCGCCATCAGATCGCCCGCCAGGGCCAGGGCACCGGCGGTGAGCCCCAGCAGCGGTGAGAGCCCGACCAGCGGCGCCATCACAGCGCTCGCGGTCAGGCCGGCGACGAGCCCGCGCCAGGTCTTGGCGTCGCCGAGCAGGCGGCGACCGTCGGCGAGCCGCAGCCCACCGTCTACCGGTGTTCCCCAACGCTCACCCAGCACCAGACGTGCCACCACCGGCGCGCCGTTGGCGGCGATGACCAAGACCAGGAGGGACCACACAGGCGTTATGGTGAGCGCGACGTTGTGGGCTGGAGCAGGGCGGTGTGATTGATCATAGTCTACGGGTTTGTGTCCTAACCTTGTCGATCCGAGGCGCCGCCGCGCTAGGATAATGGGCTGATCGCGCGCTTTGACCTAGCTATACCCGTCACGCATGGGTTTTCGGCCGCGATGCACGCCGCTCGCACCCGATCGCAGCTGACGACTCCTCGCCATAGTGGTGACTATGACTCGTCGTCGTGCCTTGCGCTCGGGCACGAGCGACGCACCTCGCTGTCCCGAAAACCCATGCGCGACGGGTATAGGCGCGGCCGGACAGTCGTCAGCGCGGCGGAACTTTCCGGTGTACGGGGTTTACAATCGGGCCCGCTTCCACAGGGAGATCCAAATTTGCTGCAGCTTCTCGCCATCGCTGGCGGCGGCGCGCTCGGTGCGCTGGCGCGCTTTCTCGTCTCCAATGGCGTCTACCGGCTGCTGGGTCGGGACTTCCCCTGGGGCACGCTGGGCGTGAATATGCTCGGCTCCTTTGCCATGGGGCTCCTGTTTGTGCTGCTGCTCGAGCGCAGCCTGATGGCCGCCGAGCTGCGCGCAGCGATCCTCATCGGCTTCCTTGGGTCCTTTACGACCTTCTCGACCTTTTCGCTGGAGACCTTGACGCTGGTGGAGCAGGGGGAGATGCTGCGTGCCGCTCTGAATGTCGGCTTCAGCGTGGCCGTGTGCATCGCCGCTTGCTGGGCCGGCATCATTGCCGCGAGGGCGCTATGAGCACACCGTCCACTACCGAATCGGCCGTTGCCGCCAAGGCCTGGTCGCCGCAGGAGGCGACCATGGTCAGGGTCTATCTCAAGGAGTCGGACCATGGGCTCAAGCCCTTGCTGGATTGTCTCCACGACGAGCTCGGCGTCCGTGGTGCCACCGTCACGCGCGGCGTTGCCGGCTTCGGCAGCTCCGGCGTCGTGCACAGCACCAGGCTCGTGGATCTGTCCACGGATCTACCCTTGGTGCTGGAGTTTTTCGACCGCCCCGACCGCGCGCGCGCCGCCATCGAGCGTATTAGCGACTTCGTCGAGCCAGGCCACGTGGTGGCCTGGACGGTCTACGTGGACGGCAACGGCGCGAACCGGCCCGACGCATGAGCGCCGAGCCGCAGCGGCCTCCCTGCTCCGAACAGCGGATCGCAGGGGGCGCTCGGCATCGACGCTGGTTCGGGCCGTCGCTGGCGCCCACGCACAATCATCGAGAGTGAATCATGCTGGACCCGAAACGCCTGCGTGCCGACCTGGAGCTTGTGGCGGCCCAGCTCGCGCGGCGCGGCCTCACCGTCGATACCGCCCGCATCGAGGCCCTGGAGGCGCGTCGCAAGACGCTCCAAACCGAGGTGCAGGAGCTCCAAAATCGGCGTAATACGCGCTCCAAGGCCATCGGCAAGGCCAAGGCGGCGGGTGAGGACATCGAGCCGCTGAAGGCGGAGGTCGCCGGGCTCGGCGATCAGCTCAAGGCGCGCGACACCGAACTCGGCGAGCTGCAGGCGCAGCTGCAGGAGATCGCCCTCGGCCTGCCCAACATCCCCGACCCCAGCGTGCCGGACGGCATGGATGAGCACGCCAACCGCGAAGAGCGCCGCTGGGGCGAGCCGCCCGCGTTCGACTTCGCCCCCAAAGATCATGTGGACCTGGGCGTGCCCACCGGGTGGATGGATTTCGACGCCGCCGCGAAGCTCACCGCGGCGCGCTTCGTGGTGCTGAGCGGTCCGCTCGCCCGGCTGCACCGGGCGTTGATCCAGTTCATGCTCGATGTGCATACCGCAGAGCACGGCTACACCGAGACCTATGTGCCTTACTTGGTCAACGCCGACAGCCTGACCGGGACGGGGCAGCTGCCCAAGTTTGCCTCAGAGCTGTTCCGGATACCGGGCGGGCAGTCCGACGAGGGTGAGGCAGGCCGGGATTTTTATCTCATCCCGACGGCCGAGGTGCCGGTGACCAACCTGGTCCGAGACACCATCGTCGATGCCGATGACATGCCGCGCAAATGGGTGGCCCACACGCCGTGCTTCCGCAGTGAGGCGGGCTCCTACGGCAAGGATACCCGCGGCATGATCCGCCAACACCAGTTCGAGAAAGTGGAGCTGGTGCAGGCGGTGCGCCCGGCGGAGTCCTGCGCCGCGCTGGAGGCCCTCACCGGCCACGCCGAGGCGATCCTGCAACGCCTGGCACTGCCGTACCGCGTTGTAACGCTCTGCACCGGCGACCTCGGCTTCTCGGCGGTCAAGACCTACGACCTCGAGGTCTGGCTGCCGGGCCAGAACTGCTACCGCGAGATCTCCTCGTGCTCCAGCTTCGGCGACTTCCAGGCGCGGCGGCTGCAAGCGCGCTGGCGTAATCCCGAGACCAACAAGCCGGAGCTGGTCCACACGTTGAACGGGTCCGGCCTCGCTGTGGGCCGGACGCTGGTGGCGGTGCTGGAGAACTATCAGTCCGCCGACGGCAGTATCCGGGTGCCGGCGGCGCTGGTGCCCTATATGGGCGGGTGCGAGGTGCTGCAGGCCTAAGGAGATGCCGATTGATTGGCCATCCTGGCCAACAATCGGACGGAGCCGGAAGACGCGGTCTCCTGGCTCCTTCATGTTCAAGCGCTTGGGCGCTTGAACATGGCGGGGTGTCCTGCCCGGCACGGGAACCGCCAATCAATCGGCGTTTTCCTAGTCGTCGCTCGCCTTGGCGTCGGCCTCTGAACTGGTGTGGTCTTTGGCCTCCCGTTCTGCTTTGAGCCGCTTGAGGTTGCGCTGCTGCGCGATGTAGAACCAGGCGACAGCGCCGACGATGACGAGGAATTCGAGGCCCTTCAGGGAGCTTGATTCCATGATTGTGACCCTCCGGGGGTTGGCTGACCGCGGCGGCACGACGCGCACCGCGGATGGCTAGCGAGGCGATGCCTCAGGCCGACAAGTGACTGCAGCGCCGGCACGCCCGGGCCGTGCAATGTCCAGGGCCGAGGCCACGGGCTCAGCCTGCGCGCTGCGCCTGGCGCTCGCGCAGCACCTTCACCTGGAACAGTGTGTTGCGCTCCTCTTCCTCTAACGCCGACTGGATGAAGTGGATGGTGCGCTGATACAGCGGAATGATGTTGTACTTGAGGGCGTTGACGCGCTTCTGCGCCTTGCGCTGCTCCTCCATGAGCCGATGCAGCGCAATCTCGACCTCACCGAGCCTGGCAAGCACCACGGCCGCGTCGGCCAGGCGCTCGCGGGTGTTGTCGAAGCTCGCATCACTGCCGAGTAGGCCAACGGGCTTGATGGGGCGCCGCTCGGCGGTGACGGCGGGGTACTCCACGCCCAGGGAGCGCCGCGGCAAGATCTCCACACTCAGGGCCGGTTGTGCGCCCAGGGCCGCCTGATGGAGGCCGCGGCTGCCCATACGCAGGTGCGTAATGCCGAGGCAGCGGTAGGCCTCTTCCAGTGCCCGCTGACTCGCGTCGCGCAAGCGGCGGTATTCGCCGATGCGCTCATAGACCAGACGCGTCAGGAGCTCGCGCTTGCGCTCCAACAAGTCATGCCCCTCGACCAAGAAGCTCACCTGTTTCTTCAGCGCCAGGAGCGTGTTCTTTGTGGGTGGGACCTTGAGGACTTGTTGGGCCATGGGTGCAGTGCAGACGTCGCAGCTTATGGGCGGAACAGAATCGGAGAATGCAGCGGGAAGGCAAGGGCCAAGGGCCTAGGAGCGTACCCGCACTTCTAGCGTCAGCCGCCGCGACTCGGCCCTCGTCCCTCGATCCTTACCGCTTGGCCTTTCCCCAATCGGCGTCTGGCATACGACACGACGTTGAAAACGGACCGCATCTACAGACTATCGTACGGCTCCGCCGGTGAGGATAACCGATCGCAGCATGAGCGGGCGAAGGCGGGTGGCAGGGCGGGCAGTACGGAGGGCAACGCGAGATTCGAGCCTGTTTCAGGCCGCTGTGATGCCGAGGATCAGGCCCTCAGATCTGCTGCTTGAGCTGCTCGAACGCGGCCAGCGCCTCGTCCCGCGACGTCTTGAGGTCGACGATGGGCGCCGGGTAATCACGACCGAGCCGCACCCCGAGGGCATCCAGCGCCATGGCCTTCGCGGCCCAGGGCTGGTGGATCAGCCTGTTGGGCAAGGCGTTCAGTTCCGAGCACCAGCGGCGCACATAGGCGCCATCGGCGTCGAAGCGCTCACCCTGGCGCACGGGATTGAAGATGCGAAAGTAGGGGGCTGCATCGGCACCGCTGCCCGCCGCCCACTGCCAGCCTTGGGTGTTGCTCGCGAGATCGGCGTCCACCAGGGTGTCCCAGAACCAGCGGGCGCCGTCCTGCCAGGGCAAGCGCAGGTTCTTGGTCAGAAAGGAGGCCACCACCATGCGCACCCGATTGTGCATCCAACCGCAGTGCCAGAGCTGGCGCATCCCGGCGTCGACGATGGGGATACCAGTCTGGCCCCGCTGCCAGGCCGCGAGCAGCGTCTCGGCGCCGTCGCTGCGCCATGGGAACTTGGCGAATTTGGGGTCCAGGGGCTCCAGCGGGGTGTCGGGGAAGTGAAACAACATTTGCAGACTGAACTCCCGCCAGCCGAGCTCACGGACGAAGTGCCCGGCGCCGCCCTCGCCCACATCGCCGCCGGCCTCGCGCACGGCCGCCAAGACCTGTCGTGGCCCAAGCTCGCCCCAATGCAGATGCGGCGACAGGCGGGAGGTGCCGGCTTGGGCGGGCAGCTCCCGGCCATCGGTGTAGCCGTCCAGCGCCCGGCTGAGGAATGACCGCAGGCGTGCCGCCGCCCCAGCGGCACCGGGCTGCCACGTCTCGGCGAGACCCTGGTCCCATGGGATGCGGGGGAGCAGACCCAGGGCGTCGATGCGCAAGGACTCCAGGCGGTCCGGCAGCGGTGGTAAGCGTGCCGGCGCTGGGTAGGGCGCCGGCACCTCCGCCAGCCGCGGCACACAGCGCCGCCAGTAGGGGCTGAATACCCGATAGGGCGCGCCGGTGCCGGTCTGCACCGTCCAGGGCTCGAACAGCATGGCGGCGTTGTGGCTCTCGCAGTGGATGCCCTCGCCCCGCAGCGCCTGCTTGATGACGCTGTCGCGGGCGATGATGGCGGGGTCGTAGAGCCGATTCCAATGGCACTCCGTGGCCCCCGTTGCCGCAATGAGTCGGCGCAGCTCCGGGAGCGACTCGCCGCGGGCCACCACGAGCCCGGCGCCGGCCGCGGCAAGGTCGGCGCCTAGCGCCGTCAGGCTGTGATGCAGCCACCAACGTGCGGCGCCACCCGGCTGCCAGGGGACCTCCTCTTCCGGTGCATGGATGAAGACGGGCACCACGCGCTCGCAGCGCGCCAGCGCGGCGGTCAGCGCCGGGTTGTCGGCCAGGCGCAGATCGCGGCGGAGCCAGAGGATGGCGGTCTTGGGTGTGCTGGCCGGCATGCTGTGCTCCCTCGGGCTGGCGTTGTATGGACCGGTGAGGATAATCAGGGTGCGCTGCCCGAAACACCGCGGAGCACTGGAGAGTTTGGACAAGCCAACCATCGAGATCCAACGCGCCGACCTGGCCTGTGCGCGGGACGCGGCGGACCTCATCAACCTGCTCGACGGCTATGCGGCCGACCCCATGGGCGCAGGCCAGCCCCTGCCGGCGGCGACCAAGGCCGAGCTCGTGCCGGCGCTGCGGGCGTTTCCCGGCGCCGCTGTGCTGCTGGCCAGGGCGGGCGCGGTGCCGGTGGGTGTGGCCGTGTGCTTCACGGGCTTCTCCACCTTTCGCGCAAGGCCCTTGACCAACGTGCATGATTTGGCCGTCGTGCCGGGCTGGCGGGGCCGCGGCATTGGGCGGCGGCTGCTTGCGGCGGTCGAGGCCCTGGCCCGCGCGCGCGGTCACTGCAAGATCACGCTCGAGGTGCGCGAGGACAATCCGGCCGCGATGGCGCTTTACCGGCGGCTCGGCTTCGGCAGTGCTGCGACATGCGGCAACGCCGTGCAGTATTTGTTCCTGGAGAAGCGGCTCGCGGATTGATCCGCCCAGACGGGCGGCGCTGTCGCAGCCGGAACGCAGCGCGTGCCCGCCGCAGCTGTCCAGGCTCTGGCGACTGTCGGGAGATACCCCTCTGCAACGGCTTGCCTGCCTTCGCAATCACGACCGGCTCGCCCCGAACCGCCGGCGCCACCGGCCGCGCTCGCGCGGCGGCGGGGCGGTCTCGTGGCGTGCGTGTCGCGGCGGGAGTCGCTCTCCAGAGCGCCCGTAGGCTGACCTTGTCTGACAAACTGCGTTCGTTAAGCCTGACCGATCAGCGCATCGAGGTGTGCCGCAACGCTCCGCCCAAGGGCGGAGAGGTTGTAGCCGCCTTCTAGGCAGGAGACCATGCGCCCGCCGGCATGGCGCTCGGCGAGCTCGCGCAGCTGCTGGGTGATCCACGCGTAATCCGGCTCGCGCAGGTTGAAGTGCGCCATGTCATCCTCGGCATGGCCGTCGAAGCCGGCGGAGATCATCACCAATTGCGGCGCGAAGGCTTCGAGCCGCGGCAACCACTGCATCTCGATGGCGCTGCGGAAGGCGGCGCCGTCGGTGCGCGCTGGCAGCGGAATATTGAGCACGTTGGGCGCCTGGCTGTCGGCCCCGGTGCCTGGGTAGAACGGGTGCTGGAAGCTGGAGCAAAACAGAACCCGCTCATCCCCGGTAAAGATGTCTTCGGTACCATTACCGTGATGGACATCAAAGTCGACGATGGCCACGCGCTCGATGCCGTGCTCGGCCATGGCGTGGGCGGCGCCGACGGCGACATTGTTGAAAAAACAAAAACCCATGGCTGCCCTACGCTCCGCGTGATGGCCGGGCGGGCGCACTGCGCAGAAGGCCGCATGATGCTGCTCGCCCATCACCAGGTCTACGGCGTAGGCCGCGGCGCCTGCGGCGCGCAGTGCGGCGTTCAAGGTGCCATGGTTCATGGCCGTATCGCCGTCGAGCCACACCAGTGCGTCCGCGGAAGTCGGTGCTGCCGCGACGATGCCGTCCACATAGTCCGGATCGTGCACGCGCAGGAGCTGCTCCCGAGTCGCCTTCGGCGCGTCATAATGGGACACCAGCATCTCCAGACCGGCGGCGATCATCCGGTCCGTGATGGCGTGCAGGCGCTCGGGAATCTCCACATGGTAGGCGCCCATCTTATGCAGTCGGCAGTCTTCGTGGGAGATGAAGGCAAGGTTCATGGTGGCGGCCCCGTGGTGATGGTCTCTGGCCCGATGTTGGGCGCCCAGCTTTCCGCCCGGGCGTTCGGGCTCTGCTGTCGACCTGCGGTACTTGTGAGAGCATGGGCGGGCGGCTGCGACGAGGCGTGTTCAGCCGCTGCGACGCCCAGCACCCCGGGACACTGCCCTGCCTCGTCGGATGCGACAGGATCCGTGACTCGCTGCGGCGTGGTGCGCCGTTATCGCCCTTGTTTCCTCAAGCTTAATCCTTTTCCCGCCCGGGAGGGCGCGTGCCCATGTGGCTGTCCGATCTCGACCAGTTATTTGCGCCAGATGCCGTGGCCGTGTTCGGTGCCAGTGACCGGGAGGGATCGCTCGGGAGCATGGTCTTCCGCAACCTGCTTGCCGCGGGCTTCAAAGGGCAGTGCTACGCCATCAACCCCAAGCACGCCAAAGTCCAGGGCCACCCCTGTTGGCCGGACCTTGCAGCGCTGGAGCGGCGCGTGGATCTGGCACTCATTGCAACACCGGCAAAAACGGTGCCGGGGATACTGGATCAGTGCGGCAGCTTCGGCGTGCGGGCGGCGGTTGTGCATTCGGCGGGCTTCGCGGAACAGGACGAGCGGGGTGCGCGCCTACAAGAACGCCTGGTGGAGGCGGCCCGGCGCAACCGCATTCGCGTGCTGGGCCCCAACTGCCTCGGGGTCATGCGGCCTGCCAGCGGTCTCAATGCCGCCTTTGGGACACAGCCGGCGTTGCCGGGGCGCGTCGCCTTGGTGTCCCAGTCGGGGGCCGTGTGCAGTGCCATGTTGGATTGGGCCGGACCGCGACGCCTCGGCTATTCGGCCGTGGTGTCCTTAGGTGCAGCGGCCGACGTGGACTTCGGCGACGTGCTCGACTATCTGGCCCTGGACCCGAAGACAAAGAGCATTCTGCTCTATGTGGAGGGCATTCGAGATGCACGGCGCTTCATGAGCGGGTTGCGGGCGGCAGCACGGCTGAAGCCCGTGGTGGTGGTCAAGAGCGGCAGGCAAGCGGCGGGCTCCCGTGCGGCCCTCTCACACACGGGTGCCTGGGTCGGCTCCGCGGAGGTGTTCTCGGCGGCCATGGAGCGCAGTGGTGCGGTGCAGGTGGAGCGGCTGTGGCAGCTCTTTGCCGCCGCCCAGGTCTTCGGCGCCGGGCGCAGGCTCGTCGGCAACCGCATTGCCATCATCAGCAACGGGGGTGGTCCCGGCGTGCTGGCGGCGGATCGGGCGATGGAGCGTGGGCTGGTGCTCGCCACCCTCAGTGACGAGACCTGCGCCGCGCTGGAGCAGGTATTGCCGCCGCATTGGTCGCACAGCAATCCCATCGACATCATTGGCGATGCCAACGAGACACGCTACCGCGCGGCCGTGGATGCCTGCTTGAAAGACAAGAACGTCGACGGCGTGGTGGTGCTGCTGGCGCCGCTGGCGGACTGCGGCGATCCCACCGCCAGCGCGGAGGCAGTCATCGCCGCCGCCAAGGACACGCGCAAGCCGGTGCTCACTTGCTGGATGGGGCAGGCCAGCGTCGCCGACGCACATCGGTTATTTTCAGAGGCCGGCGTGCCGCAGTTCGAGTCACCCGAGGTGGCCGTGGACGCCATGTCCTACCTCGCCGAGCACGGCCGCAACCAGAAGCTGTTGGTGCAATCCCCAGGGCCGTTGTCGCAACAGCGCGCCCCAGACGTGGAGGGCGCCCGGCTGATTATCGAGGGCGTCATGGCAGAGGGACGCAAGACCCTCGGCACCATCGAGGCCAAGGCAGTCCTGTCGGCCTTCCGCATCCCCACCACGCAGGCGGTGATGACCCGCAGCCCCAACGAGGCGCTGATGGCGGCGCAAGCGCTGGGCTTGCCGGTGGTCATGAAGATCAGCTCGCCGGACATCGAGCAAAAGTCCGAAGTCGATGGTGTGCGCTTGAATCTGAACGATGCCCTGTCCATTCGCCGCGCCTATACCGAGCTCACCGACCGTGCCAGCATGCTCCGGCCCGAGGCGCGCATCGACGGCGTGACTGTTGAGCACATGGTGCCGTCGCGGGCGGCGCGGGAGCTCATGGTGGGTGTATCCCGGGACCCGGTCTTCGGGCCGGTCATCAGTTTTGGTGCCGGTGGCACGGACATGGAGCTGATGTTGGACCGCGCTCTGGGGCTACCGCCGCTGAATGCCTTCATCATCCAGACAATGATCGCGCACACCCGTGTGGCTCGGCTCATGGGCGCCTACAGCAACAAGCCGCCGATGAATCGCCAAGCGCTGGCGCGCATCCTGCAGCGGGTTTCGGAGATGGTCTGCGAGCTGCCGGAGATCCTGGCCATGGAGGTGAACCCGCTGATCGGCAACGACCTGGATGTCATCGCCGTGGACGCCCGCATCCACGTGGACTATCGCCCGCCGCAGCAGTCCCTGTACGGCCACATGGCCATCCACCCGTATCCGCAGCATCTCGTCGAGCGGGTGCCGTTACCGGACGGCACGGACCTCATCATTCGCCCCATCCAACCCGAAGATGCCGAGATGGAGCAGGCGTTCGTGCGCGGCCTGTCGGATCAGACCAAGTACTTCCGCTTCATGCAGGCCATCAAGGAACTCTCGCCGGAGATGCTGGTGCGCTTCACCCAGATCGACTACGACCGCGAAATGGCACTGATCGGCGTGATGCAAGAGAACGGCCAGGACCAGCAGGTCGGTGTTGCCCGCTACATGACACGCCCCGGCGGTGACAGCTGCGAGTTCGCCATCGTCGTCGCCGACCGCGTGCGCAGCCGCGGCATCGGCTCACGGTTGATGAGCTCGCTGATGCGCAACGCCCGTGCCCGCGGCCTGCGCCTCATGGAAGGTGAAGTCCTCACCGCCAACACCCGCATGCTCGCACTGGTCAAATCGCTCGGCTTCCGCATCGAAACCGACCCCACCGACACCAGCGTGAAACTAGTTTCCAAATCCCTGTAAGCGCCCCGCAGCCGCTTCGCGCGTGTCAGTCGCGGCACCGCGAGTTCCGCTCCCACACCCGAGCTTGCCGCTCCGACGGCGGGGCGCCAACAGATGAGGGCCCCGACGACTCTACCCGAGGATGATGTCGGCGAGCTTCAGCACAACGCCGAGCACCGCCAACCCGCCCAATAGCCAGCGGGTTTGGGCATTCATGGCCCGCAGCAGGTTCACCTCGACCTGCTTGGTCTCCAAGCGGATCTGCTCGAGGTCCGTGCGCAGCCGGCCCTCGACCTCCGCGATCTTGAGATCCAGCGCTTTGATCTCTTGCTGCAGTCGCCCCTCAACCTCCTTGATCTCCTTCTGCAGCCGCAGCTCGCCCTCGCGCACATGGCCTTGGGTGGCCAGATCGGCGATCTGCGGGAAGCGATCCTCGAGCGCGTCGAAGGCCTCGGCGATCAGACGCGCACGGGTCTTATCGTCGGTCGCTTCGGAGAGTTGCTCGTACAGACGCAGCGCGGCGCTCATAGGACGCTAACAGTTGGTGTGATGCGATCGGCCAAACGAGCCTCGCCGAAGCCCACCCGGGCGGGAAGGCAGGCCTGGCTGCTGAGGTTCGCGCGCTCACCCCAGCCTATGGGTCTCATGCCAGGGCTGTGCGTGCGCGCCTCGGCCCTTGGCCCTTGGAACCGGCCAGTGAACGAACCGCTGGCGTGCCGCCGCGCTGGTCGCTCGTTAGTCTGAGGCATACGTCTCGCTAGTTGTGGGTTCAGGCGATTTCGTCGATGAGCGGGTGTTTGGGGCCGTGGTCGAGGCCGCTCCAGCCGCGGATGTCTTTCTGGTAGCGCCGCATGACGAGGTTCGCGAGGAGTCCGGTCCAGCCGGTTTGGTGGGCGGCGCCAAGGCCCTGGCCGGTCTCGGCGTGGAAGTATTCGTAGAAGCAGAACGGGTCGCGCCAAGAGGCGTCTGCTGCATCTGGCAGGTGGCCGCTGAGCGCCGGCACGGTGCCGTCGTCTGCGGCACGGTAGAGGTCCACGATGCGCTCGGCAATGAGGGTGGCGATTTCGGTGAGGTTGCGCTTTTCACCGCCCAGGCAGGGCACGGGGATGCGGAAATCGTCGCCCAAGAACCGATAGAAGCGCTCCAGTGAGGCAATGAGGGAATAATTGGTGGGTAGCCAGATGGGGCCGCGCCAATTGGAATTGCCACCGAACATGGGGGAGTTCGACTCGCCCGGCACATACTCTATTAGAGCCTCCCCGATACCGGGGATGTAGCCGAGCTTGCGGTCGGTTGCATGGATACGGCTCAGACTGCGCACACCATAGCGGGACAGGAATTGGTCTTCGTCCAGCAGCCGGGTCAGGATGCGCGCGAGCATGCTGTGATCAGCGAGGGCGAGGAGGCGTTCACCGCGCGCGTTCTCGTGCTCAGGGCAGGCACAAACCGGGTGACCGCGGAAGAAGCCGCCCTTGAGGTCGTTCAGCAGCTGGCGGAAGCGTGGTGCGGCTTCCAACATCTGGCTGTTGACGATCTCCACGGCGAAGAGCGGGATCAGCCCGACCCAGGAGTAGACTTCGATGCGGTGCGGCCCTTCGTGCGGGGTTTGGAGCAGGTCCATGAAGAAACCCGCTTCGTCGTCCCAGAGTGAGGGTGTGCCGGACTCCTCGCTGCCGGCGATGGCGTCGGCGATGGCGAGAAACTGCTTATAGCAATGGATGGCGATGGCTTCGTAGTCGCTGTCCACGATGCAAAGCTCGAGGGCGATGAGCGTCATCTTGAGCGAGAAGTGGGCCATCCAGCCGGTGGCGTCGGCCTGCTTGAGGCTCCACCCCGGCGGCAGCTCCTGGGAGCGGTCATAGACGGAGATGTTATCGAGGCCGAGGAAGCCGCCCTCGAACAGGTTGTGGCCTTCTGCATCCTTGCGGTTGATCCACCAGGAAAAATTGAGCAGCAGCTTGTGGAATACCCGCTGCAGAAACCCGTGGTCGCCGACGCCACGCTGAATCCGCTCGGCGCGGAAGACCTTGAGCGCAGCCATTGCGTGCACCGGCGGGTTCACGTCGCTGAAGTTCCATTCGTAGGCCGGGATTTGGCCGTTCGGGTGCAAATACCGGTCCGATAGCATCAACTCCACCTGATCCTTCGCGAAGTCGACGTCCACCAGCGCCAGCGCGGCGCAGTGGTAGGCGAGGTCCCAGGCGGCGAACCAGGGATATTCCCATGTGTCGGGCATGGAGAGGATGTCGCGCGCCTTGAAGTGGCGCCAGTGTCGGTTACGGCCCTGGCGGCGCTCTGCCGGCGGCGGGAACTGGTCGCCATCCAGCCACCGCGCGACGTCATAGTGGTAGAACTGTTTGGTCCAAATCATGCCAGCGAGCGCTTGACGGAGGATCCGTGCGTCGTTTGCGCCGGCCTCCGGCAGCAGATGATCGTAAAAAATGGTTGCTTCGGACTGCCGGGTGGCGAGGGTGCGCTCGGTTTCGCCGAAGGGGTCGCTCAGCGGCTCTGCGGACAGCACGAGATCCATCTGGGCGCACGTGCCCCCGGCGAGCTCAATACGCTGCACGGCGGCACACTTGGTACCCGTCTGTGCCGGATTCACAGCATCGTGCTCGCCGTCGATGAGCCAGCGGTGGAAGGCGTCCTTGACATAGGGCGTTGGGTTTTCGGTGCCCCAGATGCGCTGCTTGTTGGTCTCGTTCTCGGTAAAGAGCAGGTCACAGGCGACGGCGCCGTAGAGGAAGTACGTGCCCAGTATTGGATGCTCAGCCTGCACTGCGAAGCCGGTCCCCTGTGGTGGCTCGATCGCCCGGAGTGACGGCCGCTCGGTGTCGGGCCCTCCCCAGCTCCAGGTATTGCGGAACCAGAGTGTCGGCAGGAGGTGGAGGGTCGCCGAGTCTTGGGAGCGGTTCTCTGCGCTGATGCGGCAGTGGATGCGGTTGGGTGTCGCCTTGGCATAACGCACCTCGGCATCCCAATAGGCGTTCTGCTCGAAGACGCCGCTGTCCAGCAGATTAAAGGCCGGCACATCGCGACTGCGTGCGGCGTTCTCAGCCAGCAGTTGCGCGTAGGGAAAGGCGCGCTGTGGATACTTGTATTGATACCTGAGCCAGCTGTGGCTCGGCGTTGCGTCGCGGTAGTGATAGATCTCTTTGACGTCCTCGCCGCGGTTACCCTCATTGCCGGTCAGGCCGAAGGCGCGTTCCTTGAGGATGGGATCGCGACCATTCCAGAGCGCAAGTGCAAAGCACAGGTGTTGTTCGGCATCGCAAATGCCGCCGAGCCCGTCTTCGTTCCAGCGATAGGCGCGGGAGCGGGCATGTTCGTGGGAGAAGTAGTCCCAGGCTTCGCCATCGGCGCTGTAGTCTTCGCGCACAGTGCCCCAGGCGCGCTCGGCCAAGTAGGGGCCCCAGAGTCGCCAGTCGGCCTCCCCGGTCCGCTGCGCTTCCAGGCGTTGGCGCTCGGCGACAGCGTCGTCGGGGATGGTTGGCTGGGCCGTCGCCATAGGATCCTACGCTCGCAATAAGGGCTTAGCTGGCTTGCGGCCCCTGTGCCAGGCTACGACCGCAGCAGCTTGACGTCTGCTTAGGGACTGGCCTGAGCCAGACGCCGAGGGCCGCTCGCTGCCGGCGGTGCGGCACAGTCCAGGCCTCGGCCCTTGGCCCTTGCCAACGGCAGACCGGTGCCACGCCGGCGCGCCGATCACTCACTGGACCGAGGCGCTGCCTCGCTGGCATCGCCCGTACTCATCGGCATGGCATCGAGACCGAGGAGACGCGGATAGTGCTCGGCCGCGAGCAGCTCGCGGTGAGTGCCTTGCTCGATGACGCGACCCGCGTCCAGTACGGCAATGTGGTCCATGTCGGCGAGGGCTGCCGTGCGATGGGTAATGAGCAGCACGGTGCGCCCCGCCATGAGCGCGCCCAGGGCGTCCATCAGGGCGCGTTCGGTGCTTGCATCGAGGCCCTCGGTGGGCTCGTCCAGCAACAGGATCGGGGCGTCGCGCAGCAGGGCGCGGGCGATGGCAATGCGCCGCGCTTGGCCGCCGGAGAGGCGCACGCCCGTTTCGCCGGCCCAGGTGTCGTAGCCCTGGGGCAGGGTGGCGATGAAGTCGTGGATCTGGGCCGTGCGACAGGCCTGCTCCAGCTTGGCCTGTGTCGCGTCGGGGGCGGCGAGCAGCAAATTTTCTCGGATGCTGGCGTCGAAGAGGTGGGTGTGCTGCGAGACCAACGCGATGCGCTCGCGCAGGTCCTCGCCACGGAATTCCGCAAGCGCTGCGCCGCCGAGGCGAATCTCGCCGGCGTCCGGTGCCCAGAAGCGCAGCAGCAGGTTGAAGAGCGTCGACTTGCCGGAGCCGGTGGCCCCGACGATGGCGATGCGCTGCCCCTCCGGCACGTCCAGATCGAGGGCGTCCAGGGCCGGGCAGTCGGCGCCGGGATAGGTGAAACGCAGCCCGCGAATCTGGATGCCATGGTGCGTAATGCGCGGTGACGGTCCAGACGGGTCCGTCACCGCAGGCTCGGCATCGACCACGGCGAAGAGACGGCGCGCCGCGGTCAGTGTCGACTCCAAGTGTTGAAAGGCCAATGGCAGCGGTGCGACGGCCTCGAAGGCTGCCAGGGCGAAGAGCGCAAGCATGGCAAGCTGCGCTGGCGGCAGGAGTCCCCGCGAGACCAAGGGGATGCCGAGCACGAGCACGCCGAAGAGCGCCAGGTTGGCGCAGAGTCCGATGGCGCCGTGGGACAGGCCCTCGATGCGGCTCATGCGCGCCTGCTCGGCAATGACCTCGCGGGTGACGGCATCGAGGCGGGCGGCGTGGGCGTCCCCGGCGCCATAGACCAGCAGCTCCGAGAGCCCTTGGCTACCGTCGATGGCGAGCCGGCGCAGCTGCGCTTGGCGCTCCACCAGCCGCCGACCTGCGTCGGCGCCGAGCCGGCGAGTGAGCCAGGGCATACCGACGCCTGCGGCCAGCAGCAGCGCGAGCAGCAGCAACGCCAGGCCTAGATTGAACCACGCCGTAAAGAGGAAAAAGCCGACGCCGGCGGTCAGCGCCACCAGCGCAGGCACCAGCACGCGGGTATAGAAGTTGTCCAGCGCATCCACGTCCGCGCGGATGCGGCTCAGCAGATCGGCGCTGTGATACTGCTGGAGCCGGGCCGGGGCGAGCGGCTCCAGATGACGGTAGAACCAGACCCGCAGTCCCGCGAGCTGGCGGAGGGTGGCCTCGTGGCTCACCAGGCGCTCGAAATAGCGCCCCGCGGTGCGCCCAATGGCGTTGGCACGGATCATCGCCGCCGGCGTGAAATAGTTCATGGCGACCCCGGCCGCGCCGGCGACGGCCATCGCGGTGATGAACCAGCCAGAGATGGCCAGCAGGGTCACGTTGGCGAGCAGCGTCACCAGCGCAATGGCGTAGCCGGCCAGCATCCAACCGCGGTAGGGGCGAAACAGCCGCCACAGGCGCAGCAGCTCGTTCACGGACTGGCCTCGAGCAATGACACCATGCGCCGGTAGGGGCCATCTTGGCGGGCCAGCGCTGCGTGACCGCCCGCTTGCACAATGCGGCCGCCGTCCAGCACCAGGATCTGGTCCGCCTCGCGCACGGTGCTGAGCCGATGGGCGATCACCAACATGCTGCGACCCTGGGCCAGCGCATCCACGGCCCGTTGCACCGCAGCCTCGCTCGCCGGGTCCAGGCTCGCGGTGGCCTCATCCAGCAGCACCAGCGGCGCGTCGCGCAGGAACGCCCGCGCCAGCGCAATGCGCTGGATCTGCCCGCCCGACAGGCCTGCACCGCGCTCGCCCAGTTCGGTGTCGTAGCCTGCCGGTAGGCGCTCGATGAAGTCCGCCGCGAAGGCCTGTGCTGCTGCCGCGCGCACCGCATCCAGGTCTGCTTCCGGCGCGCCCAGGCGGATGTTGTCCGCAATGCTGCCCGCGAATAGCCGCGGGTTCTGGGGGACCCAGGCGAGGCGGCGGCGCCAGTCATCCAGGTCCAGGGTGATCAGATCCTGCCCGTTGACGTCGATGCGCCCCTGGGTGGGCTGCACGAAGCCGAGCAGGAGGCTCGCAACCGTCGTTTTGCCGGCACCGCTTGGGCCCACCAGTGCGACCCGCGCGCCGGGTGGAATCTCAAAGCTGATGCCGGCCAAGGCTTCGCGGCCTTGTTCATAGGCGAAATGGACATCTTCGAAGCGCAACGCGATGCGGTTGTCGGTGGAGAGGGCGGCATATTCCGCCGGGCGGCTTGGCGGCGGCGTGTCGAGAATGGCCACCAGCCGCTCGGCAGCAGCAATGGCCTCCATGCGGCCGTGGTAATGGGTTCCGAGGCTGCGCAACGGCAGATAGAACTCCGGCGCCAGCAGCAGCACATAAAACCCAGCGAAGAAGCTCACCTCCGGCGGCGCAATGATGTCCGGTATCGGCAGCTCCAGCTGGTACAGCCGAAAACCGATGAAGACGGCGACGATGGCGATGCCCAGCGTGGCGAAGAACTCCAGCACGGCGGAGCTGAGAAACGCCAACCGCAGCACCTGCATGGTGCTTTGGCGATAGTCGTCGGAGATGCGGGCGATGACCTCCGCCTCGCGCCGGCTGGCGTTGAAGAGCTTCAGTGTCGTGATGCCTTGGATCACATCGAGGAAGTGGGCGCCCATGCGCGCGAGCTGCGTCCATTGGCGTTGGTTGACCGCCTCGACGCCCTGGCCGATGAGGATCATGAACAGCGGGATCAACGGGGCGGTGAATAGCATCACCAGGCCGGAGAGCCAGTCCAGCGGCAGCACCACCAGCAGGATGGCCACCGGGATGAGCACCGTGAGCGTCATCGCCGGCAGGTAGCGTGCGTAGTAGTCATGCAGTCCTTCGATGCCGCGCGTCAGATCTTCCGACAGCGCACCGCTACGCTGCCCGGCGAGCCAGGCGGGACCGAGCCGTTGCATGTGACGGAACACCCGATCGCGCAGCGCCTGCTTCACGGCGCCGGCGGCGCGGAACGCCGTCTGTTCGCTGCCCCAGGAGAGTGTCGCGCGCAGCAAGAAGATCCCGAGCAGCGGCCAAAGCCATTGTTGGACGTCAGTGAGTCCCGCCTCTGCGAAGGCTACGGCGTCGATGACATGCGCCAGCAGCCAAGCCTGGACGATGATGAGCACGCCCGCCGCGAGGCCCAGTGCGACCGTTAGCCTAAGCCAGCGAGCGGCGAGCGGCTTCTGGTCTTGGAGCAGGTCGCGGGCGGACATAGGATGGGCGGCGATTTTGGCGGTGGCAGCCGCGGAGTGTAGAGAAGCTGCGGAGTTGGGTCCACGGGAACAGCGCTGGGCTGGCCTTTAACTGGCGAGGTCGGCAGACGGCGCCGCAGACCGATGAGCGAGCGGGTGGCGTGCACGATATTGGTTTGTGACTGGCGCGGGCCTCGCGAGGCGAGGCCAAGAGCGACGGCGTCGCCGGCACGATACTCGGCCGCTGACTGGCCGGGGCCGAGGAGGGCTCTAGTACCCCGGCAGCCCGGATCTGCTTGCGGCGCCAGAGGCTCGACGGCTTGAAGCTCGGACAGCGCCTTGCCTGCGACGAGGACGTCGGCGCGGAAGCCGTCTCCTAGTTGCTTACGTACCGCATTGGGAGACTGCACCCCACCCCGATGGCGGCTGGTCAGCCGGTCTCGTGTGGGGGGCGCTCGAGCTTGCTGGGGTCGTAGCCGACGGATTCGATGAAGGCCTTCATTTGCTCGAATTCCGCGTCACTGAACTCCGGGGTGCGCTTCATGACCCAGACATAGTCCCGCTTGGCACGGCCAATGACCGTGGTCTGGTAGTCGTCATCCAGGTAGATGATGCGGAAGTCGCCCTTGATGGGCCAGATGAACTGCATGCCCCAGTGGGCGTTGGTTTGCTCGTCCAGCACGAAGCCCTTGGGGTTGTGGGTCTTGAGCGGACCATCGAAGCTTCCCTTGTTGAAGGTGAAGGTGGTGGCGATGGTGCCATCGGGGTTGAGCTTGTAGCGCTCGATGGGGTTGTAAGCGTCTTTCTCGACGAAGGTCGGGATGTTTGCCACCACATACCAATCGCCCATGAAACGCTTGAGATCGACATAGGACACGGTGTCCATCGGCTCACCTCCGCTTTCAACGCAACCTGTGACCAGTAACAACGCCAACGCAGCCAGCAGCCCGGCGACCCCCGGTACCCGCTTATGGTTTGTCGTGCCCATCACATGACCCGCCTGTAGATGATGCGTCTGCCTTTGCCAGTGTCGCTTTCCAGGGCGACCCAACCGAGGTCATCGTTGTACCAAAGCTCGATGGTCAGCTCGTCGGTCTGCAGCGCGTAGCGCTCGGCCGGCACGATTGCGCCACTTTCGACCTGGACGGTGTCGCGCCCCTTGGGCTGCACCCGCACCCGCTCGAGGTCCCCGGTCTGCGGATTGAGCAGGCGGCCCTTGTCCAGCAGCGCCTTGTCCCAGTAAGCAAAGGTCCTGACACAGCCATTGGTACGCTCGCGGCCGTCCCCGGCCTCGATCTCGAA
This sequence comes from uncultured Thiohalocapsa sp., assembly GCA_964524185.1. GTDB lineage: Bacteria > Pseudomonadota > Gammaproteobacteria > Chromatiales > Chromatiaceae > Thiohalocapsa. The sequence goes on along the minus strand of CAZGCI010000039.1, from coordinate 3,648 downwards.
CCCGTCGCCAACGGCCTCGCCGTTGACCACGTAGCGCTTGCCGTTGTCGTTGGTGCTGGCATCGATGGTCGTCAGGCAGCCGTTGCGGAACACCTCGTTGCTGGAATGCCGGTAGCGGTAGGCGTTGATGAACAGAAAGTCGATGTCGAAGGCGGCGCGGCTGGTGACGCGCGTCGTCTCGCCGCTGTCGGCGATACGGAAGCTGTGCTCGCCGATGGGCCGATCGTCGAGATAGACCTGAAAGCGCAGCTGCTCGGCGGCAGCCGCGCTGCCGCAGGCCATTCCTGCGAGCAGGGCGGCGCCGAGCGCAGCAGGCCGGAGCTTGCTGAAGGTTGTGATTGCTGTCATGAGACGTGTTCTCGTGCGGATAGGGCCAGCGCCGCGCGGGTGGGTCGGCCGGCGGCCGGTCGGTTTGGGGTATCGGCTCAGGCGTGCGCGGCCGCCCTGGGCGGGCCGGGTATAAAGGCGTTGGTGCGCTGAACATAGTCGTGGTAGAGCGGCCGGCGCGCTTGTAAATCCCGCTCAAGCAAGGCTACACCGGAAACGCGCAGGAGCAGGAAGGTCATCAACAGTGGACCAAGAAAGGTCCACCAAGCGCCGGCGGCGAGGGCAAACAGGTAGAAGCCCCACCAGATACAAGCCTCGCCGAAGTAGTTGGGGTGGCGGGTATAGCGCCATAGACCGGTGTCCAGCACGCGGCCTGCATTCCGTGGGTCTGCCCGAAAGCTTGCGAGCTGCTGGTCGCCGATGGCCTCGAAGCCAAAGCCCACCAGCCACAGGGCGACCGCCGCGAAGTCGATCCACCCCAGGGGGGTCGCCCCCAGCACTGTGCCGAGCAGAGGCAGCGAAATGATCCAGGCGAGGATGGCCTGAAGACCAAACACGCCGTATAGGCTGTTGAGCCAGAAGTCCGGTGCGTTGGCGGCACGCATGGCCTGGTAGCGTCGATCCTCCGGCTCGCCCCAATTGCGCAGCGTGATGAACACCGAGAGTCGGACGGCCCAAACGGTGACGACGAAGAGCAGGAGATAGGCGCGCTCGCCGAGCGTTGGCGACCATGCGATGTAGGTCAGGGTCATGGCCAAAAACAACAACGACCAGAGCGAGTCCACGCTGCTGACGTTGCGTTTCGGGATACTCAGCAGCCAGGCGACCACCGCGAGCGCGAGGGCGACCGCGAGCCCAGCGGCGTAGGTGTGCAGGTCAAACACGGCGTGTCACGCTGGTTTCACCGGCTGCGGTGGGGCAGCGGATGCGCCGTTGACCACCACAACGCCGTCCCAGCGGGTTGCGAGCGCGACGAGCAGCGGCAGGATCAGCGCCCAACCGCCACCGACGGCCAATAAGGCCACCACCCGGTCCGGAAACGTGGCGGCACCGAGTGCCATGCCACCGACGTAGGCGAGCGGCGCAAACAGCCCGCCCAGCACGACCGCGAGTCCGTAGCGCCCGCGGAGCCAGCGCAGCGACACATTGAGCAGGGTGGCGAATGCTGCCCACATAGCCATGATCCACAGCGGCGGCAGCCAGCGCATGGGCGTGCCACCGGTGTAGACCACCCAACCATGGCCGGACACCTGGCCGTCCCAGAAGGCACCGAGGACGATTGCGGCGGCAATCAACAGCCCCTCTTGCCGAGGGCGCTCGGCCATGCGCAGATGCACCCAGACCACGCCGAAGGCGGCGAAAAGCCCAAGCCACGGCGCACCCTTCGCGCCGCTGAGCACGCACACGAACCAGCAGGCCTGGAACAGGACCAAATTCAGTAGCAGCCGCAGCGGCTGCGTCTTAAGACGCTCGATGAGGGACATATCAGGAGTGCGGTCAGGCGGTGCAGCCCGGGTATCGGGGTCGGAGATTGAGCAGAGCCTCGGTCATCACAAGACCCGTCGGCGGGCTTGGCGCCTTGGGGTGATATCATCCAAGTTCGTCTGAGCGCGCCAGCTGTAGGCAGCGGCGTCAAGTTTTCCACACCGCGCCATGTGTCAGGCGCCGGTTGCGGGAAGGGCCGAGGGCCGAGGCATAACCGCTGATGGCGAGAGCCGCGCGTGCGCGCCCCGGCACTCGGCCCTCGGCCCTGGCGAGTGAACACCCCATGGGCGTGCCCGCGCCCCAGTCGCTTGTCGGTCTGAGGCATCGCTCCCCTGGTATCGCCCCCCGGCATTGCCCCCTAGATTGCCCTTTTGAGGTCCGCTACTGATGTGCATTGTTCTTCGTCGTCGCCTGTTCCAAGTGTCCCGTTACGGCGCCGCGCTGTTCGCCGCGACAAGTCTGGTGCTGTCTGGGTGCGCAACGGATGAATTCGGCAATCGGCGGCCGCTCACGGAGTCCGAGGCTGGCTTGGCCATCGGTTCCGCCGCCGGAGCAGCCGCTGGGGCGTTGATCGGCTCGCGCAGCGCGGACGCGGGCAAAGGGGCGCTCATCGGGGCCGTCGGCGGTGCGATCGCCGGCGGGCTTGTTGGCAGCTACATGGAAAACCAGCGCAAGGACTTCGAGCGGGCCCTGGCGGATGAGATCGCCCGCGGCGATATCCGCGTCGAAACGTTGCCGGACGACCGCCTGCGGGTGGGGATGACCAGCAGCACTGCCTTCGACGTGGACTCCGCGCAGATCAAGCCCGGTTTCCACAGTACCTTGGCCAAGATCAGCGCTGTGGTGACCAAGTACGGCAAGACGCGCCTCGACATTGCCGGACACACCGATGACACGGGCAGCGAGGTGCATAATCAAGCGCTGTCGGAGCGGCGCGCCCAGGCCGTCGAGTCCTATCTCCTGGCGGAGCAGGTGGTGCCGCAGCGGCTCAGTAGTGTCGGCTACGGCGAGCTCCGACCCATCGCCACCAACGATACCGACTACGGCCGCACCCTGAACCGCCGTGTCGAGATCACCATCGAGCCCATCGTTGCCGACGCGACCTGATCCCAGGGTCGGCCCGCCACGATTGGTGAGGAAGGCAGGCGCGTTGTGCGGGCACGAGCGCTGCTGCCCGACGGCCGCTCAGCGCAAGTCGCCGTAGCGATAGACCTCGATCTGACAGACCGGCGTCATGCGCACCACGTAGCGCTCGCCTGGGGCGAGGACCACCCGTTGGCGGCACTCGTTGAAGCCAAGGTCGTAGCCGAAGCTGTACTCCCCTGGGTCGATCATGAAGCTGAACTGTTGGCCCCAGCGCAGGGCGTAGAGCCGCCGGTCATCAATACTGAACAGCATGGACGCCGGCGCCCCCAGCAATGATCGGCTGCGCTGCACGGTGACGCTGGCCGCTGGCTCACCCGACGTGAGGGGCGGCGTGGGTCCCATGCGGCCGCCGGCACAGCCCGTCAGGACAAGCAGGGGCAGGACGACGAAAAGCAGGATTTGGCGCATGGGATGGTCGGTGTTGCCTGAGCGGGTCGACGGAAGCGGGCGATACTGGGCGGCAGCGCGCCCTAACGTCAAGCCCAGGCCGCCGGTCCGAGGCGCGTTGCAGCCTTGCCCGTCACGCCGAGCGAAGCAGAGCTGGGTACCCGCGCGGGCCGAAAGCCGCTTGCGCAAGCCCCGTTTGACCGATTTAACCGTGGCCCGACCCGTGTCCGTGTCCGTGTCCGTGCCCAGCGCCATGATCGTGCCCATGCTCGTGCGGCGGCGCCTGCGGCAGCGGCTCCCCGT
>CAZGCI010000038.1:0-37843 GCA_964524185.1 uncultured Thiohalocapsa sp. | reverse complement strand
GGACAGCACCTGCGGGCATACCGCCTGCGGGACGTGAGGGAGTTGTTATCCGCAGGTAGAGGTAGAGGTAGAGGAGGAAAACTACCTCGGCGTCGAAAGATCCATGCCCCCTCGTGCCGCATTGCAGACCCTGATGGTCGAGGCCCGACCTTCGCAGTCGGTACCAAGCGGGAAACCGGTCCGCGGCCCCCTTTGTCCGCAGGGGGAAGCGCAGCAGACACACCACCCCTTGTCGCCAACGGGCAGCAGTCGGCCAACGGCGCCCGCTCATTACGGCGCCAATGACCGACCGCAACGACCTCTTCAGCCGACGTTGGTGGTTCGGGGCTGGTCTGGGGCGAAAGCCCCGGTTGTGATCCTCGGGGCAGAGGTTCCGCACCTGCGTGTTGTTCACGTCGTCGAACTGATCAGCGCGGGATCACCACCGCGAGCTTCGTGTTGACTCGGCACCGAGCGTTCAGGCAATCGCCTGAATGCCCTTCTTCTCGATGACGGTCAGCAGCCGCAGCGCCGGCCCACCGGGCTGCTTGACGCCGCGCTCCCAGTCCGAGACCAAGTTTTTGCTCACATTGAGGTAGCGGGCAAAGACGGGCTGAGATAGATGCTCGCGCTCGCGCAGGGCGCGGATGGCCTCGGGAGAGAGGGGTTCGATCGGCGTGAGGCACGCGGCATCGAACTCGCGCATGGTCTGCTTGCCGATGGCGCCCACCCCCTGTAGGGCTTCCATGGTTTCGTGGATCGAGGCCATCGCGCCGCTACGATACTGTTTAGCCATTGTGTTCAACCTCCGAGAATTGCCCGTTCAGGATCAGCGCAGAGAGTTGTTCGTCCGTCAGCTCGAGGACGTAGCGCGCCGCCTTCTTGAATGCGGCTTCCTCCTCGTGACTGATGCTGGCCTGCTGGTTCTTGGCTAAGCCATAGACGAAGAAGGCACGATGCCTCTGGCGGTACAAGAGCAGGGTCCGGTAGCCTCCAGAGCGACTTTGCCCAGGGCGAGCCACACGCTATTTGATGACTCCGCTACCGAGATCGGCATCGATTAGACCCTGCTCCGCTCGAAGGTCAGCACAGCACCCGGATGAACGGCTGAGAGCCTGGTCCGTGGGCACTGCAGCAAGTCGCGAATCAGCAACTAAGAGCAGGGCCTTCGCCGGGTGCGGGTCACCGCCCGGCGCTCGATGTCCTTGGCGGAGATCTTCAACGATAGACCTCGTCGTGGGTGCCGATGTCGAGCAGGACGATCTCCCGCTCAGTCACCCGCACCAGCAAGGTCAGCCGATACGAGTACGTGAGGCTAACCGCCTGCACGCCAGCCAGATTGCCGGAGAGCGGATGAAGCTTGAGCTGTGGTTGGAAGGGATCTCGGCTGAGATCGTCCAGGGTATCCCGCAGAGCGGGGCGCAAAGCGGGATGCTTGCGAAGAAACTTGCGTGCGCGACGCTCGAAGTGCTGGGTCGTGACCAGCGCGAAGTTCATGACGCGTCGCCGTCGAGAGCCTGCATCAACGCGTCGGCGTCCTCGTAGCGGTTCGTTCGACCGGCCTCCAGATCTGCCAAAGACTCACGTAGGCGTTCTCTTGCGGCGTCCCGTTGAGACTCCAACAGCTCCGCATAGGCCGCTTCGGTGAGCACGACATAGCTCGGGCGATTGTTCTTGATGACATGCACCGGACCGTCTCGCAAAGCCTCGTCAACGGCGGAGATCCCACGGCGCTTGATGTCTTGGGCTGGAATGCTGTTCACGTTTGTTACCGTACTGATTTTGGTACTCAGTGCAGCATGGGATAGAGTGCCTGTCAACGTTGCCCCTCGGACTCGGGTTGCGAGCCCTTGTCCGATTAGCATCCGCTTCACTTTCGTCGGAAGCCGCATCTGTCGTCCCGGGACTCTGAAATTGCGCGCGCGACGACGTCTTGCGCTCCAGCAGTCGCAGCGGACCGCTGACCGCTTTACGGTCATCGCGGACGTTCTTCACAAGGGTTACGGATGGCCATTTTGCGTCCAAACCTGACCTTCAGGTCCAAGCAGCCAGCGGCAGTGATGGGTCGTCAGCGGCACCGTGGCACAATCCGAGCGCCTGGAAGGATAAGGTGGAGTGGGTCCAGCACTATCTCGGCGAGGCTGCGCACAAGCGCCTGATCCTGACGCACCACAAAAATCTCAATCGAGGTGAGTACCTCATCGACGATCGCACCAAGAATGGCGCCGGGGAATTTTCCGGCGAGCACATCGTGTTTGGGTCGGCGGCGTTTCCGATGGATAGGCAATTCAACCGCCCCTGCGAGCCGAAGGCGGCGTCAGAACAGGAGGCCAGCGAAGGCCAGAGGGCTGGTCAAGGTTCAACCGAGAGCGGCGCGGACATGTCGGATCCGTGAACAAGCTGCGCCGCGAGATGGTCGGTCAGCTCCAGTGGGGTGAGCGACACGTGGACGCAAAGGCAATGACTTGCCGATGTCCCACTGGATCAACACCGTCCTCAGCACTCTCAAGACCAGCTTCAGCGGCACTTACCATTGCTTCGACTTCGGCAAGTATGCCCAGCGTTACCTGCGTGTCAGGGGAGACGATGGCGGTCATTGGTCTGCGGCCGATGCTGCGGGCCATGGGCGGGAATGGCGGGAGGCGCGGCGACTCCAGGATGCTGACCTTGCGGCGCTGGCCGTGCAGCGGACTGTGATCCGCAGGATCAAGGTGCATCGGGCGCGCCGGCGCGACTGCCATGGTCGGTGGCCTATGGTGCCCACCGGGCCTGGGCCGTCGGCGGCCTGCATGCGCAGGCACAGTGTCAAGGGCGCCGGGGAGGTTTTATCATCGGTGGCATGAATACCTCCGACCTGCATCCGATCAGAGGCGCTGAGGGCGGTCCGCCGCAGGCGCCTGCGCCGCCGCGCCTCGGTACTCGCATCCTGGGCTGGCTGTTGATGACCTGGAGCCTGGGGCTGGTGTCTTGCCAGTCGCTGTTCTACCTATGAGTAAGGGGCATGGTCAGCCGACCGGCGACGGCAATCTGGGCGCCCAGACCCCGGGCCGGCAGCGCGATGTCAGCCGCCTGCGGGACAAGGCAGCAGCACTGGATCTGCAGCTTGACCTGTCCAACGCTGGATCGCGTGCTGGACCGAGTGCGGGGCCGGGGGCCGGATCGGGGGCCGGATCGGGGGCCAGCCGAGCGGTCGCCGGCGCCCACCGTCCGCCTGCAAGCGACCAGTCTCGCCGCGCGGCGCTCCGTGGCCGACGCCGCACGGGGGTGTTCGGGCTTTGGCTCCTGTCCGCGCCGCTGTTGCCGGCTGCGTTGATGGCGCTCGCCGCCGGGCGCTTGGGTGGTTTCCTCGGCGATGCCCTCGGCTGGGGGCTCATCGCCGTTGGTGCCGTGCTGACCCGGCACAGCGCGGCGGGCGGCAGCGCCCTGGAGCGGCGCTTTTCGCGTCGCTTGCGACTGCCGCGCAAGAACCTGGGCGGCCTATCCGTCGCGGCGGGTGTGAGCGTCGCCGCGGTGCTGGGCGCCGGCCAGACCCTGCCGGTGGGCTTGGCCTTCGGCGCGCTGGCGGCGCTGGCCTTTCACCTGATCTATCGCTTCGAGCCACTGCTGACCGGGGAGACGCTCAGTGCCGACGACCGGGAGTCGCGCCAGGTGGCCGCGGCGCTGGCCGAGGCGGAGGGGCGGCTCCTCACCATCGAGCGTGCCGCGCGGTCCGTCGGCAACGCCGAGCTCGAGGCCCGCCTCGAGCGCATCGCGGCGGAAGGGCGGGGCATCCTGGCGCAGATCGCCGATCGGCCCTCGGACCTGCGCCGGGCGCGGCGCTTCCTGGCCGTGTTTTTGGAGGGGGCCGAGCAGGTCTCCGACGGTTATGTGCGCACCCACCGACACGGTGAGTCGCCGGAGCTCACCCAGCGCTTCCGCACGGTGCTCATCACCATCGAAGAGCAGTTTCGGCGCCAGCGCGAGCGCCTGCGCAACGCCGACATCATGGACCTCGATATCCAGATCGAGGTGCTGAAGAAACAGCTGGAGCAGGAGGGCATCCGCTGACGCGGCGATGCGCCCCATGGACGAGGGCAGGGCGTTGCTGGCTCAGCCTGCCGCGCGCCGCGAGCAGGCCAAGGGCGAAGGACTCAGGAGCTCCACAGTTGCGGCGTTTGCAATCGCTCAGCCCCCAGCCCCCAGCCCCCAGCCCCCAGCCCTGCCAGCGTCCGTCGGACGACGGGCATCGCCAACTCGGCGCGCACGCAAACACGCCTCGCCGTCAATTAACCTCTTCCTTCGCAGCTGGCTTTGACGCATTGATGGCACGCTTGAAGCACCAGTCCTTAATGGCCTTGATCTGCTCGATCATGGTGCGCGAGAGGGGGATGATGGCCACGATGTTGCTCACCAGGTCCCGCTCGGTGAAGGGCCGGTCCTGCTGGTAGGCATCGATGCGGGCGGACTTCACCGCCTGCTCGATCTCCGCACCGCTCCATTCCTTGGTGCTCGCGGCCAGATAGTCCAGGTTGAATTGGTCTGGATCACCGCCGTTGGCGAGGATGTGTATGCGAAAGATCTCGCGGCGCTCATCCTTGTGGGGCAGGTCCAAAAAGAAGAGCTGGTCGAAGCGGCCCTTGCGCATCAGCTCCGCCGGCAGTGCCTGGATGCGGTTGGCGGTGGCGGCCACGAACACGCGTGGGTCCTTCTCCTGCAGCCAGGTGAGAAAGCTGGAGAAGATGTTCACGTTGCCGGCGCCCTGGCTGCCGCCGCCGCCGTGGTCGTCATAGCCGAACGCGTTCTCGATCTCATCCACCCAAAGCACGATGGGGGCCACTTCCTCCGCCATGCGGGTGGCTTGCTGGAACGCGTACTCCGGTGTGCCGTAGCTGCCGGAGAGCACCAGACTCATGTCCATGCGCACCAGCGGCAGCTGCCAGGCAGCGGCGATGGCCTTGGCGGCCATGCTCTTGCCGCAGCCGGAGACGCCCATGAAGAGCACGCCGCGTGGCAGCGGGATACCGGCCTTATAGGCCTTCTCGGAGAACAGGTCTGAACGCAGCGTGACCCACTCCTTGAGGTTCTCCAGACCACCGACGGCCGCGAGGTCGCGCTGGCGGGGGTAGAACTGCAGGCAGCTCTCCTTGCGCAGAAGCTGGGATTTCTCTTCCTGGATTTCCGCCAGCGTGGCATCGAGGTCGGCGGCCCCGTCACGGAATAGTCGCGCCTGCAGGTGCATGACCTCGTTCAAGGACAGCCCGCGCATGGCCGCCGCGAATCGGTAGAGGTGATCGCGGGGCGTGTCGGCCACGTTGGGCGCCTGCGCCAGGGTCTCGACGATCTCTTCCTCGGACGGCAGGTCCATCTCGATGAGGAAGAGCTCCTTCTTGAGGATCTCCGGCAGGATCAGCTGCGGATAGCTCAGGAAGACGTGGATGCTGCGCTGTTTGAGGCGGTAGTACAGGTCTCGCACCGCGCGCACCAGCGCCGGATTGGCCTCGAACCAGACGGGCAGGTCCTTCATCAGGTACATGGCCGGACGCTCGGAGTCGGCGATGGCTCGCAGTGCCGCAATGGGGTCGCGCAGGTCGAGGCCGCCGCCAGTGCCGCTCCCGGCCGCAAGCGCGGTGCCCGCCGGATCATCGGCGCCGGCCAGGAAGCCATCGTTGGCGCTCCAGACGATGAGCTCCCCGGCGCCGTTGTAGTAGCTCTTGGCCACCGAGCGCAGCAACCGCTCGATGCGCTCCTCCTCCCAACCAAGGACATAGAACAGCGGGTAGCGCGAGCGCAGCCCGCGCGAGATCTTTTGCACGGTCTTGCGGTTGAGGACGGCCATGGGAATGGGTCTGACAGGGGTCTGGGCGATGATCAACCCGCGAGCCTACGCCGCCGGCGCAAAGGCGTCCAGCCTCCCGGCGGCAGCTCCCGGAAGCGGCTCCGGGCAGGGCGCGGGGCCAGCGCGGTAGAGGCTGGTGCAGCAGCCTGCGCTGGCGCATCGCGTGCCGCGGCGGGGTCGGGTATCGTTAGGGCTCCAAAACGATTCGACCGATCCGAGGGAGTCTACAGATGGCAGAGATTCGCGTGGCAGTGGCCGGCGCCGGGGGGCGCATGGGGCGGACCCTGGTGGGTGCCGCGCACCGGGCCGAAGGACTGGTGGTGAGCGCCGCCACGGAGCAATCCGATAGCGGCCTCATCGGCCTGGATGTGGGCGAAGTCGCCGGCATCGGCAAGGTCGGGGCGGCCATTCGCCCGGATCTGGACGAGGTGCTCGGCGAGTTCGACGTGCTCATCGACTTCACCACACCAGAGGCCACCATGCACAACCTGAGCCTGTGCCGCGATGCGCGCTGCCGCACCGTCATCGGCACCACGGGCTTGAGCCCGGGCCAACGGGAGGCCGTGAGCGAAGCGGCCATCGACATCGCCCTGGTCTATGCGCCAAACATGAGCGTCGGCGTCAACCTCTGCTTCAAGCTGCTGGAGACGGCGGCCAAGGTCATGGGCGAGGACGTGGACATCGAGATCATCGAGGCGCATCACCGCCACAAGGTGGACGCACCGTCCGGCACGGCGCTGCGCATGGGGGAGGTGATCGCCAGCACCCTTGGCCGTAACCTGGACGAGGTGGCGGTCTTTGGCCGCCAGGGCCACACCGGTCCGCGGGACCGCCGCACCATCGGCTTCGAGACCATCCGTGCCGGCGATACCGTCGGCGAGCACTCGGTCTGGTTTGCCGCCGACGGCGAGCGAGTGGAAATCAGCCACCGCGCCAGCAACCGCATGACCTTCGCCCGCGGCGCCGTGCGCGCCGCGCGCTGGATCGCCGGCCAAGAACGCGGTCAATTCGACATGCAGGACGTGCTGGGGCTGCGGGAGATCTAAAGCGCGAGCACTCGGCAAACACCAAACGCAAGCGTTCCAGTTCGGCGCAAGCGGGGCTGGCGGCCGATTTTGGTGCTCAGGCGTCGCGTCAGCTTCCGCGTGCAAGCAGCTGCTTAGGCGAGTAAATTGACGAGTTGCTGAAGGGGCCGGATGTCCGAGCGGTGCCGTGACCTGGCCGCTCGGGTGTAAGAGGCGACGTTGACCACTTATCGTGCCGACATCGACGGTCTGCGGGCCGTTGCGATCCTGCCTGTGGTGCTGTTCCACGCGGGGATGCCGGGATTGTCGGGCGGCTATGTGGGTGTCGATGTCTTCTTCGTGATCTCAGGCTTCCTGATCACGTCCATTATCCGCGACGAGTTGGGCAAAGGTCACTTTACGGTGGCTGGGTTTTATGAGCGTCGCGTGCGGCGCATTCTGCCGGCTTTCTTTGCAATGATGGCGGTCTGCGTACCACTGGCCGCGCTGACGTTATACCCACATCAATACCTCGCATTCGCGCGGTCGACGATCGCTGCGTCGCTGTTCGTTTCCAGCTTTCTGTTCCGTTCCGAGGATGGCTATTTCGACCTAGAGTCTGAGCAGAAGCCATTGCTTCACACCTGGTCCTTATCGGTCGAGGAAATCTTCTATATTGTCTTCCCGCTGCTTTTACTGGTGCTGCACAGACGGTCGCTAGGCTGGTAAATTTGTATCTTGATCGGGGTTGCCCTTGTGTCGCTCGCAGCATCGAGCATCGCACTCGCGCAGAATCCTAAGTCCCAGTCAGCTTTTTTTCTCCCTTATTCGCGGGCGTGGGAGCTCATACTCGGGGCGCTGTTGGCCTATCCGCTCCTGCAACGGCTGAGGCAACCGCTGCTTGAGGCTGCAGCCCTGTCCGGGCTGACCATGATCCTAATCGCCGTGCTCTCTTACTCAGAAGAGACCGTCTTTCCCGGCCTCTCCGCGCTGCTACCCTGCGTTGGCGCCGCGTTAGTGATCTATGCCGGGCAGCAAGGAACGACCCTGGGCGGCCGACTTCTGTCGATGCAAGGCATGCTCCGCATTGGCAAGATATCTTATCCGCTCTATCTGTGGCATTGGCCGCTGTTAGTCTTTGCCCGGGCATGGCTAGGTGATGACCTAGGCGCCATTGCCGTTGCGAGTGTCATCTTGCTGTCGGTAGTATTAGCGATGCTATCGACATATCTGATCGAGCGGCCTTTCCGGGGTCGGCAGGCCGTATTGACCCGTCTGGGTGTCTTTCGGTTTGCCGGTGCTGGAATCCTGCTGTTTGTCCTTATAGGCTTCCTCGGCATGCTGTCCGATGGCTGGGCCGGTCGCTATCCGCCCGAGGTTGCAAGCGTGCTTTTTTCAAAGCAGGATCGAGACCCGCGCCAGCGGGAGTGCCTCAATACTAAAGCTGAAAACCAGGGCTGTGTCTATGGTGATCGCAGGGCAGAGCCACGGGTCGCCCTCTGGGGTGACAGTCACGCTGCCGTCTATTCGGTGATGCTTGGGGATCTCGCCGCGGCGCAGGGGGAGAGCCTGCTGGTGTTGACGATGCCGGCATGCCCGTCAGTGGATGGCTGGGCGCTACCGGAACAAATATGGCGCGAAACTTGTCTCGATTTCCAAGGCGAGGCTATGGCCCGCATTTTGAGCTCGCCCTCGATTCGGACGGTCATACTTTCCGGGCGTTTCATCGGTTATCCGATCGACATGCCAGATAGTGGCTTCGACGCAGCGTTACGTCGCGCGATTCACAAATTGCGCCAGGGCGACAAGCGGGTCTTAGTTGTGTATCCGGTTCCAGAGCCAGGGGAAGACCTGCCGTCAACCCTCGGGCGGGCGCTAATGTCAGGCGAGCAACTCGACGAACGCAACACGCCTGTGGCGGAATTCCATCGGAAGTTTGCGCATGTGCTGGCGTTCTTGGACGAACTCGTCCTGAGTGAGGCGATCGAGGCCGTTCGCCCGAGCGAATCGCTGTGCGATCAAGAACGGTGCAAGCTGTACGGAGACGGTATCGTCTACTACTACGACGAGCATCACCTCAGTCTAAGCGGTGCGGCACAGCTAAAGGCGCTTTTCGGGCACTTATTCTGAGCGCCGCGAGGGCGAGTCGGATCAGAATGGACTCGACGCTAGCGCATTCGCAAACCCATTGGACGCGTTCATACTGCAGGTCTTCCCCTGTGGTCCGCGGACTCAACGAGTGGGGCGTTTGATGACCCTCGCAGCGAGCGGTGCCGGCCAGTATTCTGACACCGTTATCTCGACTTAAACGCGCGACGGAACTTATGGCTATCCTGCGTTGCGCTCGATGCCGCTAGCCGACCCGGTGATGCTGCACGTTGTAGCCGCAGTCGCGGTAGTACTTCCAGCGGGCGCGGCCGGCCTGGCGCACCGCGGGGTCATGGTCCAGAGGCTCGCAGAGGCGCTCGAAGCGGGCGAAGAACTCGGGCACGATGGGGCTGAGGTTGATGAGGACTTGGTCCTCCGCGGCGGGCTCGCCGTTGGTGCTGATGATGATGGGCGTGAAGGCGGGGTTGGTCTCTCCCACAAGGCCGTGGGGCAGGAAGCTGCCATCGCGGAAGGTCCAGAGTAGTCGGTCGAGGCGGCGTGCGCTCTCGACGTCCGGACAATGGATCAGCATGCGGTGGTCCTTGGCGTGAATGCGCTCGGCGAGCCGACAGGTGAGGTCGAGCCGGTCGCCGTCGGCGCCGTCGGCGAGGATGTAGAAGTCGACACGGGTCATGGCGCGGCGCCCATCCCTTGGACAGCACCACGGCGAAGCCTGCACGCCTGCTGCAACGCCATGGCGGTCAGCGGCACCGCCGTCACTGGCGGCCCTCCGAATCGCGTTGCCGCTGCATTACGCCGCGGTCTCGACACCGCTGCGGCGGAGCAGGAATTCACTCAGCAGCGGCACCGGCCGCCCCGTCGCACCCTTCTCCTTGCCCGTCACCCATGCGGTGCCGGCGATGTCCAGGTGTGCCCACGGGTAGGCCTTGGTGAAGCGCGATAGAAAACAGGCCGCGGTCACGGCGCCGGCGTCGCGCCCGCCGATGTTGGCCATGTCCGCAAAGTTGCTGTCGAGCTGCTGCTGGTAGTCGTCCCACAGCGGCATGCGCCAGACGCGGTCGTCGGCGGCGTTGCCGGCGTCGGTGACTTCCTGCGCCAGCGCATCATCGGCGGTGAAGAGTCCGGAGGGGTGGCGACCCAGGGCGATGATGCACGCGCCGGTGAGGGTGGCCATGTCGAGCACCACGGCGGGGTCGAAGCGCTCCACGTAGGTCAGCGCGTCGCAGAGGATGAGCCGGCCCTCGGCGTCGGTGTTGAGCACCTCGATGGTCTGTCCGGACAGGCTGGTGACTACGTCGCCCGGCTTGCTGGCGGCGCCGTCCGGTAGGTTCTCCGACGCCGGCACGACACCGATGAGATTGAGCGGCAGCTGCATCCGCACCGCGGCGAGTACGGTGCCGAAGACGCTGGCACCCCCAGCCATGTCGTACTTCATCTCGTCCATGTCGGCGGCGGGCTTGATGGAGATGCCGCCGGTGTCGAACGTGAGGCCCTTGCCCACCAGCACCACCGGCTTGGCGTCGGCGGCGCCGCCCTGGTAGCGCATGATGATGAGCTTGGCCGGCTCGCGGCTGCCGCGGCTCACCGATAACAGGGCGCCCATGCCGAGCTCGGCCATGGCGTCTTCGTCCAGGATCTCGGTATTGAGTGCTGTGTACGCGTCGGCCAGTGCGACGGCGCGCTCGGCGAGGTCAGTCGGCGTGCACAGATTGCCGGGCAGGTTGCCCAGCTCCCGGGCCAGGGCGACGCCCGCTGCGATGGCATCGGCGTGGGCGACGGCGCGCTCGGCGGCACTGCGCTGGTGCTTGTCCACCCATAGCTCCAGGCGCGCAAGCAACACCGGTGCGTCCTCCTTGGGCTTTTTGGTGTGCTCATAGCGGTACGCGGTCTCCGCGGCCTTGAGCGCAGCGGCGCGGACGCCGGCGTAGTCGTCGAGGTGCTCCGGCAGGGCCAACAGGGCCTCGGCGACGCGGGCCTCGCCGAGTCGAGTCAGGGCCTTACCCAAGGCCTTCACGAGCGTGTCGCGGGTGCACTCCTTGCGTTTGCCGAGGCCGAGCAGCAGCACGCGCTCGGCGGCGATGCCTGGCAGATCGTACGCCAAGAGCGCGCCCTTGCCGCCGTGGAGGTCGCCCTTGCGCAGGAGCTTGGCGATGGCGCCGTCGCTGGCCTTGTCGATGGACTCCGCCGGGGCGGAGAGCTTGTGCTTGTCGAACACGCCGAGGATGAGGCACGGGGTCTTGGCCTTAGCGAGGTCTCCGCCGACGATTTTGAGCTCCATGGGGTCTCCTGCTGGGACTGGCTGCCTGGTACCGGCTGTCCGGGCCTGGCTGCCTGGAACCGGCGTGCATAGAACGGGTGGACTGACGGCGCCGGATCGGCGGCCCGCGGTGCGGGTGCTGGCGGCACCCGCCGTGAACGCCGCGGCACCGTGCTGTGCTAACGTCCGCGGCCCTGAGTCTACTAAAACCACGGGGGCGGCAGGAACGAGATGCTGGCTGTCCAGCACCGAGCAAAGGGCACGATGCGCGGCGGCGGGTTGCGGCCGCCGGGCCGACCGCGCCGAACTGTATGAACCGTCTGGACCGCTACCTTGCTCGCGCCGTGATCTTTGGCACGCTGGCCACGCTCGCGGTGCTGCTGCCGCTGTTGGCCTTCTTTCTGCTTGCGGACGAGCTGGGTGAGCTCAGCAGTGAGGGCTACGGCTTTGCGGACGCACTCTGGTTCGTGAGTCTGAGCCTGCCGCGCTACGCCTACCAGGTGTTTCCCATCGCCACCCTCATCGGCGCCCTTGTCGGTCTCGGGCAGCTCGCGGCGGGCTCCGAGCTGGTGGCGATGCGCGCCGCCGGCGTATCCATCGCGCGCATTGTGCTAGGCGCCATGCTCGGCGGCGCCGCGCTGGCGGGGGCAGCCGTGGCCTTGGGGGAGGTGGTCGCGCCGCCGGCGGAACAGCGCGCTGTGGCGCTGCGGCAGATGGCCCAGAGCGGAGAGGACCTGGCCCTGACCAGCGCTGGCCTCTGGGCGCGCGACGGCGATACCTTCGTCAACATCCGTGTGCTGGAGCCCGGGGCGGCCTTACGCGACATTTTCATTTATCGCATCGACGGCACGGAGCTGGTGTCAGCGACCCACGCCGAGCGGGCTGTCTATCGCGACGGCGGCTGGGTGCTGATGGGCATCGAGCGGAGTCTCATTAGCCGCGACGGGATCCGAGTGGAGCGGTTGGTGGAGGCGGGCTGGTCGTCCCTGCTGCGCCCATCGCTGCTCAAGGTGATCGTCGTCGAGCCCCAGGCCCTGTCGGTGCTGGGACTGCATCGCTACATCCAGTTCATGGGTCGCAGCGGACAGGATGCCGGCCGCTACGAGGTTGCGTTCTGGGGCAAGTTGGTGCAGCCGTTGCTGATCCTGGCCATGATCTTCGTCGCCATCCCCGTGCTGCTGGGCTCGGCGCGCACCACCGGCACCGGCGTCAAGGTCTTCGTGGGCATTGTCATCGGCATTGCCTTCTATCTGGTCAGTCGGAGCTTTGCCTTTTTGTCGCTGCTCTTCGGCATGAGCCCGGCGCTTGCGGCCTTGGCGCCGCTGCTGCTGTTCGTCGGTGCTGCCCTGGTGTTGCTGCGCCGCGTGGGGTGACATGCCATGGCGTGCGGGGTAGGGCGGCCCCGGGCATCGCGCCGCCCAGCGCGCCCTTTGCCGCCGGGCAGCGCTGATGCACAATGCGCGCTGAGTCGGGGCATCGGCGCGGTCTGGATGAACTGCCCGGCTGCGGCGCGGGGCCACACCGACGGCAGCATGGGCAGCAAGCGGAGCGAATCAGGTGCACTATCCGAGTATCGAGCAATGCGTCGGGCACACGCCGTTGGTGCGTCTGCAGCGCCTGCCGGGGGAGACGTCGAACATCATCCTCGGCAAGCTGGAGGGCAACAATCCGGCGGGCTCGGTCAAGGACCGCGCAGCGCTGAGCATGATCAGCCACGCCGAGGCCCGAGGGCATATCCGCCCGGGCGACACGCTCATCGAGGCCACCAGCGGCAATACGGGCATTGCGTTGGCCATGGTTGCGGCCATCAAGGGTTATCGCATGCTGCTCGTCATGCCGGAGCACATGAGTGTGGAGCGTCGCCAGGCCATGGCTGCCTATGGCGCGGAGATCCGTCTGACGCCGCGGGAGGCCAGCATGGAGGGCGCCATCGACCTGGCGCGGGACCTGGAGGCGCAGGGCGTCGGCGTGCGCCTGGATCAGTTCTCCAACCCGGACAATCCGTTGGCCCATGCCGAGACGACGGGCCCGGAGATCTGGCGTGCCACTGCCGGCGGCGTGACGCATTTCGTCAGCGCCATGGGCACCACGGGCACCATCATGGGCACCAGCCGTTATCTCAAGGCACAGAACCCGGCCGTGCAGATCATCGGCGTGCAGCCGGAGGCCGGCTCCAGCATCCCGGGCATCCGTCGCTGGCCGGAGGCCTATTTGCCGAAAATCTACGACGCTTCGCGCGTGGACCGCATCGTGGACGTCTCCCAGCAGGAGGCGGAGGCCACCATGCGGGATCTGGCCGCTCGCGAGGGGATCTTCGCCGGGGTGTCCTCCGGCGGCGCCATGGCCGCCGCGCTGCGGTTGTCCAAGGAGGTGGAGGACGCGGTGATCGTCAGCATCGTCTGCGACCGGGGCGACCGCTACCTCTCGACCGGCGTTTATCCCGCCTAGTGCGACGCGCCGATCGCAAGCGCGCTCAGCAGCGCATGGTCTGCCTTGGGTAAACAGCGCAAGCCCCTCCCGGCCGAGCCCGTGGCCTGCGATGTCGAGTCGCTGAGCCATGACGGGCGCGGCGTGGCCCACGTCGAGGGCAAGGCGGTCTTCGTGCACGGCGCCTTGCCCGGTGAGCGGGTCCTATTCCGCTATACACGCCGGGCGCGGCGCCACGACGAAGGCGTCGTCACCGAGGTGCTGACACCGGCGCCGGAGCGGGTGACGCCCCGCTGCGAGCATTTCGGCGTCTGCGGCGGCTGCGCGCTGCAACACATGGCCCCAGCCGCCCAGGTGCACCTGAAGCAACAGGTCTTGGCGGAGACGCTGGCTCGCATCGGCAAGGTGGAGCCGACGCGCTGGCTGCCGCCGCTCGCAGAGGAACCCTGGGGCTACCGGCGCAAGGCGCGGCTGGGCGTGCGTTGGGTGGCCAAGAAGGGGCGGGTGCTGGTGGGCTTTCGTGAGCGTGGCTCAGCCTTCGTGGCCGATCTGGCGCACTGCGACGTGCTGCGCCCGGAGCTGGGTGCTCGCCTGCCGCAGCTGGCGGCCCTGGTGGACAGCCTCTCCATTCGCGAGCGGTTGCCGCAGATCGAGGTGGCCCAGGGCGATGGGCCCATGGTGCTGGTGTTCCGCGTGTTGGACCCACCATCGGCGGCGGACATCGAGAAGATGCTGGTCTTCGCCGCGGCGAGCGGGCTTCGGGTCTATCTGCAGCCTGGCGGTGTGGAGACCATCATGCCGCTGCCCGGGCAGGCGGTGCACCTCGCGTACCGCTTGCCGGCCCATGATGCGGAGATCCGCTTCGAGCCCGCGGACTTCACACAGGTGAACCTCGGCATGAACCGCCGCATGGTGGACCAGGCCATGGCGCTCTTGGACCCGGGCCCCCAGGACCGCGTGTTGGATCTGTTCTGCGGCCTGGGCAACTTCACGCTGCCGGTGGCAAGGCGCGCGGGCCGTGTGGTCGGCGTAGAAGGCGATGCTGGTCTGGTGGCCCGCGCCCGACGCAATGCAGCGTACAACGGCCTCCAGAACGTCGACTTCCACTGCGCGGATCTCTATGCCGAGCCCACCGCCGCGGCCCCCTGGCATACGGAGCACTTCGACCTCGCGCTGCTCGATCCGCCGCGCAGCGGGGCCCGCGAGGTGTTGGACCCGTTGGCGGCCACGGGTGTGCATCGGCTGTTGTATGTCTCCTGCTACCCCGGCACCCTGGCCCGGGATGCGGAGCACCTGGTGCATGGCCTTGGCTTTCGGCTGGCAGCCGCCGGGGCGATGGATATGTTTCCGCACACCTCACACTTGGAGTCCATGGCCCTGTTTGAGCGGCGTTAGGCTTAGGCGATTCATAGAGATTGCCTGACTCCAGCGCGCGTGCGGCGTCATCGTCAAACTGCCGTCAGTCGGCTACTCGGGTGCGAGGCTATTCCCATGGCGACCGAAATCGAGCGTAAGTTCCTGGTGGAAGGCAACGACTGGCGGCAAGCTGTCGAGTCAGAGCGGCACATCGTCCAGGGCTACCTGGCGCACAACCAAACCGCGACGGTGCGCGTGCGCGTGGCCGGGGAGCAGGCCTGGCTCACCATCAAGGGCATGGTGCAGGGCCCGAGCCGCAGCGAGTACGAATACCCGATCCCCGTCGACGACGCCTTGGGGATGTTGCAGGAGCTGGCGTTAATGCCGCCCATCGAGAAGGTGCGCCACCGGGTGCGCTGCGGCGATCATGTCTGGGATCTCGACGTCTTTGGTGGGGAGAACGAGGGCCTCGTGATGGCTGAGGTGGAGCTCAGTACCGAAGACGAGCCCTTCGAGATGCCTCCCTGGGCCGGCCGCGAGGTCACCGGCGACGGGCGCTACTACAACGTGAACCTGGCTCGGGTGCCCTATCGGCGGGGGACGCCAATGCTGCAGGAAGCCCTGGTCGACAACGCCGACCAGGTGAACCGGGCCGACGGCGCGGAAACTGGCCCGGGCGCGCCGCAGGGCAACGGGGTCGCCTAAGCCCCGGGGCTGCACGGGCAGCGCACGTGGCCATGCGGCGTCGCAGAGTCTTGCTCGCGCTTGCAGGCGCCCCTTGCGCCGGCGTCGGGGCCGGTTGCACGCGGGACCGGTCCGCCGAAGATGGCCTGCGCTTTGCCGTTGCCAACGAGCCACGCAACCTGGACCCCCGCCTTGCGACGGATGCCCTGTCGGAGCGGGTCAACCGCCTGCTGTATGCACGCCTGGTGGCGTTCGACGCCGCAAGCCGACCGGCGCCCGGTATTGCCACCTTCGAGCAGCTTGGCCCGACCCGCTGGCGGTTTCGGCTACGGGACAACATCGCCCCCTTCGCCGACGGGACGTCGGTGCGGGCGGCGGATGTGGCTGCGACCTACGCCTCTGTGCTGGACCCGGCGACGGCCTCTCACCATCGCGCGGTGCTGTCGGTCATCGAAGGCATGGATGTCCGTGATGACCGCAGCATCGATTTCGAACTCCGGGAGCCGGAGCCGCTCTTTGCCTACCATCTGGGCATCGGCATCCTGCCGGCGCGGCTCGTGGCGGCGGGACATGCTTTCCAACGCGCGCCCATGGGCAGTGGACCCCTCGCATTGGCGGCCTGGCCAGAGCCGGGGCGCCTTGCGCTGACGCGCCGACGCGACAGTCTCCGCATCGGGCTAGTGACGGTGAAGGACCCGAGCGTCCGGGTCATGAAGCTCCTCCGCGGTGATGTGCAACTACTCCAGAACGACCTGTCACCGGAGCTGGTGAGCTATCTGAAGCGCCAGCCGGATGTGGGCGTGACACGGGCGCCGGGCGTCAACTTCTCCTACGTCGGCTTCAATCTTGCGGACCCTGCTACAGGTCGCATCGAGGTGCGTCGCGCCATCGGCCATGCCATCGACCGAGCCGCCATCCTGCGCTGGCTGTTTCAAGGTAACGGGCGGCTCGCCGAGGCGCTCTTCCCCCCGGAGCACTGGGCCGGCGCCGCGGATCTCACGCCCTACGCCTTTGACCCGGAGCGGGCACGGCGGCTGTTGGCGCAGGCGGGCTACGGGCCTGCGCGGCCGCTAAGATTGAGCTACAAGACCTCCAGCGACCCCTTTCGTGTGCGACTCGCCACAGTGATTCAGGCTCAGCTCGCCGACGTTGGCATCGACGTGCGCGTCCAGAGCTACGACTGGGGTACCTTCTTCGGCGACGTCAGGGCCGGCAGATTCCAGCTCTATAGCCTGACCTGGGTGGGCATCCGGAGCCCAGAGATCTTTCGCTACGCGTTCCACAGCAACGCGCTGCCCCCGAACGGGGCCAACCGCGGGCATTACCGCAGCGATGCGGCGGATCGGCTCATCGATGCGGCGGCAGCCGAGCCCGATGCGGTGCGGCAGGCGGCGCTGTACCGCTCGCTGCAGCATCTGCTGCACGAAGATCTCCCGTACCTGCCGCTCTGGTTCGAGGACCAAGTGCTGGCGACGCGCCGCGGGGTCACGGGCTACCGGTTGGCGCCGGATGGCCACTATGACGGCCTCGGCGCTGTGCGCATCGCTCAGCCCGGCTGACGCGCCGGGCGCCGCAGCGTCACCAGCAGGGCGCGGCCAGGCTCGAGAACGCCCCCATGGCGTCCCACGGGGTGGGCATGGGCATGCCACCCCAGGGGCCGCCGGACTTGAGCCGGATCACGTACTCGGCCCACTGTAGGGGCCGCGGCATGCCGCCCACTTGTGCGGCAATGGCGTGCAGCTCGTTGACGAAGGCGATGTCGCAGGGCTGATCCGACGGCGAGCTCACGACGCAGAGGTCGTGGCGCATGCACGCGGCATCGAAGGCGTCCACCGGTGGGGGCATGCCCCCACGTGGGTGGTTGATGCCGCACCAGTTGCCGTAGATGGGCACGCATTTGAACGCGGCGGCATCCGCGGCGGCGAAGAGGAACAGGCAGGCGAGGGCGGGTGCTAAACGGTGCATTGCGTGAGCTCCTACACGTCCACACAACGGTTCTTGAGGTCACCCAGCAGTTTAGCCCAGCCTTGGGGGTGTCCGCCCACCCGGCTCACGCTGGCGCGGAGCCGTTGGGCTGCGTGACGAGCCCTCAGCGCACCAGATCGATGATCCGCCAGTCCCTGCCTTGCAAGCCCAGCACGACATGGGTCGCACCGCCGAAGGGGCCGACCCGGATAACGAACCGGTTCCAGGATTCAAAAAAGGCGAAGTCGATGGCATCCATGAACAGGGCTGGACGGCTCTCGGTGGTGCGTTGGGCGGCCTCGCGCAGACTGCTCTGCACCCACTCCAGGGTGATGGCCTGACCCAATGCCGCGTCGCCCAAGCGCGGCAGATTGGTCGCCAGCCACACCACCACTTGGTCGGCACCGGGGCCGGTGCGTGGCTCGAAGGCGGGCACGGCGGTGGCAATCCGCGCGGCATAGCGGTCTTGGATAGCGGCCAGGTCCACGAACGGGGCGAGGGCGGCCGGGTCCGCCTCCCGCACGGCGTCATCGAGCTGGAACACGGTGTAATAGGGCCACAGACCGTACCCAAGCACGGCCAGCAACAGTAGGTAGCTCAATAGTCGAGACACGGCCTCTCACCCTGGAGCGCGAGCCAAAACGCTGCAGTTTACCGGCCTCAGGGGGCAACACGGCAGCAATCCTGCGCTGGGCTGCGGCGGCTGTTTGCCAGACAGACCCTGTCTGAGCGCCCGGCGCCCGGCAGCTATACTGCGCTAAATCGCCCGGCGGCCCTCGACTGCGCGCAGACGCAACGCGACAGCTGGGAACCTGACGCATCTGCGGAGTACCGATGGTCGAGCCCGATGCACCGAGCCCCGTCCGCAAGCCCGCCCTGGGCGTTGCGGCGGCGCCGGCCTTACTCGCACGACCGATGATGCGATGCGCGGTGCGCGTGCGTTCTCATGCCGGGCAGCACCATTGACTCGCACGGCCACGGACGGACTGGAGATCTACCTGGTGGGCGGTGCCGTCCGCGACCGGCTGCTGTGCTTGCCGGTGGACGAGTCGGATTATGTGGTGGTCGGTGCCACGCCCGAGGAGATGCACCGACGCGGTTTCACGCAGGTGGGCAAAGACTTTCCGGTGTTCCTGCATCCAGAAACCAAGGATGAATACGCCCTGGCCCGAACCGAGCGCAAGCGCGCCCCCGGCTATCACGGGTTCGAGGTCCATGCCGCACCCGAAGTCACGCTGGAGCAAGACCTGGCGCGCCGAGACCTCACCATCAATGCGCTGGCAGAGGACTGGGACGGGCGCATCATCGACCCCTTCGGCGGCATTGCGGACCTCAAGGCGCGCGTGCTGCGTCATGTGTCACCGGCCTTTGTCGAGGATCCAGTGCGCATCCTGCGCGTGGCGCGCTTCGCTGCTCGCTTCGCTGAGCTCGGTTTTCAAGTGGCCGATGCGACCATGGACCTCATGCGGGAGATGGTGGCAGCCGGAGAGGTGGACGCCCTGGTGCCGGAGCGCGTCTGGCAGGAGATGGCCAAGGCCCTCTCGGAATCGCGTCCGTCGCGATTCTTCACCGTGCTGCGCGACTGCGGCGCGCTGGCACGGCTTCTGCCGGAGCTGGATCGGCTGTGGGGTGTGCCGCAGCCGGCCCGGTGGCATCCAGAGGTCGACACCGGCGCGCACGTCATGCTCGTGGTCGATACGGCGGCGCAGCTCTGCGATGCGGCGGAGGTGCGCTTCGCGGCCCTCTGCCATGATCTCGGTAAGGGCGATACGCTGGCGGATCAGTGGCCGAGCCACCATGGGCACGAGGAGCGCGGTGTCGCCCTGGTGGCGAAGGTTTGCGGGCGCTTCAAAATACCGAAACGCTTCTGCGAGCTGGCGCGCCTCGCCGCACGCTACCACGGTTTGGTGCACCGTGCCGGGGAGCTAAAGCCCGCAACGCTGCTCGGTCTCTTCGAGGCCGTCGATCTCTTCCGCCGGCCGCGACGCCTGGAGCAACTCCTGCTTGCCTGCGAGGCGGATTATCGCGGGCGCCTGGGCTTCGAGGAACGCGCCTACCCCCAGGGTGAGTTGGTGCGCCGCTGCGCCCGGGCGGTGCGGGCGCTGAACCAACGCGCCATTGCCGCTGCCGCGGTGGAGCCCGGTCGCATCCCAGAGGATATCCGCCGCGCCCGCCTCGCGGCCATCGCTGCCGCCTGCCCGCGGCCGGGTGCGAGCAAGACGTAGGCGGAGCCGATCGGTACTGGGCACAACGGCCGGCAGGACCGTTGAGGGAGGCGTCGGGTGTTCGCGTGTGCGTCCTGCGTCGATATTGGTACTATCCGCGCGTCAATTCCGATGCGAACCTGCTGTGACACCACTTGGGCCCCTTCACAGGGGCCTTGCAGATGGACCCCCGGGGAGCAGTCCGATGTCCCAGACCCTGTATGCAGCCAACCCCTCCGTGTGGCGAATGCGGCCCTTCGGGACCTTCATCGCCTGGCTTCTCGTGCTGTTCGGCGCCTATGTGGCCATCACTGGCAGCATCCCCTATGTCTCGGCGCTGCTCGCGGAGGTCCAGCTGCCTGCCTGGGCGGATGTGCGCTACATCGGTTATGCGCTCTTGGCCTGGGGTCTGCTGCAGCTCATCGGCTGGTGGCTCAGTGCACGCTTCGACCACCTGGAAATCACCGGCAACGCGCTGGTGTGGACCCACGGCTTTTTGAATAAGCAGTACACGGAAACGAACATGGCCTCGGTGCGCACGGTGCGAGTCAAACAGTCGCTGCTGCAGCGCCTACTGAACGCCGGCGATCTGGTGATCTACACGACCGGTGATGACCCGGAGCTCGTCATCAAGGGCCTCCCGCGCCCGGGCGAGATCCGGGCGCTGATCAAGCAGCAAAGCGGCGGGGAATGAGTTGCAGGCCGTGATTCGCACTGCCTCCGCGCCGCGGCATAGCCGGCCCGGCGGTGCCCTAGGCGTCTGTGTGAACGCCCCAGGTGCAAGGCGCCTGGCGACGCTCCTAGCGACGCTCCTCGCAATGCCCGCAGCCGCCGATACCGGCGCGCTGGACCGCATCAAGGTGGCGGGCGCCATGACCGTGGCCTATGACGCAAACGCCTATCCGATTGCCTTCAAGGACGCCGACGGCGCCCCCCGCGGCTATGCCGTGGATCTCTGCAAGCGCATCGTCGCTGGGGTGCAGCGCGCGCTGGATCTGCCGGCGTTGGAAGTGGCGTGGATCGAGGGCAATACCCCGAGGCGCATCGCTGCCATCGCCAACGGCGAGGCAGACTTGGAGTGCGGCACCACGACCATGACGCTGGCGCGCCAGCGCCAGGTCGACTTTGCGAATGTGGTCTTCGTGGAGTCGGGCGGGATCCTCACCAAATCTGGCAGCGGCATCCGTGCACTGGAGGACCTGGCCGGCAAGACGCTGGGGGTGATCCCGGAGACGACCACGGAACGTCGCCTGCGCCCGATGTTGCAAGAGCGCCTCATCAACGCCCAGCTGGTGCCCATCCGTGACGCCCGCGATGGTCGTGAGCGGCTCGAGGCGGGCGAGGTGGATGCGGTGGCGGGCGATCGACTGGTGCTCATCGGTCAGGTTGCAGAAGCCGGCAAGCCGGGAGACTTCGCCATTTTGGACGCGGACTTCTCCGTGGAGCCCTATGCCTTCGCCGTGCCTCGCAACGATGCGGACTTCCGCTTGGTGGTGAATACGGCGTTGGCCCAGATCTATCGCACCGGCGAGGTGGACCGGATCTTCAGGCGCTGGTTCGGCGACGACTCGGAGCCCACTGCCTTGCTTCAGACCGTGTACTTCATCTACGGGCTTGCGGACTAGACCGCGGTTGGCCCCTGGCGCATCCCGTTTAGGCAGTAGCGGCAAAGCTCAAACGCCGCTGCAGTCGCCGACCCTGCTGGTGCTGCTGGGTGCACCGCTGTTGGCCGACGCCACGCCCGGAGTGGCGTTGCGCAGGCGGATTAACTGCGCCTTGGAACGCCTGCGCGCCGACCCCCACGCGCTGGTGCTCGCCACGGGCGGTGTCCCGCCGTGCGCCCGCTGTGCGAAGGCGGAAGCCGACGCCGCCGCCGTGGCGCTGCGCGCGCAGGGCATCGCCGAAGGGCGCATTCTCATTGAACCCACCGCCCGCAATACCTGGGAGAACGCGGAGCGCAGTGCGCGGCTGCTGCGCGAGCTGGGTATCCAGCAGACCCGTGTGCTGCTGGTGACGGACCCCTGGCACTTGCCGCGGGCGCGTCTCGCATTCCGCGCCCAGGGCTTGCGGGCGAGCGGCGTCTCCTGCCCCGCCGGTGCCCGTCCGCCGGCATGGCCGAGGCTTCTGCTGAAAGAGGCCGTCGGGTGCCTCGTCTACCTGCTGCGTTGGCCGTTGGCTGCGCTTCGCGGGCGGCTGTGGCGTTACCACCGCTAAAGCCGCGACGGGCGCTAAGATCGCCCTGCGGCATTGCGCTGCCCCGGGGACAGCGCCGACAATGCGCTCCGTATTCGTGGAAGCAGCGTCTATGTGGAGCATCGTCGACCGGTATTTGCTCGCCGAGATCTTCAAGGTTTTCGCCGCCATTATGGCGACCTTGCTGTTGGTGGTGGCGAGCATGCTGTTTCTGCGCACGCTGGAGCAGGTGAATATCGGCAATCTGCAGCCGCAACTGGTCTTGCGCTTCCTCGGATTGCAACTGCTGCGGGACGCCTCGACGCTGCTGGGGCCGGCGGCCTTCTTGGCCGTGCTGATGGGGCTCGGGCGCTTGGCCCGCGACAGTGAGCTGATCGCGCTGACGGCCGGAGGCGTGGGGCCGTCGCGGGTCTTCCGCGCGGTGCTGCTGTTTGCATTGCCCGTGGCGCTGGCGACCGGGTGGTTCTCGCTGGTGCTCAAGCCCTATGCGTCGGCACAGATTCAACTCATCGAGGCCAGCAGGCACGATGAGGCGACACGCATCACCGGGTTGCAGGCCGGTCGCTTCTATCAGCAGCGCGACGGCGCCATCACCTTCTATGCGGCCGGCCTGGATAGTGAGAATCGGTTCACGGATGTGTTCGTCCAGGACCGCAGCAGTTCACCGTCGCGGCTGATCCTTGCTGAGCGGGGGTTGTACCGCGACTCTGGTCCCGACGGCGGGCAATCCGTGGTGCTGGAGGATGGTCGGCGCTTCGATGGCGGGCCAGGGGAATTGGCCTACACGCTGTTCGATTTCGATCGCTTGACGTACTTCGCCAGCACGGGCGACGCCAACGAGCAAGCCCGTTGGCGGCGCGCTGCGATGCCGACGTCCGAGCTTCTGGCCTCGGAGGATATTCGGGACCGCGCTGAGGTCGAGCACCGCCTCGCAGCGGCCTTGGGCGTGCTCGCGTTTGGTGTGCTAGCCGTCCCCCTCACGCAGCTTTCCCCGCGCCGGCGCAGTGGCGGGCGCCTGTTTCTGGCCTTCTTGGCCTACTTTGCGTTCTTCAACGGTCAGCGACTCGCCGAAAGCTGGATGACGGCCGGCGTGACGCCGCCCTGGCTCGGCATGCTGTGGTACCAGGCCGTGATCGTCGTCATCGTGTTTTTGGCGCTGTTGCCTGGAAGCTTTGGTTTCCGACGGACCATTGCGCGACTGTTCGGAGGATCGGCGAGCTAGCGCGCAGGTCGGGGAGTGCGCGCCGAAGGCGCGGTCTCGGCCCGTATCGAGCGAGGCACAGTCTGAACACCACGAGCGAATGAGGCGCAGGCGCCAGCGGGTCGTTTACTGGCTAGGGCGAAGGGCGGAGATGCTCGCCGGCTGGATCGCACAGTGCGCCCCACGCCGATCCGTGGGGTGGGGCGCAAGCGGTGCGTGACTCCGGCGAGGCGGGCGGATCAATCGGATTGGACCGCAGCGTCTTGCACCGCGACATCCAGCAGTCGGGCGGAGCGCGCAAAACCCGTTCGCTCGCCATTGTCGGCGGCTGCCCTGGCCATCGCGGCGCGCAGGGCGGTGGCGAGGGTCAGTGCCTGCACCACATCGGCATTCGTCGCGTCGTGGCGGGTGCAGAAGTCGTCCACGATCTTGAGCACGCCGTCCAGCAGGGTCGCGACGTCCTCAGCGCTGTTGGTGGCCGGGTGCAGGGGCAGGTCGAGATCGAAGCCGGCGAAAGCGTCAGCAGTAGACATGGTTCGGAACATGGGGATCACTCCTGGTCAACGGTGTTACAGAGGGCCACGAGGGGTGGTCGCAACTGCTCGAGTCGACACATCACGGGGCAGTCAGCCCGCGCCGCGCCGGTGCAATGCTGTTCAAAACTTGGACGAAACCGTATCGCCTCCATGTCGGGTGCCAAGTGCGACGTGCCCGACTGGGCCGCTTGGCATGTCTTTCACTGCGAGTAGGCGCTGCCGTCGAGGTTTTGTTCAGCTGCGAGCCAGAAACTAGACCCTTCCTGCAGCGTTGTCAATAAAATGTTCAGGTATAAATTGGACAAAACATGAATGTTGGAGTGAGCCTGTGACCGAGACGCATGCAGTCGAAGGGGGTCAAACCTATCGCATCGGGGCCGTCGCGCGGCTCACGGGCATACCACCGGACACCCTGCGCGTCTGGGAGCGTCGCTACGCGGTGGTGACGCCCGTGCGCTCGGATGCGGGGACCCGACTGTATCGCGCGGAGGACGTGAGCCGGCTCAACCTCATCAAGCGTTTGGTCGACAACGGTGATGCGATCAGTCACGTCGCCCATCTCTCGCTCGAACACCTGCGACAGCGCGCCCAGGGCCTCGATGCCCCGCTGCCGGCGGTACAGGACGCGCGGCCCTGTCGGGTGGCGGTGCTGGGACCGTCGCTCCCGCTGCTTTTGCGACCTGAGGCGGTCGACGCCCAGGACGCCGACGAAGCGGCGCAGCTGCACTTCGCTGGCCTCTACACCGAGGAGTCGGCCTTTCGCGACCACGCCGGCCAGCTTCGCCTGGATCTGCTGGTGCTCGAATGCCCAACCATCCACGACGACCAACTCCGCCACCTCGCGGACCTATCGGCCCGTAGCGGCGCCCCTCGCACCCTGGTGATCTACAACTACGCGAGTCGCGACGTCGTGAACCGCTTAGAGGCCTACCACATGGTGCCCAAGCGGGCGCCGGTCGATGCCGCCGAACTCAAGCGCTGGTGCGTCGCTATGCACAGCACCGGCGGCGGCACCGCAGCGGCCCTGTTGGCCGATTTCGACCTGAGTGAGCCGACGCCGGCGCGGCTCTACGACAGCGCGGCATTGAACCGAATCGCCGCCGCGTCGCCGACGGTGAAGTGTGAGTGTCCGCATCACTTGGTGCAGCTCGTGACCAGTCTGGTGGCCTTCGAGGCGTACTCACGGGAATGCGAGAACCGCAACGCGGACGATGCCGCCCTGCATGCCTTTTTGCACGCCGCCACGGCGCAAGCACGGGCCACCATGGAAACGGCTCTAGCCCGGGTGGTGGAGGCGGAGGGCATCGAGGTCTGAATTGAGCAGAGCCTTACGCCGATGTCGCCGGCTCGGCGCCGTGGCGCTCCATGCGCCCTGATATCTTCGTCGCACACGGGTTTTCGGCCGCAATGCACGCCACTCGCACCCGACCGCTGCGTGACGACGTCGCGCCATCGCGGTGACTTTGACGCGTCGTCGTGCCTTGCGCTCAGACACGAGCGACGCACCTGGCTTGCCCGAAAACCCATGTTCAACGGGTATAGAATCGGGGCAAGAGTCCTCTTTACGCCAACGCCGCCACCCGAGATGCACCCCTGATGATCGCTCTCCTCGACTATGGTGCGGGTAACGTCCGCAGCCTGCGCAACGCCGTGGCCCGACTTGGGTTCGACGTGACCGACGTTCGTAACCCGGACGACATCCTCGCCGCGGAGCGGCTGCTGTTTCCGGGGGTCGGTGCCTTTGGTGCAGCCATGGGCCGCCTGCGCGAGCAGGGCTTCGTCGAGCCGCTACTGGACTATCTGCGCGCGGACCGGCCGTTCCTTGGGATTTGCATCGGTCTCCAGTGCCTGTTTGAAGGCAGCGATGAGTCACCCGATGTGCCGGGCCTCGGGCTCATTCCAGGCCGGGTGACACGCTTTCCAGCAGGCGCGCTGACGGTGCCGCATATGGGCTGGAACGGCCTGCGCGTGCAACGGGATTCCGAGTTGTTCGTCGGCCTCGAAGCGGACCGCTTCTACTTCGTGCACTCCTTTTGCGCCCGTTCTGGCGAGGACAACGACGCTTGGGTTCTGGCGGAGACCGACTACGACGCGCCCTTCGTCTCCGCGGTGCAGCAGGGCCAGGTCATCGCGCTGCAGTTCCATCCAGAGAAGAGCGGCCCCGCCGGGCTTGCGCTGCTGCAACGGTTTCTCACGGGGACGGTATCGGTGGCACCGGCATTCGCGCCACGCGGCCCGTCTCTGGCTCGCACTGCGCCATCAGCGCGGACGACGAGTCGGCCGACGCGGCTCGCCAGGCGCGTGATCGCCTGCTTGGATGTGCGCAGCAACGACGCCGGCGACCTGGTGGTCACCAAGGGCGACCAATACGACGTCCGCGAGCAGGGCGAGGTGCGCAACCTGGGCAAGCCCGTTGAGCTGGCAGCGCGTTACTACGCGGAGGGCGCCGACGAGATCACCTTCCTCAACATCACCGCCTTCCGGGACTTTCCGCTGCGCGATCAGCCCATGCTGGAGGTGCTGCGGCGCACCTCCGAGCAGGTCTTCGTGCCGCTCACCATCGGCGGCGGTATCCGCGCCTTCACGGATGCCGAGGGCAGGAACTGGACCGCACTGGACGTCGCCGACGAGTACTTTCGCTCTGGTGCAGACAAGATCTCCATCGGCTCTGAGGCCGTCTACATCGTGGAGCAGGTGCGCGAGCGCGGCGCCGACGGCAGCAGTGCCATTGAGCAGATCGCCACGCGCTACGGTAACCAGGCCGTGGTGATCTCCATTGACCCTAGGCGGGTGTATGTCGCAACGCCGCAGTCCACACAACGCCATGTGATCGAGACAGCACAGCCGGGCCCGAACGGTGAGCGCTTCTGCTGGTTCCAGTGCACCGTGCGCGGCGGTCGCGAGGGCCGCGATGTGGATGCCGTGGAATTGGCCCGCATGTGTGAACAGTTGGGCGCCGGCGAGATCCTGCTGAACAGCATCGACCGGGATGGCTCAGGGATGGGCTTCGATCTCGAGCTGATTGCTGCCGTGCGGGAGGCGGTGCGCATTCCGGTGGTTGCCTCCAGCGGTGCGGGTAGCCCAGCCCATTTTGTGCAGGTGTTTCACGAGACGGGCGCCGACGCGGCCCTCGCCGCCGGCATCTTCCACCGCCGTGAGGTACCCATTGCGGACGTCAAGACGGCGCTGGCCGAGGCCGAGATCCCGGTGCGCGCGGCATGATCGGCCCCTAAAGACGTCGTCCTGCGAGGTTAAGTCTGGATGGTGTGTTTGAGCTTGCTCCGTTGCAGACTGCGTGCCGGTGGGCGCGGCGCGACCCACCCGGCGCGCGCCCCTCGGTCGCGCTGGATCGCGTCGTGTTGGGCGATGTCGCTCTGCGCAGCCGCTTTAGCGCTGGCCGGCTGCGCGAGCACTGGGGTGCAAAACGGCAGCGGCACACCCATGCCGCCGGGGATGGACCGCGACGCATTGCTGACGTCCATCGCGGCTTGCCATCTGCGCCGGGTGGTCCAAACGGAGGACCGCGGCGCCACCGATGCGGTGGTCATTGCCGCCGTGGAACAGTACGGCCTGTCAGTGGAAGCGATGGTGGAGCGTGCCAACGCACTCACCATTGCCGCCCTGGCAGACCCGGCGGCGCGCAGCTCGCTGCAGCGGCTGGCCCGCAACGCCTGCGAGCGCCTGGCGACCCTCACCGGCACACCGCCGGGTCTGGTGCGCTTCGAACCCTCCGGCAAGGTTGGCAGCACTTGGCTGGTGGTGAACGGCGAAATCCAAGACGGCTTTGCCGATCAGGTCATCGATAGGCTGCGCGCCGAGAGGGCTGTGGGTCTGTTGATCTCCAGTCCCGGGGGGTCCCTATACGAAGCACGCCGGCTCGGCCGCTACCTGCGCGAAAACGGGCTGCGGGTGGGGGTGCGGGACATCTGCACGTCCGCGTGCGTGGACGTCCTGGCCGGGGGCATCGAGCGCTACGTGACGCGCAGAGCCAAGCTCGGTATCCACCAGAGCCGAGTGCCGCAGCACCTCAGCAGCCACGAGGGCGGCCAGTTGTCCGTGGTGGCCGCCGCACTCTACCTGCGCGAGATGGGCATCGACGACACGGTGGCACTGGCGGCGGCCTCGGTACCCAACGACAGCATGTATTGGATCTCCGTGACCGAGGCGCTGGAGACCGGACTCGCCACCCAGCTCGTCGACGCCCTCTGACGGCGCCGCCGAACCCTGGCATGGTCAGGCGCAGGCGTCCGAGATCAGGAAATGCCCGGCATTGAAGAGCGTTGTCAGCAGCGCCGCACACTCCGGCTCGTCCAGCCACGGTAGCACCGCGGCGGCGGACAGGGCAGGCCTGCGGCACAGCGCCGCTAAAAAGCCGGTATGTCCAGCGGGGAGTGCGTAACACTCGCCGTTGGCGAAGAGTAGATCCTCCTCCTGCGCATCGGCCGCCGCCGGAAGGAATAGGAGCCGGGAAGCACCGTCGCGCGGCACCTCACCGCGCTCGCAGAGGAACGCCTGCACCTCCGCCGTCGGCCACGGCGGGTCCGGCGGCAGCAGCAGGATATTGGCTTTGGGCTCGGTGAGGTAGGCACCGAGCCAGCGCCGGAATAGCTCGGCATCGGCGCCGGCGAGCAAACGCTCGATCTGTCCACGCAGCATGCCTGGCAGCGCCGCCGGCAGGGCTGCCGGGTGCACCGGCGGGGTGGCCCCCGGCGGATCACGCCAGCGGCCATCTCCCGCCAGCGCCTCCACCGCATGCTGCAGCCAATCCGCTGCGAGCTCCCGCCACGCCGGTGCCCGCAGGCCCACCGACCAGGTCATGCAGGGCCCCTGGGCGGTGCCCCAGTGGGGTATGCCGGGCGGCAGATAGAGCACGTCGCCGGGGCCTAGAACCCAGTCGTGGCTCGGCTCAAAGTGCTGAAGAATGCGCAGGTCGAGATCCGGCAACAGCGCATTCGGCGGGCTCGGGCGCGTGTCGATGCGCCAGCGCCGTTGGCCCTGCACCTGCACCAGGAAGACGTCGTAGGCGTCGCGATGCGGCCCGACGGACCCGCCGTCCTCGGCCCAGCTCACCATGATGTCGTCGAGCCGCCACTGCGGTAGGAAGTCGAAACAGGCGAGCAGCGTTGCCACCGCGGGAACATGCTTGTCGACGTCCTGCACCAGCAGCGTCCAATGGGTCTGCGGCAGCGCCGCGAAAGCGGCCTCATCGAACGGGCCATGGGTGACCTGCCAGGGTCGGTCCGGCCCTTGCTCCTGCACGATGCGGGACTCCACCTCTGGCTCACACGCAAGGCCCGCCAGCTCGTCCGGCGTAAGGGGAGAGCTGAGGCCGGGAAACGCGCCCGGCAACAGCAGCGGGCGCCGTTGCCAATACCCTGCGAGGAAGCTGCAGGCGTCCAGCCCCGGGGGCCAGGTGATGTGCGCCGGAAACATGCTCAACTCCGGATGCGGCTGCGCCTTAGATCCACGCGCGACCAGGGCGCCGGCATGCCAGCGGGTTGGTCACGGGCCAGGGCCAAGGACCGAGGGCCGAGGCGCGCACCCTTGCAGGCGCGTGGCGCACGACGCGGCGTAGAACATTTGGCGCATCTGCGAACACTGGTCGCGGCACAAGCAGTCTCGTGCTCAGCCCCTGGCGCCGGGCGCACGGGCCGACGTGGTCGGCGCCGTCGCCGGCAAAGGGCGCGGCGGGCGGGAGGCGCGCGTCGCGAGCAGCCCGGCGCCGGCGATGAACAGGGTGCCGGTGATGGTGGCGAGCGTTAGAGACTCCTCCCACAACAGCCAGCCGTAAACGGCGCCGAACACCACCGCGGAATACCCGAACACGCCCATGCGCGATGCCGGTGCCAGGGACAGGCCCCGGGTCAGCGCGAGCTGGCCCAAGGTCGCCGCCACGGCAATGGCAACGAGGCCCAGGCTCGCCGGCAGGGACGGCGTCTGCCAGCTCCAGAGTAACGGCACTGCCGAGATTGTTGCAGCGATGAGGGCGAAGTAGAAGACGATGCGGGTGGGCGGCTCGCTGCGCGCGAGTCGGCGCACCGTGACCTTGGCAAGGGCCGCCAGCACGCCGCCCAGCAGGCCGACGAGCGCCGCAGGCGACACGCGAACGCCCGCGTCCGAGAAGCTTGGGTCCAAAATCACGGCCACCCCGGCGAAGCCGATACCCAGCGCCAGCGCCAGCGCCGGCGACACGCGCTCATGCAGCCAGAGGACGGCGATGAGGGGCATGAAGATGGGCGCGGTGAGCTTCAACAACATGGCCTCGGCGAGGGGCATCGCGGCGATCGCGTAAAAGAAGCAGTACATGGCAGCCACGCCGGCACCGGCCCGCAACAGATGCAGTTGCGGCACGCCGGTGGTGAGCTGCCCGACCCCGCCGCGGCGGGCGAGCCACGGCAGCAATAGGGCTAGTCCGATGAGGTTGCGGCCGAAAACGATCATGGCGTTATCCAGCTCCACCGACACCAAACGTACGCCGACACCCATGCTTGCGAAGCACAGCTCGCCCAATACGATGAACGCGGCGCCCTGGAGGAGCGATTGTTGTCGGTAGGGCATACTGTCCCGTGTTGTTTCGTAATAGAGACAGTTGTATGACGTCACAAGCGCCTCAAGTACATCAAAAGCCCTTGTTTCAAAAGCGGCCCTTAGATTTCATCCGAGCGGGTGATGCAAGAAAACCGAAATCTCGGAAAAAGTTGCGCAAATGCCGCTCACATTCGCTAAACTATGTGAGCCGATCTCTGTACCAAAGCCCGGTGCGCGGGCAGCTGCAATCGCGCCCGCGGGCGGCCAGGCAATGCGGCATCGCCGCCGGCAGCCGCCCCTTGCAGCAGGCACAGCCACTGCCTATTTTGACATGACCTCACACTTCGGGAGCCCAAGATGAGACACCTCACCACCCTGCGGACCCTGACGCTGGCACTGCCGGCGGTCGCCGCAATCAGCCTCAGCGCCGTCGCCCAACAACTCGACGAGACCTATTGGTACGCCGCCGGCGACCCCACCGTGCCAAACGGCCAGCTCTGGGCCACCAGCTACGGCGAGTGCTGGCAGTCCCGCGGCGGCCCAACCAATCTGCCGCCCTGCGAGGTGATGCAGGTGCGCGATCCGATCGAGCTGCGTCTCCAGTTCGCGCTGGACCGGTACGGCCTCGATGACATCCTTAATCCAAGTGCGCTCGCCACACTCGATGAGTACATCGTTGATCTAAAGGAGCGGGGTTACGGCCGTCTAGCCGTCGGCGGCTTCACCGATAAGTTGGGCAGCTGGGAGCACAACCTCGCCCTGAGCGAGAATCGCGCCAACACCATCCGTAACTACATCATCGATCAGGGTATTCCCGCGAGCGACATCGCCACCGTGCGCGGTTATGGCTGGGACGTGCCCGCCGAGTACATCATCGGCGACCTGGGCCCGCTGGAGAACAATCCGCTGCGCCGCCGTGTCGTGGTGCGTGAACTCCCGCGCGAGACCATGTAACGCCGTTCCTGGTAGCCGCCCGGAAGAAAGCCCGCCGCGCCCCGCGCGGCGGGCTTTTTTTTTGGGGTACCGGCCCTTGCCCACCGGGCCAGACGAGCCGTGCGACCACCGCGTCGGCATACCAGGTGTATGCTGACGCGCCCCCAGCGAGCCCCGGCGCGGCACGGGGCGCCGATGCCAACAGTGAGTCCCCATGAAGGTCGCCGTTATCTACAACCGAGAGTCCCAGAAGGTTATCAACCTTTTCGGCCAGCCGAACCGCGAAAAATACGGCATCAAGGCCATTAGTCGCATTGTCAATGCGCTCAAGAAGGGCGGCCACCAGGCCATCGCGCTGGAAGGCGACAAGGCCCTCATCGACAACCTGGAAGAGTTCATGCCGCGGGCTCTCAAGGGAGAGCGCCCGGGCATGGCCTTCAACCTGTCCTACGG
Organism: uncultured Thiohalocapsa sp.; assembly: GCA_964524185.1. GTDB lineage: Bacteria > Pseudomonadota > Gammaproteobacteria > Chromatiales > Chromatiaceae > Thiohalocapsa. Next base: position 6,199 of record CAZGCI010000038.1, on the reverse strand, counting down.
CATCCAAGGCCAGGCGCGCTACACCCATGTGCCGGGCATCCTGGAAATGGTGGGTGTACCCTATGTGGGCTCCGGACCGCTCGCGCACTCCCTCGCCCTGGATAAGGTGGTGGCCAAGATGCTGTTCGCGCAGCGCAACGTGCCGACACCGGAGTTCGCGGTGCTGGATGCCCCCGGCTTCGAGCTGCCCGCCATGGCCTTTCCGCTCATTGTCAAGCCGAAGAACGAGGCCGTCTCCTTTGGCCTTCGCATCGTCAACGACGAGGCCGAATTGCGCGACGCCGCGCAGGCCATCTTCGAGCAGTTCGACCAGCCTGTGCTCGCCGAGACGTACATCCAGGGCCGCGAGATCAATGTGGGCTTGCTCGGCAACGGCACCGCACTGGAGGCCTTCCCACCGGCGGAGCTGCTCTTCGGCGAAGGCGGACCGCAGATCTACACCATGGAAGACAAAAAGCGCACCTCGGGGCGCGAGATCCAGGTGCAATGCCCGGCAGAGTTGGACCCGGCGCTGGCCGAGAAAGCGAAAGCCATTGCCGTGAAGGCCTTCCAAGTCCTCGGCTGCTACGACTGCGCACGCGTGGACATGCGCATGGACGCCAACGGTCACCTCTACGTTCTGGAAATCAATAGCTTGCCGAGTCTTGGTGAGCACGGCTCCTATGTGGCAGGCGCCGAGGCCGTCGGGCTCGACTTCGACGCGCTCGTGGTGCGGCTGGTGGAGGTGGCTGCGGCGCGCTACTTTGGCACGCCCAATCCGCCAGACCTGGGCCGGCGGCGCTCGGAGCCGAAGCATGCCGCCTTCGCCTTCCTCACCGAGCGGCGCGACCGGCTGGAGAAGCTGCTGGAGGAGTGGACCGCCATCGGCAGCCGCTCCGATGATCCCGTGGGGATTCGCCTCGCGGCGCAGCGCCTCAGCGAGCAGATGAGCGATATCGGACTGCGCTTGGTGCGCGAGCTCACCGACGACCGTGACATCTGGACCTGGGAAAGCCCGGCTGGACTCGCCGGCGGCACCCTGGTGGTGGGCCACCTGGACGTGCCGGTGAATCCACAGCTCGGCATGGAGCACTTTCACCGCGATCCAGAGTGGCTCTACGGAGAGGGCATCGGCTCCTCGCGGGCGTCGCTGGCCATGTTGGAGATGGCGCTGCGGGCCGTGAAGCACGTGCGGCGGCTGAATCGGACCAAGCTCGGCATCACGATTTATGCCGACGAGGGTCGCGATTGCGAAGAGAGCACCGCCTATCTGCACCGCGCCTGCGCCGAGGCCGGGCGTGTGCTGGTCCTGAACCCGGGCAATGCCGGCGACCGCATCATCACCTCCCGCCGCGGCCAGCGGCGTTATCGGCTGCGGGTGGAGGGCAAGGCCTTGCGGCTTGGCCAGGCGGGACGCAGCGCGGAGGTCATGCGCGTACTCTACCGGAAGCTGGACGAGGTCACCGGGCTCACCGACCGCAAGACGCGCGTGGCGGTGTCCGTGTGCGACATTGCGACGGATGCCTTCCCCATGCGCCTGCCGCACCGAGTGCGCATTGGGCTGCAGGTCTCCTATCCAGACCCAGCGCAGGCCGATGCCCTAGACCGCGCCATGCGGGGCATTCTGCGCGGCGGGGGTGTGCACTGGGATCTCGTGATGATTTCCGACCGCCCGCCCATGCCGGAGCGCAAGGTCAACGCGCCGCTGGTGCAGCGCCTCAAGGACATCGCTGCCGAGTGGGATATTCCGGTCGCGACGGACTCATCGCTCTGGCCATCAGCGGCCGGCCTGGTGCCGGAGCACGTGCCTGTGGTGTGCGGGCTGGGACCGGTGACGAGCGACCTTTATACCAGTAGTGAGGCGGTTTCCCGCATCAGTCTGGTGCAGCGCACCCTCTTGCTGATGCAGTGTCTGCTGGACGGCTGATAGGCGGCACCCGCATGCACCCGGTACAGTCCAACGGCGCCACCGCGCCGGACCCAGGCGATCATCGTCTGGTCCATCCGCAGCGCATCGGGGCCTCCCGCAGTGGCATGGTCTCCACGCAGCACTATCACGCCACCGAGGCCGGCGCCGAAATCCTGGCTGCCGGCGGCAACGCCGTGGATGCCGCGGTTGCCGCGGCCTTCGCGCTCTGTGTGGTGGAGCCGGCCGCCTGCGGCCTCGGCGGCCAAACCATGCTGCTGCTGCATCTGGCCGAGGAGGGTCGCAAGTTCTGCCTAGACGGCGCTACACGGGCGCCCAACCGCACGCCACCCGGTGAGCTCGAGCGCTTGGAGCGCCTGCGGGGACACCGGGCCACCACGGTGCCAAGCACGCCCGCCGTGCTCGCCTATGCCCTGAAGCATTACGGCACGAAGACCCTGGCCGATGTCCTGGCACCGGCGGTCCGTCTCGCCGACGAGGGTTACCGCATCTCGCCGCTGCAGCACCACTTGACCCGGCGCGAGTTGAAATATCTGAGAAAGCACTCTGCGGGCGCGTTCTTCCTCAAGGACGGCAGAACGCCGCACCCCATCGGAGCGCGCTTCCGTCAGCCGACGCTCGCCAAGACCCTGGCGCGCATCGCCGATGCCGGCGTGGAGGACTTCTACCAGGGGGAGACCGCCCGGGCCATCCATGCGGACATGCTGGCCAACGATGGCCTCTTGCGGGACGACGACCTGGCGCAGATCCCTTGGCCCACGGAGCGGCGTCCGCTGGCGACCCGCCTGGGGCACAAGCGGGTTTTCACCTTCCCTCCGCCCGGTGCCGGACGCACGCTCATCGAGGCGCTGAACCTGCTGGAGCAGTTTCCCGCCGCGGCGCGTGATCCGGACAGTCCCAAGGGCGCGCTGTTGCTCGCGCATGTCATCCGCCGCGCCAACCTCGACCGCGCCGACCGGCCCGAGGATCCGGCACTGTTTGCACAGGAGTTGGAGCTTGGCGAGGACATCACGCACCTCGACTACGCTAAGCGCGTCGCCCGGCGCATCAAGGCGCGCTTATTGCGGGATGAGGGCGGCGCCGCTGCCCCGCGTGGACGCTCGCACAGCGGCGAGACCACGCACCTGTCGGTGATGGACGGTGCCGGCAATGTGGTCGCCCTGACCCAGTCCATCGAGCGCGTCTACGGCTCTTTTACGGTGAGCCCGAGCCTCGGCTTCATCTACAACAACTACATGAGCGCGTTCGAGTACCAAGACATCGCACACCCGTACTACCTGCGGCCCAACGCGGTCCCCTGGGCCTCGGTGGCGCCCACCATCGTCTTCCGCGGACACCGGCCCTGGCTCGCCATCGGCTCGCCGGGTTCGGAACGCATTGTTTCGGCCATCCTCCAGGTGCTGCTGCGCTTGGAGCGCGGCGCTGCGCCCTTGGATGCCGTGGAGGCACCCCGGCTCCATTGCAGCATCACCGGCAAGGTGGCGCTGGAGGCTGCGCGGATGCGCAATGACATTCCGCAGATGCTGGCCCGCCATGGCTTCGAGATCGACGCGCGCGATCCCTACAGCTTCTACCTCGGCTGCGTGCAGCTCGTGTTGAGCGAGAACGGCGAGTACATCGGCGTCGCGGATCCGCGTCGCGACGGCTCCGCCATTGGGCCGGCGGACTAACCAGGGAGCGGCCGTGGGGACCCTGCCACTCCTGATCTCCGTGCCGCACGCGGGCCTCACGGTTCCGGACGAAGTGGCCCATCTCAATCGACTCACGCCGGCCCAGATCGCCGCGGACGGCGACGTCGGCGCCGCGGCCATTTACAGCCGGCTCCGGGGGCGCGTGGAGCATTTCGTCAGCACGGACATTGCCCGTGCCTTCGTGGATCTGAACCGGGCCGAGGACGACTTCCGCAAGGACGGCGTGGTGAAGACACATACCTGCTGGGACGAGCCCATTTACCGCGCGCCGCTGTCGCCGGCGACGGTGGCAGCGCTGCTGGCGCGCTGGCATCGGCCCTATCACCGCCGTCTCTCAGCGCTGGCCCGCAGCGGTGCGGTGCTGGGCGTCGACTGCCATACCATGGCGGCCGTTGGTCCACCGGTGGGGCCAGACGCCGGGGTGCAGCGGCCTGAGGTCTGCATCGGCGATGGCGACGGCGCTTGCCCCAGGGATTGGGCGGACGGGCTCGCTGAGTGCTTCCGGCGGCAGTTCGACGGTGTGGTGACCCTGAATCAGCCCTTCAGCGGCGGTTATATCGTCCGCGCCCACGCCGCCGAGCTGCCCTGGGTCATGATCGAGCTGAGCCGGGCACCCTTCGCCACCGACGCGGAAAAAGGCAGGCGGGTATTGGCGGCACTGACGGACTGGAACGCCGCCTAGGCCGACGTCTGCAGGGCACCTTGAAACATTCAAGGTCCCCTCAAGTGCCTGGATGACGTCGGTGTCAGGCCACCGGCCTACATCAGCACCAGCCAGAAGATGACCCCGCCCAACAGCAGCCGATAGAGCACGAAGGGCAGCATGCTCAAGCGCTCGATGAACGCGAGGAAGAAGTGAATCGTCGCGTAGGCCACGACGAACGATACGGCTGCGCCGATGCCGAGCGCCGGCCAATCCACGGGGCCAGCGGCCATCAACAAATCCTTTGTGGCCGCGGCGCCGGCGAGCAGGATGATCGGGATAGACAGCAGGAAGGAGAAGCGCGACGCCGCACGTCGCGTGAGCCCCATGAACAGTCCTGCCGTCATGGTGATGCCGGAGCGCGAGGTTCCCGGGATGATGGCGATGGCCTGGAACAGACCGATGAACAGAGCCACGATCCAGTTGATGGCGCGCTCATCCAACCGGCGGCTGCCGCGCACGTCCGCATACCAGAGCAGCAAGCCGAAGCCGATCATGGTGCTGGCGATGACCAGCGCGATGACCGTATCGTCGGTGCGCAGCACCTCCAGCAGATGCTTGAGCGGCAGTCCCAGCGCCAACACGGGCAGGGTGGCGATCACTACCATCCAACCGAGCTGAGCGTCCTGGCGCCGCGCCGGCGTCAGGTGGGCCCAGGCCCCGCGACCGATTCCGTTCGCCATGGCCAGCGCCATGTTGACGAGGTCCCGGCGGAAGTACAGCACCACGGCGAGCAGGCTGCCCAGGTGCACGGCCACGTCGAAGGAGAGGTCCTGCAGCACATAGCCGAACAGGAGCGGTGTCAAGACCAGGTGGCCCGAGCTGGAAATGGGCAGGAACTCCGTCAGTCCCTGCACGCAGGCGAGTAGCACGATCTGGATAAAGTCCATGGGGTAGCCCGAGGATGGCCAAGCGATCAACCTTTGCCTAGAATAGCCTCCCTATTTGAATAAGTCACGTATTCAGCGGCATGCAATCTATCGTTCAAGTGCTCTCTAAGGAGCTTGTGGCGCGCCCGGCGCAGGTCGAAGCGGCCATCGGGTTGCTCGACGGCGGCGCCACCGTCCCCTTCATCGCCCGCTATCGTAAAGAGGCCACCGGCGGGCTGGACGATGTCCAGCTCCGGCTGCTGGAGGAGCGGCTCACCTACCTGCGTGAGCTGGAAGAACGCCGCGCGGCAGTGCTCGCGAGTCTCGAAGAGCAAGACAAGTTGACGGCGGAGCTGCATGCGGCGGTGCTGGCCGCCGAGACCAAGCAGCGCCTGGAGGACCTCTACCTGCCGTATCGGCCCAAGCGCCGGACGAAGGCGCAGATGGCCCGCGAGGCGGGGCTCGAGCCCCTAGCCGAGGCGCTGCTGAGCAAACCGGAGCGGGCGCCGGAGACGCAGGCGGCGGACTTCATCAACCCTGAACAGGGCATTGTCGACACCGCCGCGGCACTGGAGGGCGCGCGACAAATCCTCATGGAGCGCGCTGCGGAGGACCCCGAGCTTGTGGGCGCACTACGCGAGGCGCTGTGGCAGCGCGGGGTGCTCAAGGCACGGGTCCTGCCGGGGCAGGAGGCCGTCGGCGCCAAGTTCTCGGACTATTTCGAGTACGCCGAGCCCATCCGCAGTATCCCGTCGCATCGGGCGCTGGCGCTATTCCGCGCCCGCAACCAGGGCGTGCTGAGCTTGGAGCTGTCCGCCGGCGGCCTCACCGATGGCGATGAGGCCGACGCCGAAGAACGGGGTCGCGTTGCGGTGCGACACCACGTTGGCGTCGGGGTCCCGCATCGGTCGCGTCTCGGCGCCGTGGTAGCCGTACGAGGTGAGCACGCCGTCCTTGTCGCCGGGGATGAAGCCACCGCCGGCGACGGCGGTGCCGTGCAGGTAGAAGTCGCGGTACCGAGGAGCGCTGC